>NZ_JBWXVD010000003.1:0-206398 GCF_059901115.1 Fructilactobacillus sp. X7R4C1
TTTACTAGCTCATTATTATTTGTTGTTATTCTTTTTCAAAAGAATTAAAAAGCGAATTGACTTCGCAAATGTTTAATCTTAAGTTCTACAACTTAAAATTACCTTACACTTGTAATCAAAATCTTGTTCAGTTTTCAAAGATCTACTCTTGATTGTTGCTGTTTAATTCTTCCTTAACGCAACATGTATAACTATACTACGTTGTGTTTTAAATGTCAACAGATAAACTCAATTATTTTAAATTTATTTGTTAGCAATCGGCAAAACCGTTACTGCAACATCAAATATAATACAGTATTTTGCACTTTAGTGCAAGAGCAATATTTATGATAATTAATTTAGTTCATAATCAGTGACTTATTAATTATTATAAAATCATTTTTCTCTCTCACTGAGCATTTACTACTATACATGCGCTCAAATACTTTGTCAACACTTTTGGTCAAAAAAGGTCAAACTTTTTTCAATTTTTATTTTCCATCTAATAAATGAACGTAATCGTACAAGTGATCAATCTTTACAAAAGCTACTCTAACAATGTTTCAAATCATTTTTGTACAAATAAAAAGAGATGATTAAAATCATCTCTTTTTCTATCAAACAAATCTATTTTTTATTATATTCATCCTGTGGATTATCAGAATTATCTTCTGGTCTCATAGTTGGGAACAAGAGAACATCACGAATGGATGGTGCGTCAGTTAAAAGCATTACCAAACGATCAATTCCAATTCCTAATCCACCTGTAGGAGGCATGCCGTACTCAAGTGCTTCGATAAAGTCTTCATCGATACCCTGAGCTTCATCATTCCCCTCTTCACGTTCCTTAGCTTGAGCTTCAAAACGTTGACGCTGATCAATTGGATCATTTAATTCAGAAAAAGCATTAGCATATTCATTACCAAGAATATATAATTCAAAACGGTCCGTAAATCTTGGGTCATCAGCATTTTTCTTTGCCAAAGGAGAAATTTCAATTGGATGACCATAGACAAACGTTGGCTTCTTTAGCTTTGGTTGAACGAACTGTTCAAAGAAAGCATTAATGATATGACCAACTTTCCAGTATGATTCATAGTGCACACCGTGTTTATCAGCCAACTTCTTAGCGTCATCATCCGACATCTTAGGCCAAAAATCAACTCCCGTATATTTTTTCACGGCATCAACCATATGAATTCGATCGAATTCTTGGTTCAAATCAACTTCTTCACCCTGATACGTAACCTTACCATTATCACTAACGGCTTTGGCAGCGGCTCTAAAAATTCCTTCGGTTTCATCCATTACATCATGAAAATCAAAGTATGCAGCATAGGTCTCAAGTTCAGTAAATTCAGGATTGTGTTCCTTATCCATCCCTTCATTTCTGAACACACGGCCAATCTCGTAGACACGTCCCATGCCACCTACAATCAAACGCTTCAAATGAAGTTCCAGTGCAATTCGCAAATATAAATCAATATTTAAAGCATTATGATGAGTTATAAATGGACGAGCGGATGCTCCACCGGCAGTAGTGTGTAATACTGGGGTCTCAACCTCAGTAAAGTCCATCTTATTATCCAAGAAGTTTCGAACTGCCTTAATAATTTTACTCCGCTTCTGGAAACGCTCAAAACTATCACGATTTGAGATTAAATCAAGGTATCGCTGACGATACTTTTGTTCTTTATTTTGTAATCCGTGATACTTATCAGGAAGTGGACGAAGTGCCTTTGATAGGAAAGTAATGGATGTCGCACGAACGGTTAGTTGCCCCATGTCTGTCTTAATTACTTCACCAGTAAAGCCAAGAAAGTCCCCGATGTCAGCACGTTTAAAGATATGATACTGTTCTTCTCCAACAACGTCTTTTCGAACGTAAACCTGGATTTTACCCGAACGATCAAGGATATCGGCAAATCCAACTTTACCTTTGCCCCGTTTAGCTACCATTCGCCCAGCAATCGTAGCCTTGACATCTTTTTGTTCTAATTCTTCCTTATCGTACTTATCAAACTCTTTGTCTAAATCTTTTGCCAAATAAGTTGGCTTAAAGGCATGACCAAAAGGATCAATTCCCTCATCTCGTAGCTCTTGCATCTTTTCTCTACGAACTTTTAATTGGTCATTCATTTTCTTCTCTTGTGCCAATTCAAATCCCCCAAACTAGTAACTTACATTCATAATAACATAGTTAAGCATCGTAATTATGCATTTTTCCGTGCGTTTCTCATCGCATCTTTTTCTAGAAAATCATCGAAGATCTGGTCCATCTCTGCTTCAGACTTAGCATTGTTTAACTTCACTTTGGTTCGAGCCGAATGAGAAATTCCTTTCAAGTAATAAGCTGCCTGACCTCTGAATTGTCTTGGTCCAACATATTCACCCTTAATTCGAACCAGCCCATGCAAATGTTCCTTAGCAGTGTTGATTTTTTCCTCAACACTTGGTTCCGGGATTAATTCACCAGTTGATAGATAGTGCTCAGTTTGCCTCAAAATCCAGGGATTTCCTTCAACGGCACGGCCCATCATTACTGCATCACAACCTACTTCATCAATCATTTGTTTAGCCTGTTGTGGAGTAGTCACGTCACCATTTCCAATGAACGGAATCGTCAATGCATCGGCAACTTCTTTTAAAATTTCCCAGTTAGCATGACCGGTATACATTTGTTTTCTAGTTCGACCGTGCATCGCAACAGCAGAAGCCCCAGCCGCCTCAGCAGCAAGCGCATTTTGCACCGCATAAACATGATCCTCATCCCAACCAGTTCGCATCTTAACCGTTACTGGCTTTTTAACGGCAGCAGTTACATATGACACCATTTCATAAACCTTATCAGGATCAAGGAGCCACTTAGCCCCGGCATCGGTCTTAACGACCTTATTTACGGGACAACCCATGTTGATATCGATAATATTAGCAGCCGTCTTCTGATCAATAAACTTAGCAGCCTCCACTAAAGTTTCTTTGGTTCCACCAAAAATCTGAATACTCATTGGGTGTTCATTAGGATCAACGTTAACCATGCTTAACGTTTTTTTGTTGTTATACATAATTCCACGATCGGAAATCATTTCACAAACAACTAATCCCGCACCAAACTTTTTACAAATGATTCTAAAGGCTGAGTTCGTAACTCCAGCCATTGGAGCTACTACTAGTTGATTTGGAATCGTTACGTTTCCAATTTTCCACTCCATTTTTTCACCTCATCTAAATTGTTTCCAAACATTTTATATAATACCATACCCGTACAAAAAAGAGCGAACCGTATGACAGCACGCTCTTTGATACTACTTATCCCTCTCATTCAGTAAATCAACCAATTCATCTTCCGAAAAGTTATACTTTTTACCACAAAAATTACATACAACCTGTGCCCCATGATCTTCATCAATCAATTGCTGCAGATCCTTCTTACCAATTCCCGCAATGTCTTTGGCAAATTTTTCTTTGGAACAATTGCAGACAAATTCGACTGGCATATGATCAATAACGTTCAGATTATCCGTGCCAAATAACTCATTCAAAATGTGATCAGGATTAGGATCCTTTTCTAACATGGACGAAATACTGGGCGCATTCTTTAAAGTCTGCTCCAACTTATCAATTGCCTCGTCAGAAGCACCAGGCATGACTTGAATCAAATATCCCCCGGCACTTTGGACGTTGTTTTCTCCGTCAATGTCAACTGAAACTCCAACGGCTGATGGAATCTGTTCTGACTTTGCTAGATAAAAGGTAAAATCATCACCAATTTTACCGCTTGCGAGTGGAACATCACTAGTGTAGGGTTCACTTGTTCCCTGATTTTTAACAACTTCTAAAAAACCATTCGTTCCTACACCCTTAGAAACATCAACTTTCCCATCCTTTGTGAGTGGCAAGTTAACGTGAGGATGCTGAATGTATCCCTTAATGTGTCCCTTAGCATCAGCATCAATAACCATTCCGCCGACTGGACCACGTCCATTTAAGCGAACAGTCATACTTTCTTTTCCCTTTAACACTGAGGCCGACAGCATCAAGGTTGCAGCAATCGTTCTTCCAAGTGCTGCCGTTGATGTACTCCAGGTACCATGAATTTTTTGAACATAACTGACAATTCCAGTCGCGTTTAAGCCGTAAACCCGAAACATCCCATCTTTAGTAAGTGCCTTAACTAATACATCATTTTTATCATTCATTTTATTCCCTCCTTAGATTAAAAAAGAACGTGGGCTTTGATCCCAACGTTCTTTTCGTTTATTGATCTTGATTATCAGAATCTTGGTGATCTGAATTACTATCATGATTTTCATCGTGTTTTTCTTCAGAATGATCAATTTCTTGTTCAAGTTTCTTTTCGTGCTCGTGCTCCTTAGTGTCAATGGCTTTCTTAGCTTGTTCAAAGGTTTCATTTTCACTAGGGTACTCATCACTATTAGTTGAATGTTCAGGCATTTTACCGGTCTTGTAGAGACTCAAAATTTCCTTTTCATCCAACGTCTCGTATTTAAGCAACGCATCCGCAATTGCCTTGTGCTGATCACGATGACCCTCAATAATCTCCTTAGCTTCACCATGAGCTTCATCAATAAAGTACTTCACTTCATCATCAATCTTAGCTGCGGTTTCCTGTGAGTACTTAGGAGCAGCGTATGGATCTTGGTTAGGACTTTCGAGTTCCACGGTTCCAATCTTGTCACTCATTCCATATTGAGTAACCATGGCACGAGCAAGATTAGTGGCTTGCTCAAAGTCATTTGAAGCACCAGATGATTCAGAATGGAAAACGACTTCTTCAGCAGTTCTACCACCCATTAACCCAGCTAATTGTTCTTGAGCGTTCTTCTTTGAGATCAATTGTTGGTCTTCCTTAGGCAGCATGATGGCATATCCACCAGCACGACCTCTTGGAACAATGGTAACCTTATGAACAACTCGAGCGTCATTTAATACTAAACCAACGATGGTATGACCAGCTTCATGGTTAGCCACAATTTGACGTTCGTGTTCGTTAATAACCTTATTACGTTTAGCCGGTCCAGCAATAACACGATCCTCAGCTTCATCCATATCAGCCGCATTAATCTCATTATCACCATTTCTCGCGGCCAGTAAGGCAGCTTCATTTAGCAAGTTCGCTAAATCAGCACCAACAAATCCGGGAGTCTGTTTAGCAATTTCATGAAGGTCAACATCAGAAGCAAGTGGTTTGTCTTTGGCATGAACTTTCAAAATTGCTTCTCGTCCACGAACATCAGGCTGACCAACTAAGATTTTCCGATCAAAACGACCTGGACGAGTTAAGGCTGGGTCTAAAACATCAGAACGGTTCGTGGCGGCAATGACAATAACACCTTCATTACCAGTAAAACCATCCATTTCAACCAACAACTGGTTAAGGGTTTGTTCACGTTCATCGTGACCGCCCCCCATTCCGGATCCACGTTTTCGTCCAACGGCATCAATTTCATCAATAAAGATGATGGCCGGTGAATTCTTCTTAGCTTGAGCAAACAAGTCTCTAACACGACTCGCACCAACCCCAACGAACATCTCAACGAAATCAGACCCTGATAATGAGTAGAATGGAACGTTTGCTTCACCGGCAACCGCCTTGGCTAACAGCGTCTTACCAGTACCCGGAGGTCCTTCAAGCAAGACACCTTTTGGTATAACGGCACCCAGCTTAGTAAACTTCTTTGGATCCTTTAAAAATTCAACAACTTCGACCAGTTCTTGTTTTTCTTCATCTTCACCAGCAACGTCACTAAACTTAACATTACTCTTAACTGGTTTAGCCTGGCTCTTTCCGACTTTCATGACACCACCAGCGCCACCACCTGCTCCACCAGCTTGCTTCATCATAATGTAGAACAAGTAAATGAAGATTAATAATGGTAGAACTGAGATTGCTAAGTTTAACCAAAAGCTATTCGATTGTGTTTCTTTAGTACTCATCGGCACCTTATTCTTATTAGCTAACTTGGTAATCTGACTAACCGATGAGTCATTCTTTAAAATGCTAGTAGTGAATCCATTTACCTTAGTGTAAGTATTGTTGCTCGACTTGGTAAGTTTTCCATTACTAAAATTAAGCGGAATCCCGTTATTTTTCTGCTTAACATTTTGGGGCTTCTTGTACTGACCAGTTATTTTATATACACCGCCAGAAGGTTGAACAGAGAAGTTTTTAACCTTGTTCGTCTGCAAATCATTTGTAAATTGACTTGAACGAATTCCCTGAGTTTGAGTGCTTTGTGATCCGCTGCCACCACCAGTGACAAGCATAATCACACCCATGACAACCACAAAGATGATGATATAAAATAGGCTACTCTTAAAAAGCCCATTTTTATTATTTTTCATTTGTGCCTCCCAATCTAATTTCTCGAAAAGATAACAAATAGAATGTTATCACTTTTACTTTAAATGGACGACCGTTTAGGCCGAATAAATTGAAGGTTTTAAAATTCCAATGTACGGTAAGTTACGATAAAAACCCTTGTAATCAAGTCCATAACCGACAATAAATTCATTTGGAACGTTAAAACCCACATAATCTGCCTTGGCAGGGACAACTCTTCCCTCAGGTTTATCAAAAATGGTACAAACTTTAATTGAATTAGCTCCTCGATCTGAAACCAAATCCTCAAGAAATTGAAGGGTGCGTCCTGTATCAATAATATCTTCAACAAAAATGATATCACGGCCACTAACATCACCATCAAGATCACGGATGAGCTCAACTTTTCCGGTTGAAGCAGTCCCACCCTTATAGCTTGAAACATCGACAAAATCAAGATCTAGATATATGTCCATCTGGCGAATAATATCGCTCATAAATAGCACTGCCCCAGTCAGCACACAAACTACTAGTGGCTTTTTGTCTCGATAATCATTACTTAACTGCTTCCCTAGCCTTTTTACTGCAGAAGCAATGTCTTTTTGACTATATAAGACCCGCTCAATATCGTCATTCATTTGTTATATCCTTTCGCGTAATTAAAAGTTCATACCCGTGAGTTGCACCCTTAGGCAACCACTTGCTTTCCTTATAACCAATGACGGCCAACACACTCTCCTTACTGTCCACTAGTACTTGCACGTGACGTCGCTTGGCACTTGGAACTTTCTGATTAATTAACAATCTTCTTAAACTCTGATGACCGCCATTCTTGAGTTCAACGGTATCATCCGGTTTAAAGGCTCTTTTGGACAATGGAAACTGAGAGTCCGCCAAATCAAAATGACTTCGACGCCAAAAGTTTCCCTTTGGAACATGATTTTCATCAAAAATACCAAAATTAAATCCGTTAACGTTGCGGTTCCACTGGTTTAATTCTACCACAAACGAACTTTCATCACGGTGATCATCGTAATTGTTAGGAGATTGTTTAAAAAACATGATTTTATTATAACTTTTTTCAAAAAAATAAGCATTTGAAATTCGCAATTTCCCCTGTGGTTTTCCAAAATCTTTAACTAAAGTCAAAATTTCAGTAATTTGATTATCAGAAAGAGTAACCGTTGACGTCAACTGTTTTAACAATGCGCGAAGTAAAATGGAAAGTTGATTAATTGACGTTGTATCGTACTCGGCACTTACGCAATCTCTTTTAATCTTTAAGTCATGTCTCAAAAGATCAGCTTGAGCGAAACCACTTGATCCGTCGAGTTCCGATTGCAAATTACTAGCAAACTTAGCAAAATGAGAGATAACATTAGGATTTTCTTTAATTAATTCTGGTAAAACCTGGTTACGAATCCGATTACGGAGGACCGTATTTTCAAAGTTAGTTTTATCATCATACCACGTTAATGAGTGTTCTTTAGCATACAAACGGATGGATTCTTTCGAAAACTGTAGTAATGGTCGAACCATCGTTCCTCCATTAAAGGGATGACTCTCTTTAATTCCTTGAACCTCAAACAAATTCCCACTGCGAATGAGTTTCATAAGGATGGTCTCGGCTTGATCATTTTCTTGATGAGCCGTTAACAAGACTGAAGCATTAAAATCATTCATGACTTCCGCAAAAAAATGATAGCGAAACTTACGAGCTTGATTCTCCACCCCACTACTAATCTGGTCGTGATTCCAATTGCCAACCCGCAAATCAAGGTGATGTTTCTTACAGTAATCAATCAGAAACCGTTCTTCAACCTCACTTTGTTTTCGTAAATGGTGGTTAACATGAGCAACAATAATATGAGGTTTAAAATCTTTTAAGTGTTGGAGTAAATCTAACAAAGCCATAGAATCAACTCCAGTTGAGACCCCAATCACAACATTTTCGTCTTTTTTCCACCACTGTTTCTTCTTAACCAACGAATTAATTTGATTACGTAAATTCAAATTAACCTCCAAAACAAAAAAGCCGAGCAATTTGCCCAGTTATTCGTTCATTAACTACGACGACCACCACGACCGCCGCGTTTTCCTTCTGTGTTTTTCTTAATGACGGACATCCGACTTTCGCTTTCTTTCATGAAGTCTGAAAGCAAATCATCAAAGCTTTCATTCTTACCCTTATGGCCATTACGATTGTCGCGGCCACTGCGATGTCCATGATTCCCGTTATTTGAGTGCCCGTAGTGTGAATGCTCATCATGATTATGTTCACCATGATGTTGATGTGATTCTTTTTCTGGATGATCGGAAGCTTTGCGAATTGATAGGCCAATCTTACCATCATCCCCAATGCTCAAAACCTTAACGGTCACTTCATCGCCAACCGACAGAATATCATGAATATCTTTTACGTAACCATCAGAAACCTCACTGATATGAACTAGTCCAGTCTTATGATCGCCTAGATCAATGAAAGCTCCAAAATTAGTAATTCCTGAAACTTTCCCAGTGACCTTCTCTCCAACCTTAATTGTCATAAAAAAGCCATTCCTCCTAATAAATGTTGTGTTAATTATAACATAATCCTTTAAAGTAAAATAAAAGAAGATTACATCCTAGTAATCCTCTACTCATTACCAATCTTACTATTCTGTGGGAAACTGTAAACAGTTTCGCCTGGTTTTGTATAATAATATTTAGCTCGCATCAATTCTTGAAGATAATTCTTGTTATTTAAAAGCTTAATTTGTTCATTAAGATTCTTTTCTTTTTGTTTTTCAACCTGGTAATCCTGTTTTTTTCTGGTAATTTGGGCATTCACACCGTGAATTTGATTCATTCCACTAACAATTTGCCACCCGAGCGCCAAAAAAGCCACGGCAAATATTGCCACGAGAGCAACCAGTCGCTTGGTTCTTTTACTTAACTTCTTATTATCTCTTTGATGTTGGTTTGCTTTACTTTTCCTTGAAGCAGAATTCAAGTATTCAACGTTGTTATTTCTGTTCATCAGGAATGCCTCCACGAATTTATATGAACATAGTACCACATGTAAAGCCAGAATATAATATTAATTCAACAATAATTATTCTAATTCATCATTTTCAGCCCGATAGTCACGATCATAGGTTTCACTGATGGTCTTATACATCGTGTCTGAATCAGACTTTTTGGTGGTATCTAACAGTTGTAGCACCTCTACGGTTAAATTTTTATTTCCAAACTTAATCAGAATTTGATCGCCAACCGAAACCTTACTTGATGATTTAGCTGGCTCGCCGTTTACAAAGACTCGCCCTTGATCGGCAATCTTTTTGGCAACTGGACGACGTTTTATAATCCGTGAAATTTTTAAAAATTTATCAATTCTCATTTTTGCTTATCTCCTACAAACCGTTTCATAATTGGAACCATCGCTAACTCCGAAGCCGTCAAAACTTTTCCTTTCAGACACATTCCTAAAAACACGAATGCCCCAATCGGAATAACAATCATTAATTTAATAACATCTACCAGTCGACTGGTATCTCCAAGGACGTGGTTCAATCCGAATTCAGTTAAAACAACGACAATCACCATTACCATACTGATTAATGATACCTCTAATAGGAACTTCCAACTAAAAATGTGCTCATGAACCCGCTTTGGACTAGTATACCAGTTAACTAATAACACGATTAACAGAGCAATGATAGTTGATAATGAAGCACCAATGATTCCGAAATGAATTACGCACCACTTAGTGATCATTATTTTACAAATTAGACCTAACAAAATAGCGGTCACCGTACTTTTAAAGTCATCAATACTCTGTAAAACCGAGTTAAAGGCTGTCACCATCGTAGCGAAGATGATGCTCAAACAATATACCGAAAGCGTGATGTCTAAATCATAACTCCCAAACAAGAGATGATTTAATTGAGGCATAATACTAATCAGTCCGAAGGTAACTGCCATCGTCACTACCAGTGTAATGCGCATACTGTGTTTTACAAGGGTCTTAAATGACCTTTCTTTTCCAGCATGATGGTAATACGCCATCTGCGGCAAGACGGTTGAAGAAATGGCCGTTCCAATCACTAATCCTAGTTGAACAATGGGCTGAGCGCGATCATAAATCCCCTTTTGGGTCTGAGCCATTAGATTACTTACACCACTTACTACCAGCCCATTTTTTACCGTAAATGAATCGACCAACTGCATTAACACCATTAGAGCAGCTAAAACACTAAGCACACCACCTTGTACGATGATTTGCTTCGCTAATTTCAGGTAGTTAAATTTCAAATCTTGAAAGTGAAAATGAGCAAGTATGTCACGTGCATAATATCCCAAGATAAGTGCTGAAAAAATCGCTGCTAATGGAGCCGATAACATTGCTAACGTCCCCATCTTGTATAAGTTCCAATGCTGGACGGCTGCTAAATAGGCTACCACAATGATCATTGAAACCCGCACAAACTGCTCTACCACTTGAGAAGTCGCCGTTGGAATCATCTGCATGCTAGATTGAAAGTACCCCCTCACATCCGCTAAAAGGGGCATCAACAAAAACATCCAGCTTACCGCTTGAATTACGGGTTTTAATTCAAAGTCTCCCATTAAAGCAGCAATTTCTGATGAAAATAACTGTAATCCACCAAAAATAATCACCGAAATGATCATTAAGATCACCATGATTTGGAAAAACAACGTTTGCTTCTCCCCTTCAGTCTCCCGTTCCACAATCATCTTGGAAACAAACGCTGGAAGACCGGTCAAGGCAAACGCAACCCCAATCCCATAAATAGGATAAACCTGCTGATAGATGTAAAATCCAACGTTTCCAACAAAATTTTCCAGTGGAATCCGATAAACAGCACTTAGTACCTTTGAAATAATGGCAGCTACCGAAAGGATCAAGGTTCCACTAACAATCTTTTTACTTGTCTTTTGATTCATGTTCTTCTTGATCCAATCTTATTTTACTCAAGCCTTTGACAAATTGATAAAGCTGTTTCAACCAATCGGCATCTTTCATCGTTGGTTGAACAACTAACTTAATTTGAAAACACCCGTTAACCACTTTCACTGAGGAACGAAAATCCGTATCAGCAATGGCTTTCAAAATTTCCTTACTAGTGAATCTTTGGGTTCCTACCTTACTCATGGTAACGGTTAAATTATTTTGATCTTTGCGAATTTTATCAATCAGATCATAATCGGCAAGCATCTTAATGCGGTCAATTTCAAGCAGATTAGCTACTTCATCAGGATATTCACCAAACCGATCAATTAAATCACTTTGTAGTTCGGTAAATTGTTCCTCACTATCCATCTGTCGGATTCGCTTGTATAATTCAATCTTTTGTTGCTGATCCTCAATGTAAGTCGCCGGAAGATAAGCTTCAATCCCGAGTTCAACCTTTGAATCAGACTTTTCAACCACGCGATGCTGGCCCTTCTTCTTGGAGACAGCGTCAGACAACATCTTAGTATACATATCATAACCAACTGAATTAATAAAACCGTGCTGCTGCTTTCCAAGCACGTTTCCAGCCCCACGAATCGAAAGATCACGCATGGCCACCTTAAATCCTGAACCCAATTCAGTGAAATCCTTGATGGCTTCTAGTCGATTCTCAGAAACTTCGGTCAACACTTTATTTGGCTGGTACATAAAGTAAGCTTGTCCTACTCGATTACTTCGACCAATTCTTCCCCGAATCTGATAAAGCTGGGAGAGTCCCATCCGATCCGCATCCTCAACGAACAGGGTATTCGCATTAGGAATGTCAACTCCCGTTTCGATGATGGTCGTCGTAACCAACACATCATAATCTCCGTTAACAAAGTCGTACAGGATCCCTTCCATTTGATTTTCGGACATCTGGCCGTTGATGGAAGCAATCCGCGCATCAGGCAAAAGGGTCTGCAACTTGTCGACCGTCTGATCAATATCTTTAACCCGATTATGCAAATAAAAGACCTGTCCCCCGCGTTGCATCTCCCGTCTGATTCCGTCCACAATCGAACCCTCATTTTGTTCCATCACGTAGGTTTGAATCGGATAGCGATTAGCCGGAGGCGTTTCAATGACTGATAGGTCACGAACGCCCATCATTGACATGTTTAAAGTCCGTGGAATTGGTGTGGCAGTTAGCGTCAACACGTCAACATCCGACCTCAATTCCTTGATTTTTTCTTTGTGTTTAACCCCAAATCGTTGTTCCTCATCGACGATTAAAAGACCTAAGTCATTGAACTTCACGTCTTTAGACAGCAAACGGTGGGTGCCAACCACGATATCAATTTTTCCGTCCTTTAGGTCTTGAATGGTTTGGCGGGTCTGTTTGGGCGTGTCAAAACGCGAGAGAACTCCGATTTTAACCGGGAAACCATTAAATCGTTCAACCATGGTCTCATAATGTTGTTGAGCTAGTACCGTTGTCGGCACTAGAAAAGCCACCTGTTTCCCGGCTTCAATGGCTTTAAAGGCCGCTCTCAAGGCTACCTCAGTTTTCCCGTAGCCCACGTCTCCAACCAGTAAACGGTCCATCGGATGGAGACTCTCCATGTCTTTTTTAATTTCATCAGTACTTCGAAGCTGATCGGGTGTCTCCGTGTATGGAAACGCCTGCTCAAACTCAGCCTGATATTGGTCATCAACCGGAAAGGCATAACCCGACTCGGCCTCCCGTTTGGCGTATAAGTCAACCAGATCATCAGCAATGTCTTCCACCTTAGAAGCGACTGACCGTTTGGTCTTGGCCCATTCCGTTCCACCAAGTTTATTAATTTTTGGATGTTTATCTTCAGATGAAACGTATTTTTGTACCAAATTCAGTTGGTCAACAGGAACGTAGATCTTAGCTCCCTTTTGATAGGTCAAAGTCATATAGTCCTGATGCCTACCATCGACTTCCATAGTCTTCATCCCATCGTATCGTCCAATTCCGTGATTAACGTGAACAACGTAGTCACCGGGTTTTAAATCGGTATAGCTTTTGATTCGCTCTGCATTAGAAAAGGTCTGTCTTCTAACTCGTTTCTTTTTCCCTTGTTCATTCACCCGTTTAAACATATCTGATTCAGAAACAATCGCTAGGTTAGCGGCCGGCAAATCAAAGCCATTTTTTAGGTTAGCTGAAACAATCTGAGTCTTTCCCTTAATAATGTTATCAGTGGTTGATTGAATGGCCTCAACACCAAAATCACTCAACGTTGACGAAACCTTTTCCACTCGTTTTTCATCACTAACGGCAATGACCACGGTTCGTTTCTCAGCTTGATAACGTTGCATTTCTGCTTTAAACATCGGCATTTGTCCAAAAAAACGCTGCATTGGGTGAACCTTGATGTCGATGATGTCAGAAAGCTTCATTCGCCCTAGTCCCTTTTGAAACAGAGAAAATAAAAGGGTCGCATGATGGTCACTGCTAGTAACCGTTCTAAAATTAAGCGACAGTTTCTGGTCAGAAAACAGTTCATGATTATCTTCAACTGAATCACGCCAGTTCTGTTCGTCACTTTCAAGTTGCTTATTAGCATCCCTTATGCGACTGTAGTCATCATAGACTACCATCCCATTTTCAGGTAAATAATCTAAAATTGAGGTTTCCTTTTCAAAAATAAACTGACTGTACTCACTCCATTTTTGGTCAATCGATTGGCCTTTGAGCCCGTCAATCACCTGTTGAATGTTATCAACTAAAACGTCACTGCCGTCGTCTTTGATGGTTTGGTTCAATCGTTTGGAAAGTTCCTTGATTCCATGCTTGCGATCGCTTTCGCTGGGTAAAAAATCAGAAGCTGGCAACACACTAATCTCATCAACATTTTCCACACTTCGTTGGGTAGCAGCATCAAAGTAACGCATGGAATCCACTTCCGTATCAAAAAAATCAATCCGAATCGGATAGTCCGAATTAAGCAGATAGATATCCAAAATTGATCCACGATTAGCAAATTCACCGGGGGCGGAAACCATGTTCTTCTTCTCGTAACCCATTTGAACCAACTGTTGTTGAAGTTTTATAAGGTCCAAGTCGTCTCCAACCTTGACGTGTAATTGGGCTTGATTGAAACTAGTTGGCTCTGGTAGATATCGTTTAAGACCAGCCGTTGAAACAATCACCACCACTGGTTTTCCTGACTCAAGCGCGTTTAGGGCCCGCACTCTTTGAGCTCGATACTGCGGAGAGCTGGTTGCAATCTCTGCCGCGACGAGTTCTTCAGCTGGAAACTCAAAGACCTGATCTGAATCCATTACTTCATTAAAAGACTCGGTAATTTGATCCGCATGGTTCATCGTATCGGTTACGTATATCGTAGGTTTTTGCTTATCATTAATTAATTGTTTTAATAATAGAGTACGAGCGGATCCACTAGTCCCAGTGATCAGTTGCTTGGTATCAGGAGCAAGATTAGAACTGATTTTTTCATACTGTGGCATTTCTTTTAACGTTTCATCTAGCTTCAAAAACTCATCTCCTCTTTTATTAATTATACGAATTAATTAAACTGATTTTCTAACTTACTGAAGGGAGTACCAGAAACCCACTCGTCTAATGCTTTAACCGCATGATCCTCCGCTTCTAAAAACGGTGCCCGTTGTTCCAGACTAAATTTACTCAAGACATAGTTCACAACACTTTCACGTTTGGGATGACTGGTTCCAATCTTAATCCGATCAAACTGATCGGTCCCAAGGTGGGCAATGATACTTTTAATTCCATTATGACCACCAGCCGAACCGTGGTTTCTTAGCCGAATTCGTCCCACTGGTAAATCCATGTCATCGTAAACAATCACTAAATCATCAAGATCTAATTTGAAAAATTGCATCAACGGATGAACTGCGCGCCCTGAATCATTCATCATCGTCGTTGGTTTGACTACCATTACCTTTTCACCATTGACTATTCCCGTACCATACATGGCATCCATCTTTTGTTTATTAATCGCAATCTGGTTTTGATCAGCAAACTTATCAACCACCATAAACCCCGTGTTATGCCTGGTACCATCAAATTCAGCACCAACGTTGCCTAATCCCACAATCATTTTCATTGCTATTGTCTCCCATTTACTTCTAATTAACCTAAAATGGCCGAAATGAATAATTACTCACTCGGCTTAATCATGTTTATTGTATCATAATAGATTAACGATTTGAGCTGATCCCGTACCATTAAGAATATGGTTCTGTATAAATAAATTCGTTCATGATATAATCAGTTTGTGAACAAACTAATTTCAAAAGGGAGAAATATTATGGCTGAAAAACACGAAAAAGTTGTTTTAGTTGGTGATGGTGCCGTTGGTTCATCATACGCATTCGCAATGATGCAACAAGGGATCGCCGAAGAATTTGTCGTTGTTGATATCGACAAAAACAGAACTGAAGGAGACGCATTGGACCTTGAAGATGCCCAACCTTTCACTTCTCCAAAAAAGATCTACTCTGGTGACTACAGTGACTGTAAAGACGCTGATTTAGTTGTGATCACTGCTGGAGCTCCACAAAAACCCGGTGAAACTAGACTTGACCTGGTTAACAAAAACTTGAAGATTTTGACTACCATCGTTAAGCCAGTTGTTGATTCTGGTTTTGATGGAATCTTCTTAATTGCTGCTAACCCAGTTGACATTTTAACCTACGCAACCCAAAAGATTTCTGGCTTTCCTAAAAACCGTGTCTTTGGTTCAGGTACATCACTTGATACCTCACGTTTCCAAGTTGCCGTTGGTAAGAAGTTAAACGTTAACCCACAAAGCGTTAATGCTTACGTTATGGGTGAACACGGTGATTCAGAATTTGCTGATATTGATGAAGCTTCAATCGGAAACGTTCCATTGGTTGAATTTGCTAAACAAAATGGTGTTAGCAAGGACGACTTATTGAAAATGGAAGCCGAAACTAGAAACAAGGCCTACGACATCATTAACAAGAAGGGTGCTACTTTCTACGGAGTTGGAACTGCTTTGATGAGAATTTCAAAGGCCATTTTAAGAGACGAAAACACCGTTTTACCAATCGGTGCCCCAATGAATGGTGAATACGGTTTGTCCGATATTTACATTGGAACTCCTGCCATTGTTAATGCTTCAGGAGTTGCCAAAGTCCTTGAAGTTCCATTAAGTGATGACGAAAAAGACAAGATGAGTGCTTCAGCTAAAACTTTAAAAGAAACCATTGCTAAAGGTATGAAGACCATCAACCTTTAAAAATAAGTTTAAAAAGAACAGACATTTATGTCTGTTTTTTTATGCTCCCAGTTATTTTGTGTTAATATTAATTAGAAATTACTTATGTGAGGAGCCTTAACCATGATTTTGCAATCTTTAGTTAAACCTAAAAGTGACCTGATTACTGTTGATGAAAACACTGATCTCGACACCGCATTAAAATTAATGGAAAAGAATCATTTTCGTTGCATTCCCGTTTTAGATGCCACTCATAAAGCCTTCAAGGGTAACATTTATCGCATGCACATCTACAAACACGAAGCCGATGGCGGCAAGATGTCCGACTCGGTTATGACCCTGATTAGAAACGAAACTAAATTTGTTAACCTGAATTCAGCTTTTTTCAAGGTCTTCTTTACGATTAAGGATCTTCCATACATTGCCGTTCTTGACGAGTTCAATAATTTTTATGGCATTTTAACTCACACGAAATTGATGGAAAGCTTGTCACAATCATGGAACGTGAAATTTGGTAGCTACGTGATTTCAGTTGTCTCACCTGGTGAACGTGGGGACTTAGAAGAGATGGCTCACATTATTACTAGATATACCGCCATTTCAAGTGTGATCAGCTTGGATTCAGTTGATCGTTCTGGTAAAACGGTCTATCGAACCATGTTTACCCTCCCGTCTAAGGTGACTAAGGATCGTCTGGACCGCATCATTGCAGCTCTAGAACGAAAGGGATTCAAAGTTCCAGAAGTTGAAGATCTAAAACAAGAATCAAAAGAAACTCCAATCGAAGAAAATTAGATACAAAAAAGAACGTGGAATAATTCCACGTTCTTTTTTGTATCTTATGTATCATCAGACTTCGTGCGTGCTCTGACTGAGCCCTAGACTTAAACTAAGACCAGCATCAACTTTTCTCATGATATCTTTACTTAAATGAGTGACATGATCTTTAAGACGCTGCTTATCAATCGTCCTAATTTGTTCTAACAGAATCACCGAACTCTTCTCAATTCCGGCATTCTGAGGTGTAATACCCACGTGAGTAGGCATCTTTGGCTTAGTAATCCGAGCCGTAATTGCGGCCACAATCACAGTGGGACTATAATGATTTCCAACGTTATTTTGGACTACCAAAACTGGTCGCATTCCACCCTGTTCAGAACCAACGACTGGAGATAAGTCTGCATAGAAAATATCGCCACGTTTAATTTCAACGTTTTCCATAGACTATTCCTTCCGCATAAATAAACTTACAACCGTGACTTCTCGTCTTCATAATTGTCAAAGAGCCGTCTTGCGATCTCATCCTCACATGGAGAATATTCATCAACAATTATTGAATTTAGATTGGCCATGATTGAGTAGCCATAAATTAAAGAATTAATTAGAGGGTCTTTATCAAACGAGTCACAGTCCATGGCAACTTTGTGGTTGTCAAAAGAAAGTCCTAGTTTGGTGAAATATTCTTCATTTTTCTGAGACCAAATAGCATCAATCGTGTATTTGTATGTCATGGAGAATTCCTCCTTACAAATAGTTACTTCAAATGATTACTTGATTTATACACCCGTGGCAATCGATCCGAATACCCACATGCAATCTCATAGTGAATGGTATGACAATAGTCGGCAACGTCTTGGAGAGTAATAGTATGACCATGATCAGTTCCCACCAAAGTCACCTTCGTTCCAATTGGTAACTGATGTGGTAACTTCACCATCAGTTGATCCATACATACTCTTCCGACAATTGGACAATACTGTCCATCTACTAAAAGTGAAAATCCCTGCATTGAGCGACGAACTCCGTCTGCATATCCAACAGGAACCGTTCCAATCCACTCCTTTGAGTTGGATGTATAAGTTGCACCGTATCCAATTGAACGACCAGCATTAACCTCTTTAACGTAAACTAACTCACTGGTAAAGCTCAGTGCTGGTTTCAACTTAAATGGTGAAGCAATCTCAACCCCCGATGGATTCAAACCATAGCCAGCCACTCCAAAGCGGACCATGTTTCCACCCGCTGCTTTATGCCACATACTAGTAGCTGAATTTGCCACGTGAACATAACGAGGTTTATCGGGAATCGCAGTCATCAATTCGTTAAAATTATCCAATTGATACTTAAAATAATCATCATTAGCGCTATCTGCGGTAGAAAAATGAGTAAATACTCCCTCAAAGTCAATATACTCGCTAGTTCGGTTCAACTCAACTATTGCATCTCTAACTTCCGAAACAGTTTGGAGTCCGATCCTTCCCATTCCAGTATCCAAAGCCAAATGAACCCTAATCTTGTTCTTTAATTTCAGTTGCTCAGCTAACTTAGCTGCCCGCTTAATCCAATCAATCGAGCTCACCGTAACCGAAACATTGTACTTCGCAATTAATGGAACATTTGAAAGGTTACAAAGACCCAAAACAAGAATGGGTTCAGACACAAATCCAGCTTCTCGAAGCTGAATGGCTTCGTCTAAAATGGCAACACAAAAACCAGTAGCTCCTGCTTGTTTAGCAATCCTCGCTACTTGAACCGCACCGTGTCCATAAGCATTAGCCTTGACAACCATGAATAGATCCGACTTGGCATCCAATCGTTTTCGTTCCTCACTAATGTTATGAAAAATGGCATCTTCATCAATAACTAGTTGTGCATTTCGATTTCTTCCCACTGCCATAACGTATACTTCCTCGAATAAAGTACTATCTAATTATTCTTTGATAATTATTATAACACTTAATAAATTAATTTTCTAAATAAAAGAGAGAACCAAGAAGGCTCTCTCTTTGCTACTTATTCTTAATAACAAAATTCTTTGATTTACCGTGGTTACCACCATTATGACCTCGTGAATCACGACGTCTTGAGTCGTGACCACCGCGATGATTGCCAAAGCGTTTGTGACTGTTCCGGTCATTTCTCTTACCGCGATAACCGCCACCACGATGACCACCAAAGCCACCATGATTTTTAAGTGGTTTTTCGGCCGTAATGTGAACCTTAACCTGATCTCTTGTCATGTCATTCAAAAGAGCAGAAACCAAATCGACACTGTCATACTTTTCAAGGAGCTTTTTTGCGACCCGCTCAAACTTGGCAGTATCCGTCTTCTTTACTAACTTTTCAATATCATCTTCAGCAAATTTTAACTGACCAGCAAGGGCTTCGTCTTCTGAAGGTGGCTTTAAAGGAAGCATCCTTACCTTGGTAAGTCGTTCAATTCCTCTTAAATAACTCATCTCATTTGGAGTGACAAACGTTACTGAAGTACCATGATGTCCGGCACGACCAGTTCTCCCAATTCGATGAACATAACTTTCTGGATCTTGAGGAATATCAAAGTTATAAACGTAAGTGACACCCGAAACATCAATTCCTCTAGCAGCCACATCAGTAGCCACTAAATAATTAATCTTGTCGTTCTTAAATTCGTTCATAATCTGAGTTCGCCGTTTTTGGGTTAAATCACCGTGAAGACCAGCTGCCCGATAACCACGCGCAATCAGTCCCTTAGAAACTTCGTCGACTCGTCGTTTAGTTCGACAAAATACGATGGTAACCTTGGGTGTTTGAACGTCAAACAAACGGGTCATTGTATCAAACTTTTCGTTATCTTTAACCTTAACGTAGTACTGATCAACTAGGTCAGTGGTTAATTCCTTCGACTTAACCGTGATCTGCTTTGGATCTCTCATGAACTGAACCCCAACTCGTTTGATGGGTGCCGGCATGGTTGCTGAGAAAAGCAAAGTTTGCCGATCTTCTGGAATGTTCTTAATGATGCTTTCAATATCATCTAAGAATCCCATGTTAAGCATTTCGTCGGCTTCATCTAACACCAAGTACTTAACGTGTCCTAGTTTTAAGGTGCGACGATTAATGTGATCAAGAATTCGTCCTGGAGTTCCCACCACAATCTGTGGCTTCTTCTTCAAATCTCTAATTTGCTGGCGAATATCTGAACCACCATAAACTACTTGAACTCGAGCTCCTTCAACGCCACCAAGACGTTGCATCTCTTTTTGCGTTTGAATGGCAAGTTCTCTAGTTGGTGAAATTACAAGTGCCTGCACATCTGGATTATTCAGATCGATTTCTTGCAGGATTGGAAGGGAAAACGCAGCCGTTTTCCCAGTCCCAGTTTGAGCCTGTCCAATAACATCCTGACCCTTTAACAATAATGGAATTGTCTGAGCCTGAATTGGAGTGGGTTCGTCAAAGCCTGATTTTTCCACGGCTTTTAATAGACTATCAGATAGTCCTAAATCTTTAAACTTCAAATGTGTTCCTCCTATTGAAACTACAATTGTGAATTCAATGATTTGCTTGGAAAAAATCCGTTTTCCATAATGCGCAAATCGTCTGATTCACATTTATTTCTATATTCTTCAGCGATTACGTGTCTAAAACATATTACACCATCTGGCCTAATTTCACAAACCGAAGAACCTATTCTAACGCTTTTAAAACTCGTTCTAAGTGAATTCCGTGACTCCCTTTTAACAAGACTTCATCCCCAGTAGATAACTGGGAGTCTAGGCTTTTAGCTAATTGATCAAGCTGATCAACTGGATAATAATGAAGGGCATTTTGATTGGGATATTTTTTTTGCAACATTTGATATAAAGACTTCATAAGTGGTCCAACTAGGTAAACCTGGTTAATCAATTGCGGATCGATTGCATCAGAAATATCCTCATGCATCTCCACTCCCTTATCACCAAGTTCCAGCATGTCACCTAGAACTGCAACTCGCTTCCCTTGTAAATGAGTGGATTGAAACGCCTTTAAAACGGCTTTTAGAGCTGATGGGTTCGAATTATATACGTCACTTAAAATCATTTCACCATTTTGACCCTTAACCCATTCAGTTCGATTATTAGTAAAACTGGCATGGTCTAGTGCTGATTTCATGTTGGCCGGCAGGATTTCCGCTAGTTCACCAACTTCAATGGAAGCAAGGGCATTGTTGACGTTATAGTCACCAATTAGCGGAATGGTGAATTTCATGTTTCCAAACCGATTGGTCTTAAACGTCGTTTCGTGGTCGCCGTCATAGACATCCTTTGGGTAAATATCATTAGTGTCTTTTCTTCCAAAGGTCAACTTTTCAACGTCAAGTGATTTAGCCCGTTCGTTTAATAAGGGTTCATCACCGTCATAGACAAACACCCCATCTGGTCTAAGTCCATGGGTAATCTCCATTTTGGCATCAGCAATCTTAGCACGGGTTCCGAAAAATTCAATGTGAGCTTCACCAATCATGGTAATGACAGCGATATCTGGTTTAACTAGCTTACTTAAAAAGTCAAGTTGGCCGGGTCGATCCATCCCCATCTCTACCACCAAATATTCTGTGTTAGATTCCATGGAAAGGATCGTAATTGGGACTCCAATCTCATTATTAAAGTTAGCGTGCGTCTTAGTAACATTAAACTGAGTGGTAAGAATTGAAGCAATCATGTCTTTAGTAGTGGTCTTGCCATTACTTCCGGTAATTGCCACCACTTTAGGATTAATCTTATTTAAATAGTGTCGACTGAGATCCTGTAGGGCTTTTAGTGTGTCATCGACTAAAATAACCGGAAAATCCTTCGGAACATCACTAATTCGACTTTGACTCCAAAACGTTGCGTTAGCCCCGTTTTTGATGGCACTAGCAATGAAATCGTGCCCATCGTGATTCCCAGTGAGTGGAACAAAAAGATCATGCGGTTTTAACTTCCGACTATCAAACGAAACTCCCGTTATTTCAACGTTTTCGTATTTTTTTGAATTCAAGTCACCATTAACGGATTTTGCAACCTCTAAAAGGTTCATTTTCATAACAAAAACTCCTCTTAATTCGATGTAAATGCATTTAAAGTATATCAGAAAAAAATCAATAAAAAAGCGACTCAGCTGGTTTAAACCAAATCGTTTAATTCTCCCTCATCATCAACGTCTCTTTGAAGTTCCCACGTTTTAGTGGAAATATCATAAGTAATTTGACCAACTTTAAAGGCTCCACTTTTCAACTGGTCATAAGAGTTCCAAATTACCTTTGGAGATCGTTTTTTGTGTCTCATTAAGGGAATCTCAAGCTTTGGTCTCTTCATAACTATCATATCACACGGAATAATAACTCCCGTAATTCCCAGTTTTAACAACTTGGTCATGGTACGTTCGTCGATATCCCTAAACGGCACTGACTTTACGAACATTCGTCTACTGTTCCACTGCTTTTTTAGATGCCGTTTAATGCAGACAGCTAAAATTTGATTAATGGCACTAAAATGACGCATGTATACCTTTGTAAAGCCAGTGGATTCACCCAAAAACACAAATTGATTCTTCAATTTAACCGAAAATGGACTCGTTTGATTGAGTGGGATACCCATGTGACTCAAGTACAATAAATCTGCGATTTCATCCTCATTTAAAGAATCCAGATCCTCCCGGTTTCTAAAATCAACCCATTTCTTGGTACTAATTTTATTGTTAATCATGTACTCTCTAATTTCATTTTGACCGGTAATTAAATCAAATTTAGTGGACATATTGAAATCATTTGCGTAACGATAATCATCATTTAATAAAATAATATTTTGGGGATCGTTCTTAATTCCGTTTAAAAAATCCAACGGAAGAATTCCCCAACTGTAGGCAAAATTCTTAACTGGATTAACCTGAAAATACACTGTGTTAATTAACATATTTGTCTTGCTCCAATCCTTATTACCCCTTTCACCATAAAATAAGATTTTAATAACCATTTTTCCAACTCACGTCATTTTCTTACGTTATAATTAGCATTCATTTTTATATATATGGAGTTCAATTACTGTTAATATAGTAATAACGATTTAAATTTCGGGAGTGTGGATTATGAAAAAAACTAACGTTTTATTTGTCTGCTTGGGGAACATATGTCGATCTCCCATGGCAGAAGCAATGTTTAAAAAAATGCTTATAAATAAAGGACTTTCAAATCATTATTCAGTAAGTTCAGCTGCCACCGAAAACGATGAAGCAGGTAGTCGTCCTCATCCTGGTGCTCAAAAAACCATGGACGCTCATCACTTGGATTATAGTGGGAAACAATCCCACCCAATCACCGCTTACGACATCGATCATGCTGATTACATTATTACCATGGATGACTACAATATCAGTGATCTTAAAAAGATGATCCCCAAAAGTCAATGGAATAAGCTTCATTTATGCATGGACATTGTTCCCGGTAAAAAGGGAGTCAACATCGTTGATCCTTGGTATACCCATCGATTTGAGGATACCTATCAAATGCTGGATCAATCTTTGCCCCTGTGGCTAAAGTACATGCAAGAACATCATAACAGCAAACAGGAAGGAAGCGAATCATTTGAATCAGAATAAAGCCCCAATCTCTGATCCGGTTCCTTCAGAAATATGGCACAAAAACCTAGTAGCACTATGGTTTGGGATGTTCATGAATGGATTAGGTTTTAGTGAAGTCATGCCTTTTCTCTCCTTGTTCATCGCTACCCTAGGCCACTATAATTCTAGTCAACTAAGTATCTATAGTGGGCTTGCTTTCTCAGCCTCTTTCATTGTTACCGCCGTCGTCTCTCCCATTTGGGGATCTTTGGCTGACAGATACGGACGAAAAGTGATGCTTTTACGAGCATCACTTGGAATGGCAATCTGTCTAATATTGATGGGCTTTGTTACTGCTGTTTGGCAGTTAATTGCCCTTCGATTTATTCAAGGAATCTTCTCTGGATACATGAGCAATGCCAACGCCTTACTTGCGACTCAGGTACCAAAGCGAGAAAGTGGGAAAGCCCTTGGAATTTTAACCACCGGCAACGTCTCAGGAACCCTTTTTGGTCCCTTCATTGGCGGAATCTTAGCTTCTGTCTTTAGTTATCGTCTTACCTTCTTCATTACTGGTGGTTTACTCATTTCCGTCTTTTTTGTCACGCTATTTTTCGTTAAAGAACACTTTAAACCGGTTGCAAAAGAAGACAACTTATCTACCAAACAGGTTATTTTCGAACTTTCAAACGTCAAACTGATTTTTGGAATGTTCTTGACCACCCTGATTATTCAAGCCTCTAATTTCTCCATTTCACCCATTCTGTCACTGTACGTCAAAGAAATCATGCACAATAGTCCTCAAGTCACCTTCTACAGTGGAATTGTTGCCGCAGTTCCGGGGATTGCCACGCTTTTTGCCGCCCCCAAACTGGGAGCATTAGGCGATCGAATCGGGACCTCCAAGATTATGCTAGGCGGTTTCATCTTTGCCATCTTGGTCTACATCCCCATGGCGTTTGTAACCAACGTCTGGGAATTAATGGGACTCAGATTCCTAATTGGAATCTCCAACGCCTGTATGTTACCTGCCGTTCAAACCATTTTGGCTAAAAACACCCCATCTAACGTTACTGGTCGGATTTTTAGCTGGAACCAGTCCATGCAAGCAGCTGGAAACTGTATCGGACCCATCATCGGCTCCATTGTTTCTTCTTTGTTTGATTACTCAAGTGTGTTCATTTCAACCGCGATCCTTGTCTTCATTAACTTCTTGTTAGTATTAAACGAAACCAGAAACGAACAGAAGACCGTAAACTAAATTTAGACAAAAAAAGAGCCAACTAAAAGTTGGCTCTTTTTATTTATTATTATTTGTCGGCAAGACCATATTTCTTGTTGAAACGATCGACCGCACCATCTGCTTGGTTGAACTTTTGCTTACCAGTGTAGAATGGATGTGAATCAGATGAAATTTCAACTCGGATTAATGGGTAAGTGTTGCCGTCGTCCATTTTGACGGTTTCATCAGAGGTTGCAGTTGAACCAGTAATGAACTTAAATCCAGTACTTGAATCTTGAAAAACAACTTGATGAAAATCTGGATGAATTCCTTTTTTCATAATATTTCGCTCCTTTTGCCCTAAACACAGTTCAGAGATTGATTATCGAATATAACATCAACCATAATAGCTTAACATTATTTTTTGACGTACGCAATAGGACCCAGGCGTTAGTCGTCCTGGTCAATCATCTGGACGTTAGCGTGTAGATTGGTTAATTTATTAGTAATATTATCATATCCGCGTAAAATATTGTCCGCATTTTCAATGACGGTCTTACCACTAGCCATCAGCCCAGCAATGACCAAGGATGCCCCAGCGCGGATCTCTCCGGCTTGAACGGTTGTCCCATGGAGGTTCTCACTCTTACTGATAATAATTGAATTATCAGTTGGATTGACCTTGATATTAGCCCCCATCTTCTGGAGCTGGGCAATGTGATTCTGACGTTCCGGATAAATCGTATCGTGAATCACACTATCCTCGTCTGCTTTAAACAGCATGGGGGTAATTGGTTGTTGTAAATCCGTCGCAAACCCTGGAAACGGTGCCGTTTTAATCTCGATACCATTTAATTTCCCAGTCTTTGGAACATAAATACTGTCTTCGCCAACTTCTAATTGAACGCCGGCTTCAATCAACTTAGCCGTGTAGGCTTGTAAATGCTCAGGAATTACGTTCTTAACGTTAATTCCCTTCCCAACAGCGGCGGCTAACGTCAAATATGTCCCCGCTTCAATTCGATCAGGGATAATCGTATGCGTCGCCTTGGCCTGGAGATGATCAACGCCTTGAATCCTGATGACGTCGGTCCCAGCTCCCCTGATCTTAGCTCCCATACTATTCAAAAACGATGCAATATCAATAATTTCCGGTTCTTTAGCGGCATTACTAATGGTAGTAACCCCATCAGCCTTTACCGCTGCCAGAATCGTGTTGATCGTCGCTCCAACCGAGACCATGTCAAAGAAAATTGAAGCACCATGAAGTCCATTTTCCGTTGCATTAATATCGACCGAATCATCACTTTCATTGACTTCTGCACCCAAGGCCTTAAAGGCGCGAATGTGCTGGTCAATTGGCCGTGGTCCGATATTGTCTCCACCAGGGAAACTAATCGTGGCACGATGAAACTTGCCAAGAAGCGCTCCCATAAAATAATAGGAAGCACGCAGACTTTTAATTGCTTTACCGGGCAATTCACCCTCAAGTATATTAGTTGGATCAATGTTTAAGACACCATCTGAAAAATCAGATGTTACGTTCATCGACTGGAGGATTAGCATGAGATTATGCACATCCAGGATATCGGGAACCATGTCAAGTTCCACTGGACTATCCGCCAAAATAGCGGCTGGTATCAAAGCAACCGTACTATTCTTAGCTCCGCCAACGGTGACGTCGCCGTATAGAGGATGTCCTCCTGATATTTTTAGTATCGTCATAATTGGTAATCCTCACTTATATCATATCTTTTAATAATAATCATAGGAAAGTTTTCACCAAAACACAATACAAAATCAGAAATTATTTTATTAAGATTATAAAGAAGCCTGATTACTTCTTGTGATTATGCATGTGTTCTTTGTCGGAAGCGGCGACAAACGCCTTGAATAATCCCTCGGGACGATTTGGCCGTGATAAAAATTCGGGATGGTATTGTGCTGCAACATAAAATTTATTGGCTGGAACTTCGACTACTTCAACCAAGTGATCATCTGGTGAGGTTCCAGAAATAACTAAGCCAGCATCTTCCAAGTCTTTTCTAAATTTATTATTGAATTCATAACGATGACGATGACGCTCTGAGATTTCCTTTTTGTTGTCGTATGCAGCGGCGGCTTTACTCCCTGCTTTTAACTTAGTCTTATAAGCACCCAAGCGTTGGGTTCCACCAGCATCAGTAACATCATTTTGATCGGCCATGAGATCAATCACATTGTGCTTAGTTTGCGGATCAAATTCAGTTGAGTTGGCATCCTTATAACCCACAACGTCTCTAGCATATTCGATGGTAGCAATCTGCATTCCAAGGCAAACACCTAAATAAGGAACATCATTTTCTCTAGCATATCGAGCGGCTTGAATCATTCCTTCGACCCCTCGATTACCAAATCCACCAGGAACCAATATTCCGTCCATTCCCTTTAACTTCTTAGAAACGTTGTCTCTGTTAATCGTACCCGCATCAACCATGTGAATGTTAACCTTATCGTCAGCAGCATAACCAGCATGTTTTAAAGCTTCATTGACGGACAAGTAGGCATCATTTAGATCAACATACTTACCAACAATGGCAATGTTAACCTCGCCCTTGAGATTTCTGATGTGCTTCTCCATCTTCTTCCAATCTTTCATGTCAGCCTCTGGAGCTTTAACGTTAAAGTGCTTTAAAATCTCATCGTCCATGTCTTGTTTTTGAAAACTAAGCGGGATTTGGTACAAGTTAGGAGCATCGATGGACTCGATGATATCCTTAACCGGAACATCACAGAACATGGCAATTTTTTTCTTCATCTCATCACTAACTGGTTTCTCAGCACGAAGAACCAACATATCGGGTTGAATGCCAATTCCCCTTAATTCTTTAACACTGTGCTGGGTTGGTTTGGTTTTCATTTCCTTTGCGGCGTGCAGGTACGGAACAAGCGTAACGTGAATATAAAAAGTATTCTCATCACCGACTTCATGTTTCATCTGACGGATGGCTTCCAAAAACGGTAGGGACTCGATGTCTCCAACTGTTCCACCAATTTCTGAAATAACGATATCAGCGTCCGTGCTTTGAGCGGCACTCATAATCTTTTGTTTAATCATTCCAGTAATGTGAGGGATGACCTGAACGGTTCTCCCAAGATAATCTCCGTGACGTTCTTTTCTTAGAACTTCTTCATAGATTTTACCGGTCGTAAAGTTAGAGTACTTGTTTAAATTGTTATCAATAAAACGTTCGTAATGACCTAAATCAAGATCAGTTTCAGCACCATCATCGGTAACAAAGACTTCTCCGTGTTGATAAGGATTCATTGTTCCCGGATCAATGTTGATATATGGATCAAATTTTTGGATCGTAACGTTAAAGCCACGATTCTTCAATAATCTTCCGATTGAAGCCGAAACAATTCCCTTTCCTAAGGAAGAAACTACTCCACCGGTTACAAAAATATACTTAGTCATGCTTAACTCCTCCATCAAATTTAGGTTACAACATAAAAAAAGCTCCCCATTCATTGAATAGGGAGCGGTTACTTATTCGAAATACTTCACATGTCTGTAAAGTGCCCAAATAGTATGTTAAGTGATTCTACATAATTAGTCAAGTTTAATCATTGTCGTCGTCATCATCTTTTTTATCGTCATCGTCATCTGGATTGACCTCTGAGAGGTCGCCTTCAACACCGTCATCATCGTCAATGGCGTCATCATCAGTATCAGGATTTTCTTCATCAAGATCCTTATGATACTTATCCTTGTCGTCAGGGGTATCATCAAAATCATCCTGATCTTCTGGATCATCGTTATCATAGTCGATCACGTCATCATCGTCAGCTGCATCAGCCATAAAAGCATTCACCTTACGATGCTTTTTGGGAGTATTACCGTTGTCTTCTTCACCTTCATTGATGGTGGCTTCGTTAATGGATTCATATGGGTACCAAGTACGAAGACCCCAAACGTTATTGCCAAGGGAGATAAAACTCCCATCAACATTAAGGTCTGTGTAGAATTGAGGTAAACGATCACGAATTACTTGGTTGCTGTCCCCCAAGTATTTTTGTACTTCGTTGGTTAAATCAACGAATGACATGGTTTTACCAGCATCAGCTAAAATTGCATGAGCCACTTCAACCATTGATAATTCGCTTTTATCTTGCTTGTCTAATTCTTTAAGTTCCAATTCGACCACGCCTTTCTAGATTCCTAACAGACTAATAATACTAGTTTAACATTTAAATTGCAATTTGACTCGATAGTCGCCGACTTTCTGTCCGTCGGTGTACAATTCATAATTAATCTCAATCATTTGCCATCCGTTTTTATCATCTCTAGATTGCTTAATACTAGTGGTATGTGCCCCAATTTTCAAATTACCAAATGGCGTTCGGTACAAGTCTTCGATTGTTTCGTTTGGTTTAAAATGAAGTTCAAGATGATTTTTGCCAGCACGAGTTAACCGAATCGCATCTTTTCCAATCCGGTAGGTGACAGGAACGTTCGGTTGTCCGTCAACGTGTTCAACGTAACGTAAATAACGATAGCCGTTAAGCATAACTAGTTGCCCATTTTCTTTAAAATGATGGTGTTCGACGTTTTCGTCCTGTTTTATTTCGATTGCAATCTCAACTTGAACTTTTTCGATCTTTTCGTTTTCTGTCAAAAATATCACCTCACAAATTTGATTTTACGCCGTTAGCAATGGAAATGCACTAACTTTGAGTTTGTCATGACGTTTATTTTTATTTCAGTTATAATGAAGAGAGATTAGTATAAGTGGAGGTCTTTTATTGAAGTATTACAATCAACCATTGAAATATGACAAAGTTTTTCGTGACCCAGTTCTGGGTCACGTTTACGTTGAACACCAAGTAATTCTTGATCTCATTAATACGCCTGAATTTCAACGTCTAAGACGAATCAAGCAGTTAGGAACTACTTCATTAACCTTTCACGGAGCAGAACACACCCGATTTAGCCACTCTTTAGGAGTGTATGAAATTACTAGACGAATTTGTGATAATTTTAAGCGAAATTATCCGTCTAAAAAAGCGGGTGATGGCTTATGGGACGATTCAGAACGAATTGTGGCCCTGTGTGCCGCTCTACTTCACGACGTTGGTCATGGAGCTTATTCACATACGTTTGAACACATTTTTCACACCAATCACGAACAGATTACCCAGCAAATCATCACTTCAAACGAAACGGAAATTAACCACGTCTTAAGTGAGGTCGGTCCCGATTTTCCCGAACGCGTCGCCAGTGTCATTAACAAGACCTATGACAATCCGCAAGTCGTCCAAATGATTTCAAGTCAAGTTGATGCCGATCGGATGGACTACCTTCTAAGCGATTCATATTACACCGGAGCACAATACGGTAATTTTGATTTGGATCGGATTCTTCAGGTGATGCGTCCGTACTCTGGTGGGATTTGTTTTCGGGCAAGTGGTTTACATGCGATTGAGTACTACATTGTTTGTCGTTTTCAAATGTATCAACAAGTATACTTCCATCCCGTCTCACGTTCGATGGAGGTTATTTTAAGTCACCTACTGATGCGGGCGAAAGAATTAGCGTTACAACCTAAGAGCACCTTTAAGCCTAGTCTTTTAATGCCAATCTTTTCTAATAACTACTCCCTAGATGATTATTTACAAATTGACGATGGGGTGCTTAACACCTACTTCGTCATGTGGCGAAAGTCGGAAGATCCGATTCTCTCTGACCTCGCCAAACGTTTCTTAAATCGGCGTCCCTTTAAATCCGCTAAATACAATGATCAGACGGAATTTTTAATCCCTAAGCTACAAAAGATCATTGAAAAAGCCGGATTTAATCCAAAGTACTACACTGCCACTGACAACAGTTTTGATCAGCCCTATGATGTCTACGATCCCAAAAGTAAACATCAAAACGCCCAGATTGAACTGATGGAAAATGATGGTAATTTGGTAGAACTCTCTCAAACTAGTGACCTAGTTCGTGCCATTACCGGAAAACTAATTGGTGACAAGCGTTTTTTCTTTCCACGTGAAATGCTTAAGCCAACAAAAAACGTTGAACTTTTTCAACCTTTATACGATGAATTTCAAAAATACATTGATAATGACAACCTTATAATTCCAAAGGAGAACTAACATGGATATCAAATTAATTGCCATCGATATCGACGGCACCCTATTAAACGAAAAAAATCAATTAGCAAAAGCAACCATCGAAGCTATTACTAAAGCCTGCAATCAAGGCATAAAAGTGGTTCTTTGTACTGGTCGCCCCATTACTGGCGTAAAGCCATACCTTGATAAGCTCGGAATTGACGGAGACGATGAATACGCCATCACTTATAATGGTGCCCTAGTCGAAACGGTTAGTGGCAAAGTGTTAATCAAAGAAACGGTTAAGTATGATGACTTTTTAGAAATTGAAATGATGTCACGAGAAATGGGAGTTCACTTCCAAATCGAAACGGTTGATTCCATTACCACTACCGATCGTGATATTAGTCCCTTTTCCGTTGAAGAAAGCCATCTTGTTTCGATGCCCATCAAATATCGAACTCCTGGTGAAATCACTCGTGACGTCAACATTTACAAACTGATGTACGTTGATTATCCGGACAAGATTACCAAAGCAAAGGGCAATCTACCAAAATCAATCTACGACCGAATGAGTGTCGTTCAGAGTTCACCGGTCTTTCTTGAGTTTATGAACTCAAATTCAAGTAAAGGCAATGCCTTACGGGATCTTTCCGAAAAGCTTGGTTTAAAGCCAGATAACGTCATGGCCATTGGCGATCAGGGGAATGATATTTCGATGATCAAGTTTGCGGGACTGGGAGTGTCCATGGGTAACGGAATCGATGAAGTTAAAAAGAACTCCCAATTTGTTACTAAACCTAATTCAGAAGATGGGGTAGCATACGCCATCAATAAGTACGTTAATCAATAACAAACGAGCGCAAAAAAATAATCTTAGCATTTTAAGCTAAGATTATTTTTTATCCATTACTTTTTTTCATCATCCTTACCATAGTCAAATCGATGACTAAACAGCGGACTAACGGGACGATTTTCGTTAATTCTAGTAATTGCGTCTCCAATTAATGGTGCAACTGAAATTTGTTTGATCTTGTCAATTTTTTTATAATCGGGTAACTGAATGGAATCAGTCACAACCAGTTTCTTAATTGGCGAAGCTTCGATTCTTTCGGTTGCTGGCCCTGATAAGACGGGATGGGTACAACATGCATAAACTTCTGAAGCACCAGCATCCATTAAGGCTTGCGCACCTTTCGTAATGGTTCCAGCTGTATCAATCATATCGTCAATCATGATACAACGCTTCCCCTTTACATCCCCAATGATGTTCATAACTTGAGCAACGTTGGCTTTTGGGCGACGCTTATCAATAATAGCAATTGGAGCCTTTAAAAACTCAGCCATGGCACGAGCTCGACTCACCCCACCATGATCAGGTGAAACAACTACCGCGTCTTTTGCGAGTCCGTTCTTAATGAAGTAATCAGCAAGGAGCGGTGCCCCCATCAAATGATCAACGGGAACATCAAAGAATCCTTGAATTTGAGCAGCATGTAAATCAAGGGCTACCAAACGTGTGATTCCATCTTTTTCCAGCATGTCTGCCACTAACTTAGCGGTAATTGGTTCACGACTTCGTGCTTTTCGATCTTGTCTAGCGTAACCATAGTATGGAATAACCACGTTAATGGTTTTGGCACTTGCTCTTCTTAAAGCATCGATCATGATTAATAATTCCATTAAATTATCATTAACGGGATCAGAAGTTGATTGGATAATATAAACGTTATCGCCACGAATGCTTTCTTCAATATTAATTTGAATCTCACCATCACTAAAGCGACTGACGGAAGCCTTTCCCAAGGGAACTCCCACTCGTTTAGCAATCTTTTCTGCAAGCGGACGATTTGAATTTAAAGAAAAAATCTTTAATTTTGGATCAGCATACTTTTCAGCCATTATAACCCCCACATTTTTTTCCTACCTAATCAATTCCATTATATTATTTTCAGAAAACAATTTCACTATTTAGCTCAAATTAATTAGCGCCTTTAAAGGGAAGCTTTTTATAATAACCCGGCTTGTTAGTCTGGCGCTCTCTAGCAATTCCCATGTCGTACTGATCCATGTCGTCGGTAATGGTCGAACCAGCCGCAATAAAAGTATGATCAGCGATGTGGACTGGGGCGATCAAGTTGGAATTACTTCCAATAAAAGAATCATCACCAACCGTTGTGGTGTGCTTATGGGCTCCATCGTAATTCGCAAAAATCACTCCGCAACCAATATTAATGTGTTTACCGAGTTTAGCATTGCCAACATAAGTCAGATGACCCATCTTGGTTCCCTCACCAATGGTGGCACTTTTAACTTCACAGAAGTTGCCAATGTGAACATTCTTTTCAATCTTAGCGCCTGGTCTTAAATGACTATCGGGTCCGATATCAGAGCCGGACATCATCTCAGAATCTTCAATTACCGAAGAGAAGACCTTAACGTTATCATGAATTTTACTACCAGAAATTTTAGAGTGGGCACCAATGATACAGTTACTACCGATTTCCGTCCCATTTTGAAGTTGAACTCCTGGTTCAATAATGGTATCCTGACCAATTTTAATGTCACTATCAATATAGGTATCATCGGGATTAACAATCGTAACACCATTTTGCATGTGCTGACGATTAATCCGGGCTTGCATAATTTGAGTGGCACGGGCCTGAGCGACCCGATCGTTTACACCCATCGATTCATTAAAGTTCGCCATCTTGTAGGCAGCAATTGTGTGACCCTCATTTTTTAAAACTTCAATGGCATCAGTTAAATAATATTCACCCTGAGCGTTATCGTTATTAATCTTGTGCAAAGCCTCAAATAACGAATGATTATCAAACACGTAAACCCCAGTGTTAATCTCATGAATGCCCTGCTCTTCCGGCGTAGCATCCTTTTGCTCCACGATCTTTTCTACAATCCCAATGTCATTTCTAACAATCCGGCCATAACCAGTCGGATCAGGAGCTTTAGACGTCAAAATGGTCGCGGTGGCCTTTTTTTGTTCGTGATACTCAAAGAGTTGCTTAAGAGTAGAGGAGGTAAATAATGGAGTATCACCACTAATAACTAACGTCTCACCATCTGAGTTCTTTAAAAGTCCTTCAGCTCGTGCAACGGCATCGCCAGTCCCAAGTTGTTTATCTTGGACGACGTACTCACAACGATTGCCAAGTTCGTTTTCCACATCTTCAGCACCGTAACCAACAATCGTGATGATGTTATCCATATCTAACTTGGATACCTGCGTCAAAACATGGTCAACCATTGATTTCCCACAAATTCGGTGGAGAACTTTATATAACTTGGACTTCATCCGAGTGCCCTTACCAGCCGCTAAAATAATCGTATTCTTTGAACTCATTTTTGTTCCCCTTGTAATTAATTTTTAATTTGTACTCCCAAAAATTTTTTGGGCATAATTGCCAGGTTTAATCTCAATCTGATCATCTTTAATATCCATTTTAAGTAATGAAGTAAAATCAGTAACCTTTCTGTGACCTGGATCATCGGTTTCAACAAAAACCGTACTGCCCACCAGATGACAATCGAACTCATCAATCAGGGACGTCAGACCAGAAATCGTTCCGCCACCACGCAAAAAATCATCAACAATCAAAACGTTAGAACCTGGCTTCAGGCTTCTTTTTGAGATGGTCATTCGTTTAACTTCCTGACTAGATGCCGAAACGTAGTTAACACTCACGGTCGACCCTTCAGTAATTTGAGAGTCGTGCCTAGCAATTACCAGTGGCACATTTAAATACGTGGCAGAAGCTTCGGCAACTGGAATTCCTCTCGTTGCCACCGTTAGTACTGCGTCAACTTTCTGAAACAGGTATTGGGTGGCAATGATCCGCCCAATGGTTTTCAACTTCTCCGGTTGGCCTAAAATATCGGACATATAAACATAACCACCAGGAAGATAACGATCGTTATCGTTTAAGATGTCAGAGACCTCTTTAATAAACTGATCAGCCGCCTCTTTTAAAATGTATGGCGTAAATTTGGCGCCCCCAGAAGCTCCGGGAACGGTCTCAACCAGACCAATCCCACGTTGTTGAAATGCTTGCTTCACAATGGCTAAGTCCTCACTAATGGAAGATTTAGCAGAATTGTAGCGCTTAGCGAAAAAAGTTAATGGTACTAATGTATGAGGACGGTTTAATAGATAGTTTGTCATATCTACTAATCGTTCACTTCTTTTAAATTTCATGCTTTCACCTCGTCATAAATTGGCACACAAGGAAATTTTAGCATAAATGTTCGTGTTTTACTTCACTTTATCGAAAAAAGAGTAAAAAAAAGAGGAACTAAATCAAATTAGCCCTCCCTAAAGTGATTATAAATCAGTGATCCAAAGTAAATGGCAACCTCAATAACAGCAATAAAGAAACTTACCGGCCAGTTCGTGTAGTATCCAAGCGTTAATCCAGCCCAAACTCCGATCAAACCAAAAACAATGGCCAGTCCAATCATTTTTCCGACTGAATGGGCAAAGTATTTAGCACTCGCAGCTGGCAAAGTCAAAAGGATAAAAATCAAAAGTGCCCCGACAATTTGAGCAGCCACGGAGACACTTAAGGCCAGCATCACTAGGAAAATCAATGAGAGGATTCCACTTGGAATTTTCTGGGCTCTGGCTCCCACTGCATCAAACGAATCAAACTTTAAGTCCCGATAAATACATAGGGTCACGATTAACACAATCACCGATAACCAAATCATCTGATGGACTTCAGAAGCACTGATTCCAACAATACTTCCGAATAGGATATTAGTGGCGTAACTAGCACTACTGTTTGAAAGGGCTAGAAATAAGACTCCTAGTCCAATAAAGAGGGCCGAAACAGCACTGATGGTATCTTCTCGTCTTTCGGCAACGGAACCAGCACTCATTCTCCCAACTAGAACCGAACTAATGGTGGTAAAGAGTAGCATCCCGTTTAACGGACTAATCCCAACAAACATTCCAAAGGAAGCTCCAGCAAACCCAATCTCAGATAAAGTGTGGGTCAGAAACGGCATGTTTCTTGAAACGACAAACACCCCGATGACCCCACAGACCACCGCAATGATGGTACTTGCTAAAAAGGCATTACGCATAAATTCAAAACTAAACATCGGCTTGCCCCTTCCAAAATTCTTCAACATTTAAGTTCTTAATTGGTCCAAATTCATAATTATCAGGACGCAAAAACAAGTATTCGTTAGCGAACTTCTTTGCTAGCGGAATGTCATGCGTAACAAAGATTACGGTTAAGTCCCTTTTGACGTTTAGGTCGGAAACCACATTAAGCAGGTTCTCCTTGGCCTCTGGGTCAAGACTTGCCGTCGATTCATCCAAAATCAAAAGATCGGGTTTCACTACCAGCGCCTGTGCCAGATAAGCTCGCTGTTTTTCCCCACCGGAAGTTCTTCCTAATGGTTCTTTGGCAATATCAGTTAGGTTAGTCTCAGTTAGGACCTGATTTAACGTTTCACGATCTTTTCTTGAAAGCCACGGTAGTTTAAAACCACTAAAAGCTAGAGCAACAAAATCTTTTACCGACAACGGATATTCGGTATCAATATTTCTAAACTGGGGCACATACCCAACCTTGACCTGAGAACGATCCGGGATAAACTGAACCTTTCCACTGGTGGGCTTCAATTGACCAAGAATCACTTTGATCAAGGTGGTCTTCCCTACTCCATTCTGGCCTACAATACTTAAAAAACTACCACGTTTCACGTTAAAGCTCAAATCACTTAAAACGTGTTTATCCGCAAAATTAACGGTTAAATTTTCTATCTTTAAAACTAAGTCATCCATCTTTAAACTCCTACCATTTCGAGCTTCAATAGTACTAACGAAGCTTACTAACTAATCAATAGTTCTCAACTAATATAACACTGTTATCTTAAGACATGCAACTAACAGCTCGGGGAAATCATGGATTATCTTGACTAATTTAAATGCCCTTATTATCTTACTAACTACTAATAATATAAAGCAAAAAAAAAGACCTTTCGGTCAATTCATTAAACAAAGTTAATCTCGATGTTCTTGGTTAAAATATCAGTATAACTGTATGATACTTGTCCTAACTTCTCGTCTGGATCAAGTGTAATTAAAAATACAGCGGGAAATGTCTCAGCCAGAACCCCATCATATTCGTTAGTTCGTTTTCTTCCGGCTTGTGCAGTTACATGGATTTCCTGTCCAATGTGATTATCTAGAAATAATTTAATCTTAGATAGACTAGTTGGCATTATCAATCACCTCGCGTATTACTATTATACATTAAAATCAATATAATGTAAAGGTAATGGATGAATAGCCTGTTATGCCAGCAATCCACTTATGTGAAACTGATTTGCCATTTTCACAAATTGATCAACCGATAACTGTTCGGGACGGTCTGACTTATTAATGCCTAACCGTTTTAAATCCTGTTCAATTTGTTCTTTTACCTCAGGTTTCTTCCCAAAAATACCCTGCAAATTATTCCAGAGTGTCTTTCTTCGGTGCATGAAGCATCCATGAGCAAAGCCAAAGAAAGCTTTTTCATCGTAAGCAATCACCTTTTTATCTGTTTTCGGGGTTAACTTGACCACCGCAGAATCAACTTTTGGTGAGGGGATAAAGGACTTAGCCGATACGTTAATTGCAATCTCAACGTTTTCTAGATACTGAGTGATAACCGTCAAAGCCCCATAGTCGCGATTGCCCGGCTTTGCGCTAATTCGTTTTGCCACTTCTTTTTGCATCATCAATACCGTTGAATCAAATTTAACGTTGCCCTTTAAAATATCCATCAAGATTGGTTTGGTGACATAGTAAGGCAAATTAGCCACAACTTTTAGGTGGTGTTTTCCATCAAAGTTTTCTTTAATTAATTTTGGCAGATTAGCCTTCAAAAAGTCTTCATTAATAATTTTAATGTTGTCATAGGGACTGAGAGTTTCATCTAAGATTGGGAGAAGATTCTCGTCAATTTCAAAGGCCATTACGGCGTGAGCTGATTGAGCAATTTGTTCAGTTAATGCCCCAATGCCAGGTCCAATTTCAATTACATCATCGGCTTCTGATATTTGGGCAACTGCAACGATTTCTTTTAAAACTCCAAGATCGTTCAAGAAATTTTGCCCCAAGCTTTTCTTCGCATTTAAACGGTATCGGTTCAAGATGGCCTGGGTCCGAGCTGGACTGCCGATTGCAGGAACTTTACTCATCTAATCCCTCCTTATCATCAAGTTGCTTTAATGCATTGTTAAACTGTTTTTTCGTGATGCCAAACATTCGTAATCTTTTTTGCATTTGTTTAGCGTTAACATACCCCAAATGAAGCAATTCACCAAGTTCCAGTCGGCGTTCCTTGGCTTCTTTCGTTCCTACTAAACCAGCTTGAATCAAATCCCGCTTGCCAATGACTTCTGGATTCTCATCGCTTTCGGTGTACACTTCAGACAAGGCATTCCGAATTGCTTCTGGACTAGCATGCTCAACTCCAAGAGATCCCTTCTGTGTATCAGGAACTGCTTCCGACTTTTTCAAAAAGGCATGCTTTGCTTCTGGAATCTCATCTGAAATTATTTTTCTGATTTTTTCCCCAGAAAAATCTGGATCAGTAAAAACGATGATTCCACGGGTTTGTGCCAACCGATCAATTAGATCGAGGGTCTCATCCGAAATCGCAGAACCCCGGGTTTCAATCGTATCAGCATCAACGGCTCGTTGAATTTGTTTGGTATCATCTTTTCCTTCAACCACAATTACTTCTTTAATTCTTTTCATTTTAATTATCCAATCCAAATATTCGATTCGTATTTTCGTACGTCGCCTTTGCGACCACATCAGGATCAATGTCTTTAAATCTGGCAACTGCTTCTAGGGTATACAAAGAATAAGCCGGTTCATTTTGTCGTCCGCGAAACGGCTCAGGTGTCAAATATGGGGCATCCGTCTCCACTAGAATCTTATCCAGCGGAGTTAAACGAGCGGCTTCATGAACCTCTTTGGTTTTCTTGAAGCTCACGACCCCACTGTATGAAACCACCATCCCTAAATCAACGAATTTCTTCATCCATTCACTATCTCCGTTAAAACTGTGGATAATGCCACCGACTTCACCAATATTTTCATCTTTTAAAATCCGATAAACATCCTCAAAGGCATCCCGGTTATGAACTGAGATTGGTAAATGCATGTTTTTGGCAATTTCAATTTGTCGCCGAAAGACTCGTTCTTGCACGTCTTTCGGTGTGACATCTTGAAAATAATCCATTCCAATCTCACCAACGGCAACCACTTTGGGATTTTCTAGTTGCTTTTCGAGCAGTTCTTCCTGCTCGTGATTGTAATTCATAGCGTCTTCTGGATGCCATCCAATAATTGAATACAGATTGTCGTACTGAGCTGAAAGCTCCAAGGAACGCTCATTTAGCTCAGTATTGGACCCGACGTTAGCCATTCTAACAACACCAAGTCTTTTGGCGTGTCGAACGTAGCCCTCAATATCATTTTGGAATGGTTGATCGTTTAAATGAGTGTGGGAATCAAATATTTTCATTGACTATTCCTTTCATAATCGAAAAAGTTTCACTAATCATTGACTAGTGAAACTTTTTTACTACTCTAAAGTACTGCCATTATCTAAAGTTTGGTCAACAGTTGCTACTTTAATTGAACCGTCTTTTTGTTCAACGGACAAAATCATTCCCTGACTTAACTCACCACGAAGTTTCTTTGGCTTTAAGTTAGCGACAATGATCACTTTTTTACCAATTAACTGTTTAAAATCTGGATACCACTTGGCAATTCCAGAAACAATCTGACGGTCACCGTCATCGCCAGCATCAAGTTGAAACTTAAGTAATTTATCAGCATTTTCAACTTTAGCTACGTTTTTAATCTCTGCGACCTTTAATTCAATTTTTTCAAAATCACTAAAATCCAAATTCTTTTTCTCTGATTTTAAAATTGTCTTTTCTGGGTCAAAGGCCTTCTTTTGATCAGCACGTTTCATTGCTGAACGACCCTTGGTTTTGTCAGATTGAGTCATCTGATCCTTAATGAATTTAACTTCAACGTCGTGATCTAAACGAGGGAAAATTGGTTCACCATTTTCAATCACCTTTTGTTTTTCTGGAAGTCCAGAAAAAGCGGCATTCTTGATATCAAACCCATCCATCTGATCAAGACCTAATTGACGATACATCTCATTAGCAGCATTTGGCATAATTGGACTTACTAAGATTGCAATCAAGCGCAGACTGGCAACCAAATGACTCATGACGTTTGCTAATTTAACTTGATCATCTGCGTCATCCTTGTTCTTAGCCAAGGTCCATGGCTCGGTCTGATCGATGTACTTGTTAGTTTGAGAAACTAATTTCCAAATCTCAGCCAAGGCATCAGATAAATGAGTGTCATTCATTAACCGTTTAAATTCTGAAACGGTTGTTTTAGCAACTTTTTGTAAATCAACACTCGGTTGATCATTGGAATCGTGATATGAAGGTGTTACGCCATCTTCGTATTTATTGACCATTGCAATCGTTCGGTTCAACAAGTTACCAAGGTCGTTAGCTAGGTCATAGTTAACCCGATCAACAAAGTCTTCAGGAGTAAAAATCCCGTCACTTGCAAACGGAATTGCTCTAATCAGATAGTATCTGGTAGCGTCTAATCCATAACGATCGATTAACGTCTCAGGATAAATTACGTTGCCCTTTGACTTGGACATCTTTCCGTCTTTCATGGTCAGCCAGCCGTGGCCATAAATTTTCTTTGGCAGTGGGAGACCAAGGGCGTGAAGAATAATTGGCCAATAAATGGTATGGAAACGAACGATTTCTTTTCCAACCATCTGTAGATCAGCTGGCCAAAATTTCTTAAACAACTCGTCATTATCACTGTCATAACCAAGGGCAGTGATATAGTTTGACAAAGCATCAATCCATACGTAAACCACGTGCTTAGGATTTGACTTAACGGGAACTCCCCACTTAAAGGTGGTTCTCGAAACCGCTAAGTCATCCAAACCTGGTTTTAAGAAGTTGTTAACCATTTCGTTCATTCTAGAATGCGGCTCAATGAAGTCAGGATGCTCTTTGTAGTAATTCATTAACCAATCAGAATATTTACTCATCTTAAAGAAGTAACACTCTTCGTTAACAAGTTGAACTTCGTGTCCAGATGGGGCTTTTCCGCCAATCACGTTGCCTTCAGCATCACGATAAACCTCTGCTAATTGTGATTCGGTAAAGTATTCTTCGTCTGAAACCGAGTACCACCCCGAATACTGTCCAAGATAGATGTCGCCTTGGTCTTGTAACGTTTGAAATATTTTTTGCACGGCTTTTACGTGTTTATCATCAGTGGTTCTGATGAAATCGTCGTTAGAAATATCCAAATTAGCCCACAAGTCAGATATTTGAGTGGCCATCTTATCAACGTAACTTTTAGGATCAACACCCAACTTTTCTGCTTTTTGTTCAATTTTTAGTCCGTGTTCATCGGTTCCGGTTAAATAAAACACATCGTAGCCAGATTCCCGCTTAAAACGAGCCAGTGCGTCACAGGCAACCGTCGTATAAGCATTCCCGATGTGTAACCTTCCTGATGGATAATAAATTGGTGTTGTAATGTAATATGTTGGTTTTTCAGCCATCCCAATTCGCTCCTTTATTCCTATCGTACAAATTAAATCGTACCAATATTATACTACTTTTGCCCCTTAAAACAGATCGAGTTGCATGGGAGCTAACCCACCAAAGTTCAATCCTAAAATCTTTTTTAACTGAAGGGCATTGTCAGCCGCATCATGACCAGAATTGTTGTTAAAAATGACGCAAACTACCTTAGCTTTTTGGCGTAGATCATCAACAACTTCGGCAAAATGCTTTAATTCCTCTTCGTTATAACGGTACAGAGTCCGTTTCTTACGCCACTGGGAGCTCTTTTCAAACCAGCCCTTTTGGTTTTGACCGTGCAGTCGAAGCATGACGAAATTCTTATCCGTAACAACGGGTTCAAAGGGCACGCCATCTGACAGGTTATGGGGCTCGTCAGCGATCACTTCACTCATTTTGAGGCTCTTTAGATAATCATGGACATCATTTGAGATTTCATCACCATACCAGCTAGGATTTCGAAACTCAACTGAGATGGGTAAACTTCCCATCCACTCACGAACTAGTCGAAGGTACCTAATGTTATCATTATTTAAACGGAAGTACGGCGGAAATTGAAATAAAACGGATGCCAACTGGTTACTATCAACCAGTGAAGCAACCATCTCACCATACCGCATAAATTGCTCCCTTCTAACCTGCTCATTATCTTCACCAAACTGTGGCAAATGATGTTTGGTCATCAAATAATTGGCCTTTAAGATGAATTGAAAATTGTTTGGAACCTGCTTTTGCCAACTCTCCACCGTCTTAATTTTAGGGATGCCGTAAAACGGATTATCAACTTCAACAACGGGAAAATGTTCCGCATATTCTGATAAAGTAACTTTGCGATCTTCCCCATTAATCAGTGATGGATGATCAGACCAGGTTGTCAGTCCAATTAAAATCACGTTACCACCTATACTTTCAGTTTATCAAAGAAATCAACGGCATCTTCTTGCACCATGGTGAACGGAAACGGAAAATTAAGTGCCTCTTGGTTAATCGCAATCACATCGGCACTGGGATTACGGTAATCAAGTAATCCGGCAAACGGATAAACTCGCATTGAAGTTCCGACGATCACAATTAGATCACTTTGACTCATCAATCGAACACTATTTTCAATTGTTTGAGGATTAATTCCCTCACCATATAAAACAATGTTAGGGCGCAAAATTCCACCACAGTTTTGATGATACATACTCTTCATATATTCCTGATAATCAACGTGTTTGCCACATTTTTGGCAGTAAATATCATAGAGGTTGCCGTGAAACTCATTCAGGTTCTTTGCGTCAGCTTTTTCGTACAGATTATCAACGTTCTGAGTGATAATACTAGCCCGATTTTGACGGGTTAATTCCGCCTGCTTTTTGTGAATAACGTTGGGTTGAGCATCTGGATAGTACATGTTCTTTTTGACGTACTCGTAGAATACCTCAGGTTCATTTACTAAGCAGTCGTGACTCAAGTAATATTCCGCTGGTTTACTGCTCTTGTCATTCGTATACAATCCGCCCTTAGAACGATAATCGGGAATTCCAGAAGGGGTAGAGATTCCGGCTCCCGTTAAAAATACGATGTTTTTAGCATTATCAAACTTTTCTTGAATATTATCTTGATTCATATTGTCACCTTATCTCAATAAATATGGAATCCGTAAGTCTTGATACAACTCTTTAACCGTCTTTGAATATAGTTCTTTGAAATAGTCTTCACTTGCCTTTTTACCAGCTGGACCACTTGTCACAAACGAATTTTGGTCATCCGATTTGGTAAAGCCCACGTACGCTCTTTTGTTAGTCTTGGTCTCCTTTAATTCTGAGTGATAAAGGTTAAAAACCTGTTTCACTTGCAAACCGAGTTGGCGCTTTGAGAAGACCGCCGTTAGCATCACAAAATCATTTAATTGTAAGGCTGGTAGTCCCCAGTTCTTCATCTGTTTATCAAAATCACGGTATAGTTTGACCACATCGCGTCTGAGAGTAAACGGGGAATCAACTGGCTTCTCAGTAAGCATTGCGTAAAGTTCCTTAGCGGCCTTTAAAGAAATGGGAAAACTCGTTTGAAATACGTCTTCGTACTGATCAAAGTGGTCGCCAAGAAAAATCATGGCATCCAGAATGGTCACCAATCGTAACGGCATTTCATCGTCGACCTTCCCAGATTCAGGGGTAATCGTCTGTCTAACACCCTTAACATATTCTTTTTCAACCGCTTCATCAACTAAACCGTGCTTTCGCTGTTCAGCATACACGACAAAGTGACATACATCATCGTACAACTCAGTTCCCATGTACATTAACTGTTCATCAAGTTGCTTATCCCCACTAGTAAGGGGAAAGTAAATCTGTGGAAAACCACGGAGTGTCATTAACAAGTGTAACAACTCATGAGTAGCAGTAAAATCCGGCTCAGTCAGATCTCTAATCTGCACGTAAAGTCGATCACCATCTTGCACGACTTGCGCTTGGTCATGTCGCACATAACCGGACTTTAAGTTGCCAATAAATTGAACCTCAACATCCCCTGGAAAAAAGTGACTGACTTCGTTAATTAAGCCTTGCGTCGTCTTACTTAATTGCACATTATCATTATTTTCGGCCATCTGATCCAAACTTCCCTTCTATAATTTGTTTTGCGTTTTCTAAGTTTCTTTGATTTGTTGGTAATTTCTTTAATGCGTTAATCACCATGTCCAAGTTCTTACTGGAAGCTCCAGCAGACATGGCGAGTGATTTCATCTGAAGGTTCATGTGACCTCTTTGAATCCCATCGGTTACAAGCGCCTTTAGGGCTGCCAGGTTTTGTGCTAATCCCACAGAAGCAATCACCTCCATGAACTGCATGGCAGAGCTAACGTTTAAAATTTGATAGTTAATCCTACTCATTGAAAAGAGCCGAGTTGCACCACCAATGATTCCTGAGGGTACCGGAATGGTAATTTCTCCCTTTAATCCGTCAGGAGTAACTCGCCATTGACTAACCCCACGATACTGACCATCCCTTGCGGCATAGGAATGAACCGCACTTTCAACGGCGCGCCAGTCATTACCAGTGGCAACGAGAACCGCATCAATCCCATTCATGATCCCCTTATTGTGAGTTGCTGCCCGTTTTGGGTACTTATTTGCAATTAATGAGGCTTCTGCGATTTTTTCAGCAACGTTTTTTCCGTCCAATTGACCTCGCTTTAGGGCCCGAAACGGAACGGTTCCTGATGCTGTAACCAAATTTTTATCCCCATAATTCGATAAAATACTCATTAAAGATGATTGACTAGTGTTGATTTCAATGTATGTCGAAAGAGCCTCGAGCATCGAATTCATGATGTTAGCCCCCATCGCATCACCGACATCAACGAACAGTTCAATCACCAGATAATGATCGTAAAGAGGTGAGACGGTCAAATCGTGTATACCACCGTATTTATCAATTGTGGGATGAGCATCGTGTGCAACCTGCATTAATTTAACTCGCTGATTTTCAACCCATTCGGTAAATTGAACTGGATCCGAGACTCCTAAAATGACTTCACCAGTCAAGATGCGACTCTGAGACTTTGCCTGAATGCCGCCACCAACACGGAGCATGTTGGCGCCGTTACTAGCGGCCGCAATGACCGAGGGTTCTTCAATCACCATCGGAATTAAATGTTCGACTCCGTTAATTACAAAGTTAGTTGCAACCCCCTCTGGCAATCCGTAGTCAGTAAGGTAGTTTTCAATCATGTGGCTACTAGCGTCTACGAAGTGACTTTCAATCACATCAAGTTGTGTTCGATCAAGATCGGCAAATTTGGCAACCTGCTGTAACCGTTTTTGATATGATTTTTTATAAAATCCATTAAAATCGTTCAAAATGACACCTATTTTCTAAAATGAGGACTATTCTCAATATATTCATTAATCAGTCCCTCACGCACGCCACCGTTTGAAAAAATGACCCGCTTGGAATCAATAAAATGCATCATGACAGTTAAACAAAGGGAACCACCAATGATGACGTCGGCACGGTCGTTTTCAAGCCCATTAATCTTTTGACGCTCAGCCAAAGTCTTACTCAGAAACATTTCCATCGTACTGTTGACCTGTTTTCTGGTTAACTGAAAATTTTGGATGTGATCAACATGGCTTAAATGTTGGTACTGCCGATTAATTCTTGCAATTGCGCGGGCAGCTCCACCAATCAAAACAATCGGATAATGAAGGGGCTTCTTAATCCAAGGAATCCGACTATACACTTCGATAACGTAAGACTCAGCCGCAAATAAATCAGCTGGAGTCACCTGATTAATCAAATGAAATTGTTCCGAAATTTTCACTGCCCCAATAGGAACGCTGATACAATGGATATCTTTTTGGTTTCTAACCTGAATAATTTCAACACTAGCACCACCAACATCCATCAAGAGATAATCTTTAACCGCCAATCGATCAGAGATTCCTAGATAATCATAGTAAGCCTCTTCCTTGCCGGTTAACACGCGAATCTTAATGTGAAGCTGCTTATAAACATTGTGTAAAAAATCCTTTTGATTTTGAGCTTGGCGCACCGCTGCCGTAGCAATGGCACGAACCACAACGTTTTTATACTTTGAATACTCTGACTTAAAGGATCGAAGCGCCGAGATCGTACGATTCATTGCAGTTATCTGTAAAATGTTATTTTGTCCGATTCCCTCAGACAATCTCGTATCGTTCTTAACGCGTTTAATCTCATGATAACTTCCATCGGAATCGATGCAATAAATTGCCATTCTGACTGAGTTTGAACCGATATCAATGATAACAAAGTTCTCCATTCGATTCTCCTCCTCAAGTATTTATTCATATTTGGTGCTATGACAATTTATCTACTTAAAATAATTAATCCCCATGGCATCGCGAACTTCTTCAAGGGTGTTTTCTGCAACAATGTTAGCCGCGTCGCTTCCGTCTTTTAAGACCCTGTATACATACTCAGGATCCTCAGCTAACTTTTCTCGACGTTGTCGAATTGGCTTGAGTTCAGCTTGCAAAACTTCGTTTAAATACAACTTAATTTTAACATCTCCAAGACCACCGTGTTGATATTGCTTTTTAAGTTCACTAACTTTTTGCTTGTCGTGAGCGAAAATATCCAGATACGTAAAGACCGTGTTTCCTTCAACTTGACCTGGGTCATCAACGTGGACGTGCTTTGGATCCGTGTACATGGACATCACTTTTTTCTTAATGGTATCGGCATCGTCAGCAAGGTAAATAGCATTGTTAAGCGACTTACTCATTTTGGCATTTCCATCGAGGCCGGGAATGCGCCCCATGCCTTTCGGTGGAAAGAAACCTTGTGGTTCAACCAATACGTCTCTGTGATAGGCACTATTAAAACTTCTGACAATTTCCCTGGTTTGTTCAATCATTGGCTCTTGATCTTCTCCAACCGGAACCACGGTTGCCTTAAAGGCGGTGATGTCAGCGGCTTGACTGACCGGATAGATGAAGAAACCAGCTGGTACACTTTCACCAAAATTTTTCTGTTTAATCTCAGTTTTCACGGTCGGATTTCGTTTCAATCGGGAAACCGTTACTAAATTAAGATAAATCATGGTTAGTTCATTTAAGGCTGGGATCTGAGATTGGACAAAGATTGTTGATTGATTTGGATCAAGTCCAACCGCTAGATAGTCCAAGGCTACCTGCAACAGACTGTTTTGAATCTTCTTTGGATCACGAGCGTTATCGGTCAAGGCCTGCATGTCAGCAATCATGATGAATGGGTCGTAGTTACCCGAATTCTGCAACTCTAAACGGCTCATTAACGAACCAACGTAGTGTCCAATATGAAGTTTTCCGGTTGGACGATCACCAGTTAACACGATTTCTTTTTTTGCCATAGTAATTTTCCTTTCTTTAATAAAAAACGTCCTATTGAATAATCAATAGGACGCCTTGCACGTGGTACCACCTAAATTGCAGAGATTTCTCTGCCACTTAAACTATAAGGTTGTTACCCATTATCCAGTTCGTGTCGTCTGACTAATCTCAGTAAACATAGCCTCTCTGTTATTTGACTTCACTACTTACTAAACTAAATACATATTAATTTCATTTTATGCGATTTATGACGGGTTGTCAAAGCACGAAAAAATTGACAGTACCGGCTTTTCAAATTAGAATTATTCACGAATTAAAGGGAGGAGTATGCACTTGAATAAGGATGAAAAAAACAAAGAGCAAGAGCGGGTCACCTGGGTTGGTTCCCAGTTAGACGAAAAAATCCAAGATACCCAAACCGAATACCAAAAAGCCAAGGCAGAAACTCAACGAGTTCAAAAAGATTACGGGACCAATACATCTGCAAACTATTTAGAAGCTGATGACCGGATTGAAACCAGCGCTGATCTGCAACAACAACGAAGCTTAACTAACAAAGTGGTTGAGGATCAAGCCATTGTTGAGGGCCAACTAGCCACTTACCAGGATCTTAAAAAATCACCCTACTTTGGTCGAATTGACATCTCTGACGAGGGCTTTTCTGACGTTGATCACCTATACATTGGAAAGGCGTCATTCATCGATAAAAACGGTGAATTTTTAATCTATGATTGGCGAGCTCCCATTTCAAGTGTCTACTATAATGGTACGCTTGGAAAAGTCACTTACGATACTCCCAACGGTAAACAAGCCACTGACCTTCTAAAGAAGCGTCAGTTCCAGATTAAAGACGGCAAGATCATCAACATGTTTGATACCAACGAAACGGTTGGCGACGAACTCTTGCAGAATGCTTTAAGTGATGAAAACAACGAAAAGATGCAAAACATCGTGGCCACCATTCAGCACGAACAAAATGACATTATTAGAGATACCACCAGTAATCTGTTGGTCGTTCAAGGAGTAGCTGGATCAGGAAAGACCTCAGCACTCTTACAACGGATTGCTTTTCTGTTATATCACAGTCGGGACTCTTTAAATGCTGACCAAATCCTACTCTTTTCTCCGAATCTTCTTTTTAGTAACTACATCAAGGACGTACTACCAAGTTTAGGGGAACGTAATATGCGTCAGGTTACACTAGCTGAATTTTTTGCCCACCGACTTGAGGGCATGAAGGTTCAGACCCTTTTTCAACGTTACGAAGCTTCTGATCATGATTCTGATTCTAAACTTCGCGAATTCAAAAATAGTCAGAACTTCATTGATCAGATTGAAAACTACGTCCAAAATCTCACCTCTGATCAAATCAAGTTCGATGATATTCACTTTAATGGTGAGGTTTACTTTTCTAAAAAGGAAATTCGTGAAATTTACGCTAGTCTACCCAGTGGGATGACCAGTAGTGAAAAACTTCTGCAAACGAAGAACCGCTTAATAAAGAGACTGAAGAACCGTATTCACGATGAAACTAAGAAAAAATGGGTCGCTGACATTATCGACACCATGAGCGAAGAACAGTACCACAATCTTCTGGGTGAAAAACACTTAAATGACTTTGAGGAACTAGACGATGAACGAAACTACATTGCCACGCGACTAGTTAAAGATCGACTTAGTACCGTGTACGATGCCATCTACAACGATGAGTTTTTCGATCCATACGTTCAATACGCCGATTTTCTTGACCACGTTAAATTGCCTGAAAATGTTGAACCAGATGCTTTTAAACAAAGCAAAAATGATTTCCTAAATCACATTGAATTTCACCAAATTGGTTTGGACGACACGGCCCCCCTACTGTACTTGAGGGATCGCTTCAGTGGGGAAAACAAAAACGTTAACATTAAATACCTTTTCGTCGACGAGATTCAGGACTACTCAATTGCCCAGATTATGTATCTCAAGCTCATTTTTCCGAGAGCTAAGTTCAACCTGATTGGTGATAGTGAACAGGCCATTTTCAAGGATGTCGAATCAGCCCAAACATTACTAGACAAGCTTAATGATGCCATTCCTAGTAAACATTCCCGGCTAATTCAGCTGAATCGTTCATACCGCTCAACCTATCCCATCACGTCCTTTTCCAAATCATTACTACCAGATGGGAATAACATCGAGGCCTTCAATCGAAATGGAGAAAAGCCTGAGCTAATCGTTAAAGATGGATCAGAAGAACTAACTAAAACCCTTTTTAATGTTATTAGTGACCAACTTAAAAAACACGAAACCGTCGCGGTCATTACTAGAGATGCCACATCGGCCAAACAAGTTTATCAAAAGGTAAACGCTCACTTTGACTCTACATTATTAAAGGATAGTGACCGAGATATGACCTCACCAGTTGTTGTACTTCCCGTCTACCTGGCCAAGGGACTCGAATTTGATTCGGTCATTGCCTGGGACGTCTCAAAAAAGAATTATCCTGATCAGCACTCACTTGGAGTCCTTTACACAATTCTGACGCGAGCCATGCATTCGTTAACCCTGTTGTGTAACGGCAAGGTTTCGCCGTTGATTCCCCAACAAGCCATCAGTGATAATTTAATTAAAATCAGCAAAAATTCAACGGCCGAATAAAAAAACTCTCACTATGATTACGTAGTGAGAGTTTTAAACTATGAAAATAAATGATAAGCCATTCCCGGGAGTCGAACCCGGCACCTTTTCCTTACCATGGAAATGCTCTACCTACTGAGCTAGAATGGCATTCCCATTTTACCACACCAAAAATGGTACACTAGGATAGAATTCATAAAGATTAGAAAAGGACGATAATATGAAACGACATTTTAAACTTTCCCTCCTAGTCACTTGTCTCGTACTACTGATTACTCCACTCACAGCATGTCACAAGTCGGCAGCCCATGACCCAAAGAAAATTCAGGTTGTAAGTTCCGTTAACTTTTATGGAGACGCGGCCCAACAAGTCGTTGGAAAGTATGGTCACAACACGTCCATCATCAATTCAGACGTTGATCCACACGACTTTGAACCAACAACTAACAACGCGAAAGAAGTTGCCAAGGCAAACGTGGTCATCTCAAACGGAATTGGTTATGACGATTGGATGAACGAATTAATTCACAACGCTGGAAACGATCATCAACAGGACGTAAACGTCGGCAAATTGATGCATAAAAAAGATGGCGACAACGAACACATTTGGTATAAACCAACTACCATGGACCACTTAGTTGATCACTTAGTGAATGTCTATAGTAAAATTGATCCGGATCACCATGAGTATTTTGAAAAAAACGCCCAAGCCTACAAGCATGAATGGGGCAAAACGCAACGGTTAATCAAGCAGTTATCAAAGAATTCGCACGGTCAATCAGTTGCAACCAGCGAACCCGTCTTTGACTACTCACTTTCAGCCCTTGGTTACAAACTTAAGGACTACGGGTTCTCAAATGCCATTGAAAAAGGCGTCGATCCTTCAGTCAGTGACATCTCCAACCTGCAAAGTGATATGCGCAATCATAAAATTGCTTTCTTCGTTAATAACACTCAATCCGATAGCCCGGTGGTAACGCAAATGGTTAAGTACGCTAAAACACATCATGTTCCCATCCTAAACGTATCAGAGACCGCTCCAAAGGGGCAAAATTACATGCAGTGGATGAATAATCAGTACCGAGAACTTGGAAAAATCCAAAAACAACAATAAAAAATGATGCTCAAAATTTGAGCATCATTTTTTATCTAGTTAACCTTTAAAGCTTGTTCCATTGCCTTTTGTTCCATCTGATTTTTAGCTTTGTTCTGCATTTGCGCCTTAAATTCATTCTCAGCTTGTTTCTGCAGCTTAGCTTGGTCCTTTGGTGACATCTTTGGATTTTCGGCCATAGCTTGTTGTATCTTAGCTGCTACAAACTGTTTCCCAGAAGCAGCCATCTGTTGCTGAGCTTCAGGATTTTGTTGTGACTGCTTCATTTGAGCAGCCTCTTGTTTCATGGCCTTCCCAAATGCTTTAGCTTGTTCAGGTGTGAATACCATGTAACCTGATTTTACGTGGAAGGTATTCGTACGTTTAATAAAGGCTTCTTTTTGAGCAAACATGAAGAAGACTTTGTAAAATTTATTTTTGTAGACCCAATCTTGTTGCTTCGTAACCAGTTTGTTTGAATCGCCACCTGGTTTGATTTCATTCGTAGTGTCAATCGCAGGTGTTACGGTTGGCTTCTTTTGATTTGCATTCTTTTTGTAGATCACAACTTTATCATTAGTCTGACCAATCTTCTTATACAATATCATGTTGGCTTGATTGTTCACTGATGTAAACGAAGTGGTCTTAACCGTGGTCTTCTTTTCCATCCCAAAGTGATTGTGGTAATTGGCAATCATTAGACCAATCGTAATGATAATCAAAGCAGCAAATATAAGGCCTAAAGAGGTCGCCACTTTTTTATTAGCAATCAAATTCCACGTTAAGAAAAAGGCAATTACAAAAATAATTAGTAAGATAAATATCATTATTTTTTACCTCCCTTTTCAAAAACAGGATCTTCAGTAACATGACCCTTTTTCAACGCAAACGTCAAAAGAAAGGCAATTAATGAGATTAAGAATGCGACTCCAAAGGCTGCCATGTATCCTTTCAAATTAGCGTTAATTGCTCCAGCTCGATATGCCAACGGATTAATTTTAAGTAAGTGTTTTGCTGGCATATTATTGGTAGTAACATTGGCTAAAATTGAAATCATAACGGCCGTTGAAATTGATCCACAAACCTGTCTAAAGGTATTGTTAGCAGCAGTTCCATGTCCCATTTCAGAAACTGGAAGAGCATTCATTCCAGATGTCGTTACTGGCATCATGGACATTGCCACCCCAAACATTCTAATCGCATACAAAATAACAACGTAAATGGTTGGAGTATCCTTTGTTAAAAACAAAAATGGAAAAGTTCCAACCGTCAATAAGAACAATCCACCCATTGCTAAACGACGGGCTCCAAACTTATCGAATAGTCTTCCAGTAATTGGGCTCATAAATCCGGTTAAAAGTGCTCCGGGTAATAGAGTCAATCCGGAATGAAAAGCACTCATCCCTCTAACAATTTGTAAGTAGAGAGGTAAGACCATTTCAACTCCGACCATTCCCATGAAGACCACCGCACTGACAATGGTTCCAAGTCGAAATTCACGTGATTTGAAAACATTTAAATTCAAGAACGGGTTCTTCATGACCAGTTGACGCCATCCAAAGAGAATAATAAAAATGATTCCAATAATTAATCCCCAAATGACAGTTGGACTGCCCCAACCGTCATTTCCAACTGACGAGAATCCATAAAGTAAACTACCAAAACCAATGGTAGACAAAACTAATGAGAGATAATCTAGCTTACTTTTCTTAGTTGGAAGAACTGGTTTAACAAAAAACAGTCCTAAAACAATGACTACGGCAACAATGGGAGCAATAATCCCAAACAAATTTCGCCAAGATGAAGTATCAATCACCCATCCAGACAAAGTTGGTCCAATGGCAGGCGCTAAACCAACGACGATTCCAGCAAGTCCCATGGCAGTGCCCCGTTTTTCTGCTGGAAAAATTGACAACATGATAGTCTGAAGTAATGGCATGGCAATACCAACTCCAACACCTTGAATCAAACGTGATCCAAATAAAAACCAGAAGCTTGGAGCTATCCATGACCCCACCGTTCCAATCTCAAAGATGATCATTGCTGATAAGTACAGCCATTTAGTGTTAAAACGTCCACTCAACCAGGCACTAACCGGAATCAAAATTCCGTTAACCATCATAAATCCGGTGGTTAACCACTGAACGGTCGAGGTATTAACATTAAAGGCACGCATTAATGTAGGAAAAGCCGTTGACAAAATGGTTTGGTTTAAAACCGTACAGAAGGTTCCAACCAAAAGAATAATGACAAACATGGTCCGATTATACTTTTTGCCATTAGCATCAACAGCAGGAATATTATGCATTATATATGCCCCTTTCAAAAGCTTAATTAATTAATATTTGCTCAAAATTACAACACCAACTACTATACAACCATCCGATGTTTATGTCAATTTAATTGACACGTGCATTATTTTACATATAATTAGTATTGTATTATTTAATGAATTCATCGAGTTTGATTAAGCATAGAAAGTAGGTAAACCCTTGGAAAATGAGAATGATCAAGACGTAGCTGACCTCAACGGACGACTCGGAAAAATCATCAAAAAAAATAACATTTCGGTTGGCATTGGTGATATTTCCAAGTGCTCCGGTCTTTCCCAAAGTAAGATTCGCTACTGGGAGCAGCGAGGATACATTACTTCTTTACCAGTTCATAAAAATCAAAACAAGCGATATAGCATCTATACTCTAGTAACCGTTTTATTAATCAAATCCTATCTAGAGTCCGGCTTTACTCTAGCCACGGCAGTAGATAAGGCAAAACGTCACGAAGAAATCAGTAAAGTTTTTAAAAAATTAATCCTTGATCGGGTTCAATACGTTAAAACTAAAAATGACGACTACTGCATTAATATGGGACCTCTTTCAGACGACCCCAGTAAATCGGTCATTATCAAAGTAAGCGATCGTGGTAGTAAAATCACACTAATGGATACAAAAAAGACACTTCCTAATTAATTAGGAGGTGTCTTTTGGTTTAGATTAAATTATTTATTTTCGCCTAATTTAACCTTGTCTAAAATGTTTAAGTCAGAGTCAATATCATAAACAATTGGTTGACCAGTAGCAATCTCAACGTTCACGATGTCTTCATCAGAGATTCCTTCAATGTACTTAGTTAAAGCACGAAGAGAGTTACCATGGGCAGCAACGATCACATTCTTGTTGTCTAACAATTTAGGAGCAATGTGATCTTGCCAGAATGGAATAACTCGTTCCAAAGTAACCTTTAAGTTCTCACCACCAGGGATCGCCTTTGGATCTAAGTCAGCATAACGACGATCTTTAGCAGCTGATCCCTCATCATTTGCGTCCAAAAGTGGAGGCAAAACATCGTATGAACGACGCCAGATGTGAACTTGTTCCTTACCGAATTTTTCAGCAGCTTCCGCCTTATTTTGGCCTTGAAGTGCACCATAGTGACGTTCGTTTAAACGCCAAGACTTCAAAACTGGAATCCATAATTGGTCACTTTCATCCAACACATAATTTAAAGTCTTGATGGCACGCTTTAAAACTGAAGTGTAAGCTTGGTCAAATTGAATTCCTGCTTCAGCAATTAATTTACCCGCATTTTTAGCCTGCTTAACTCCTTCTTCACTTAAGTCAACGTCAACCCAACCAGTGAATTGGTTCGATAAGTTCCATTCACTTTGGCCGTGTCTAACAAATACTAATTTAGCCATTGTAATTACCCCTCTTTTGTTTTTATACTAACTCATTTTACATCATTTAAAACTTTTTTTCACTAACTTACTGATCTTACTAAACCAACCTGGTTTTCGATTTCTCGCCACTTCATCAACGTTTTGGACTCCCAAGACGTCCAGTAAAAAGGTGAAAACAGGAACCGAAACGATTAATCCCCACGTTCCAAAGATGTGTTCACCAACCAGGAGGACCACGAACGTAAAGAAGATTGGTAGTTCGGTCTTAGCCGACATGAACTTGGGGTTTAACACGTATGCTTCAAGTAGATGAACCAACATAATGATAATGAAGATGTATACCACGTATCTAAATCCACCTACAGTATAACCAATCAAGGTTAGAGGGATTAACGAAATGATAACCCCAGCCACCGGAATGAGGCTCAAGAAGAAAATCATGACAGCTAAGATCAAAAGCTGTGGAATTTGCATGATCCATAAACAAATCGTGGTAATGGTCGTGTTACAGATTGCGATAAAGAATTGGGCTTCAATCACGACCCCAAAGGTTTTGACGAAAGTCTTCGCGAAAAACAGGATATCCGAGAAGAACCACCCAAAGGTACTGGTTAAAAACTTCTTAGAAAAGCGCTTCACCTGCTTAAGTTCCAAGGTAAAAAAGAAACTCAAAAGTAGTGACAAGAACATAGCAATCCCAGTTGAACCAATGCTTGTAATGTAACTCCAAATCAGGTTCATACTTCCCTTAATCTGGTTTGGTACATTAAAGTTCTTTAGTAACCATAAAACCCACGAACGTAATTCTGGGTTTTTAATCGAATGGGGACTTTCATAAAAGGTAATTAGCGTCTTGGTTATTTCAACTCCCTGCTCAGCAATCTGGGGGAGGTACAGGACACTTACCAGTACAATGGCTCCCACAATTAATAAGTAAATCACAATGACCAAGATTGGAATCGGAATCTTAATCCGGGCCCGAATCCAAAGTACTAGCTTGGTTATTAATAACGTAAAGATAAAGGTCAAAAGAATGGTGGTCATCATTGAGCGACAGAGATACAGAACAACGACAATTAGCAACAAGACCACTGCCCGTCTTAATTTTGTGTTATTTAAAAATTTTTGCCACCAATTGGTTAAATTCTCCATTTTGGTTTTAATCCATCCCCTCTCCATTCATAATTCGTATTTAACACTTTACTCAAATCAATTTTAATAGTAGTACGTAATATTTTTATTATAGCATCTAATGTAATTTGTTAAAATTCATGTCAGTCTATTTTACGAGTTTCACAAAAAAAGGTTATAATGGCCATATAACTATTGAATTAAAGAGAGGTTTTTATATGCTTGAAAAGACGTTTTACAGTGAATTTATCAAACACAGTTTTAATATTCCATTAAAGGTAACATACTGGGATGGTTCTACCAAGACTTATGGTAAGGGTGAGCCTAAAGCTCACATTACCATCCACAAGGCAATTCCAATTAAAGATATTACCAGTAATGCTTCAATCGCTTTAGGTGAAGCATACATGGATGGTGTAATCACTGTTGAAGGGATTTCTTTAGAAGATTTAGTTGCAGCAGCTTACCTGGATAGCAGCAGTTTCTTACACAACAAGAAATTCATTAAGTGGCTACCAAAGTCTTCTCATTCAGAAGCGGCAAGTAAAAAAGATGTGCAAAAGCATTATGACATCGGAAATGAATTCTACAAAATTTGGCTGGATAAGACCATGACCTATTCATGTGGTTACTGGGAAAGTCCAGAAGATAGCCTGTACGATGCTCAGATGAATAAAGTTCATCACATCATCAAGAAACTAAACCCACAGCCTGGTGGTACTCTTTTAGATATCGGTTGTGGTTGGGGTACTTTAATGTTAGTTGCCGCTAAAGAATACGACCTAAAGGTTACTGGTGTAACTCTTAGTCAGGAACAATGCGACTACGTTAACGAACAGATCAAAAAATACGGTCTTGAAGACGTCGCTGAAGTCCGCCTTCAAGATTACCGTGAACTACCAAAGTCAGAAAAGTGGGATTACATCACGTCTGTTGGAATGTTTGAACACGTTGGGAAAGAAAATCTTGATGAATACTTCAAGGTTGTTTCAGACCACTTAGCGAAAAACGGAAACGCCCTCATCCATGGAATTACCAGACAACAAGGTGGTGCGATCAATGGTTGGTTAAATAAGTGGATCTTCCCTGGTGGTTACATTCCCGGTTTGACCGAAAACTTAGACCACATTATTGATAATGGCATGCAAATCTATGACCTGGAATCACTAAGAAGACACTACCAGAAGACTACGGAAACATGGGACAAAAACTTCAATGCGCACCGAAAAGAAATTGAAAATATGTTTGACGAACGTTTCTGCCGCATGTGGGACTTGTACCTTCAAGCCTGTGCCGCTTCATTTAAGGTTGGAAATATCGATGTCATGCAGTACCTCATTTCAAAGGGACCGGCTGGTGCATCACTTCCAATGACTCGTGACTACATGTACAAATAACTTAATATAATAGATAGTAAAAGACGTAACTTCATCAATTAAAGTTACGTCTTTTTGTTATCAAATATTCATTAAAGGACAAACGTTAACAGAAACACCGCCGCTAGTCCTGCCATCACTGAAACTAGCATAGATCGGGTCCAGTAAGCAATCCCAATTACCAACACGGCAGCGATTAACTCTGGTCCCTGACCACTAATCGAAAAGGCATATGACTGATTAATAAAAATATCCTTTACTACCAGTGAAGTAAACAGGCAAATTGGTACAAATTCCATCCATTCGGTAAACCACTTTGGAATTTTGCGCTTTCTAAAAAATGCTAATGGTATAAATCTTGGAGCTAAAGCAACCAAAAAACACAGCAATATTAACAGAAAGTGTTGCATCGCATCCCATTTCATAACAATTCTCCCAACTTATTCCTTCGGTGTCCCCGCAGGGTTTTTAAACGTCTTAAGAAAAATACTTTTCTTGTTGGTCTTCCGTTTTCGACTCCGAAAGTATTTATCAAGCAAAAAACCGACGAACGATGCAACTAACGTCGCCGCAACTAATCCGAGTGTTGATTTAGTTAACACTAAGAAGAAGATCGCAAGGCCAGCAGCAAAAAGTGCAATAAACACTTTTAGCAAATCCTTTAACTGCATCACAATCATATACAAGAAGAGCGCTGTGAGTGCGAAATGCACCACGGTTAGATCAATTGTAAGAGCTGACCCAATTAAACTCCCCACTAAGTTACTAATGGTCCAGAAAAATAACGTAAAATGTTCTACTTGCAACGCATCCTTCGGGGTCCATTTCTTGTCAGTTGAAAACTTTAAATAGTTCACAGCGTAATTTTCGTCATTTAAAGAACAGGCAAAAAAGAACGTAAAGAGCGTGTTCTGCCCGTGAAGATACTTAGAAAGACTCGATCCTAATAATGCGTATCTAAGCTCTAGGAAAAACAGCATCAACACAATCGTTAGAAGTGGTGAATTAATGGTTAACATGGATGCGATCAAAAATTGGGCACCACCGGAAAAAACCAGTAGTGATACCAAAATCGTGTTAAACGTGTTAAATCCCGCGGCGTGTAGCAAAATCCCACACGCCAAACCAATTGGAATGTAACTCAAGTCTAAGGGAAACGAGACCTTGAAATTGGCTTTCCAAGTAGGTTCATTAGGATTCGGTACTAATTTTGTCAATTGAAATCCTCCACTTGATTTCTTGAATAAATAACCTAAAAAAATTAATTAACTTTTTGCGTACATTGTTCATTATAAGAAAAAATGGCAAAATAACAAACCATAATTTTGTTCTAATGGTAATTATCAGAAAAATTCCACAATTTCACGGAACAATCTCGAAAAGAAGCCAACCTTATCAACGCTTTGACAAGTAACGATTGGTGCTTTTCCACCATCATGATTTAAAAATTCCACCTTCTGATTTTTAAATCCAACCTGATTCGTTCCAACTTCCTGATTTTTAAGCACAGGAGCTGATACCGCATTGTCTTTAGCATGCTTTGAATCAAGTATAATTTGGTCGCTAAATTCATTTGGTTGAGAAACCTTGCCCCACAGGGTAACTGGTTTGCTCATCTTGACTTTAACCGTCCGTTTTTTCCCGTTAATCACCCTTAGATGATTCTCGGTAAATTGATCGTTATCATACTCCATGGGGCGATAATTCTTGATTACGTGTTCCATTAAGTTCTTAGTAACGATAAACCGTTGATTAGGCTTAGCACCCATAACTACTGTGATAATGCGGTGATCATGGTGATTATCTAAAGTCCCCGCGAAGTTTTCACCCGCTTTCTTAGAAGTTCCCGTTTTTAGACCATCAACGTTTAAGGCTGGATCGTAATATCGTTGTCCCTTCAACATTTCGTTAGAGGTCTTGACAACTTCTTGCGGTTTTTGGTCGGTATCACCAAAGGTATACTGCGTTTTCTTAGTGGTTTTTAGAACATCAGGATACTGCGAAATAATTTTGGAAGAGATGATTGCCGTGTCTTTTGCTGACATCTCATTTTCAGAATCACCAGTCACCCTTGGCAAATTCATCGGTGCAACCTGTTTGTTAGTCAGACCACAGGCATTATAGAATTTGGCGTCTTTAATTCCCAATTCTTTGGCAGTTATTCGCATGGTTTTGGCAAAATTCTCACTGTTACCAGAGATTTTATCACCAAGCGCCATCGCACTCGCGTTAGCTGAACCAATCAGGGCCGTTGAATAGAGCGCCCTTACCGTGTATTTCTTATGGGCCTCTAATTTAACGTTGGTGAACCCTTTTTTGGTACTTAATTTGGCAACTGCAGGTGAAATATCCACCTTAGTGTCCCATTTCAATTGATGATCATGAACTCGTTTTTGAACTATGTATGCGGTGAGTAACTTACTCATCGAGGCTGCCGGTAAGTTTCTAGCAGCGTTTTTTTGATAAATAATCTGTCCTGATTTAGCGTCCACTGCAATGGCAGCTTTACTATCGATTTCGTTCGAGTTAGCCTTTGCCAAGGTCTCTGGAATCATTAAAACGAGCGCTAACGTCATGATTAAAAATGAAACGAGAAATTGATGACCACTATGATTACTTTTCTTGGTTTGCATTTTTCTCTCCTATCACATGTTTATTTTTCCGTAATGGATGCTTAACATCTAACGGAAGGTAAATTTTAAACGCGGTTAATTTTTTCGTTGAAGAAACGTTAATATAACCTCCCTGATTGGTGACAATCTCACGAACAATGGCAAGTCCTAAACCAGTTCCACCAGTTTTGGTATTTCGTGACTCCTCAACCCGGTAAAAACGATCAAAGATGTGATCTAGCGACCCCTTAGGGATCTGTTCGCCATCGTTTGAAACGATAATTTCAACTCCTTCACTACTAAATGGCTTAGCAGAAAGATAGATATGACGTCCACCCTTTCCATACTTAAAAGCATTCGAGATCAGATTATTAAATACCCGACCTAACGACTCCGCATTGGCTTTGATCGAAATATCGTGCTTGAGTGGCTTCATCTCAATCGTCATCTTGTGCTTAGATGCATCAAGTTTAAATGAGGTCTGAAGCTGCTCTAATAGCGCATTCACATCAATGTTATCAATTTTTTGCGAAGGCTTAGACTTATCGCCCGCTTTAGCATACTCAAAAAGCCGATCCACTAATTGTTTCATTTGTTGCGCCTTTAAATAAGCAATATGTGAATACTTTAAAATGTCGTCTTCATTTTGATACTGACCGTCTTCAATGAGACCAAGGTATCCCAGAATTGAAGTCAAGGGCGTTCTTAAATCATGACTAACGCTAGTGACCAATTTGTCCTTTGAAGCTTCCACCTCTCGCTCATCATTCATGGATTCAATGACACTATCAACAAGCGCGTTAATACTTTGAATGACCCGCTCGGTATCTCCCTTTAATTCAAAGGGAATTCGATGGTCAAAATGCCCGTTCGCAATGTAATGCAATTCCGAAATAATGTGGCGGAGTTGCATTTGATGATAGCGCCGAATCAACCGCCAGTAAATAATAATGACATCGATTACGCCCATAGCAATGATGAAGAGATTCTCCCAGCTAAGTAGTCGAAAATGCATCGGGCCAAAGGTCACCGACTGCTTAATGATGAAGATTCCGTCCCTTAGACCCGGGTTACTCTCGATTGATTCAGTGATAATCACGGTAATCGCCAAGTTTAAAAGGAGTAATAATATTAAAGTAACTACTCCTTCAACAAATAATTCAGTTTTTTCTTTCGTCGTTAATTTCAAACTCAAGATTCCTCTTATTATTTATGCTTCCACTTTGTAGCCGACGCCCCAAACGGTTTGAATCACTTTTTCACCGCCAGTGGCTTCTTCAATCTTGTCACGTAAATGACTGACGTGAACCATGACGGTTTTAGCTGAAATGATACTTTCTTGTTTCCAAACGCGCTCAAAAATCTCATCAGCTGAAAAGACCCGGTTAGGATGGCTGGCAAGAAGGTACAAAATACCAAACTCCAGAGCGGTTAACTGGATTTCTTTGCCGTCTTCCGTCTTAACTTCGTGTGAATCCTTATTGATAGTCAGTGGACCCACGTTTAAAATGTCAGGCTTGTCCTTAGTGACATCGTTTTGACTTCTTCTAAGCAGGGAACGAACCCGTGCCATGATTTCCAATGGGTTAAATGGCTTGGTGACGTAATCATCAGCTCCAGAAACCAATCCCTGAATTTTATCCATATCAGCCGTTTTGGCGGACAACACAATGATCGGAATCTGGGAGTCTTTACGGATTTCTTTAATAACATCAATCCCACTCATTTCCGGCATCATGATGTCTAAAATTACCAAGCCAATGTCTGGCTCAGTGCGCAAAAGTGATAATGCATCACTACCGTTATAGGCTGAGATTGGTTCGTAACCTTCGTTTTTAATGTAGATTTCTAATAATTGTGCGATTTCTTTATCGTCATCAACAACTAAAATTTTCATTTTAATTACCTCGAATTCACTGTTTTCTTTCAGTTTATCAGATTGAAAACAGAGATTAACCAAAATTGTTTTAATATTATAAACATTTAAACTTTCACATCAAAAAAATCGTAGACCAGTTGATCCACGATTAATTAATTAATTTCGGTTCCCGGTAAATAGTCCATTGGTAATTGGGAAACGATGACGCATGTACAAAATTCCCGCAATTCCAATTACACCAATCACTGCATCAACAATCGGACTGGTAATCGGGTTAATTACTCTCGGAATATACGTTCCACCAAAGAAGACTAGCATCCAAATTGCGAACAATAGAACCATCATCAAAGCTCGAATGATGCCATTATATTTATGTTTTACTCCCGGAGCAAACAAGTTAGTCATAAGTGGCATCCCTGCACCAGCAACAATGGAGGAAACGAATATGCCAGTAATCCCCATTACACCACCTTTTGATGCTTGCGAAGAATTAATGAAGAACATGGCCGCGTACAAGAAACAGAACAGGACCAAAAACCACAAAAAGTTGTACGTGGCATCAATCACGTAGGTGATGGGCGTCATCTTTTGGGGTTTCTTTGGTGGATGAACCGTGACTTGCACTTTATGAGCAACCGTTCCATACAGATTCTTTGCGGTCACCCCACTCTTTTGGGCCCTTTTTAGTTCATTTACCATCGTACTGATTTGAGCAGCCTGCTTTTCTGGCTCCAATTTGGTTTCCGAAAGTTCCTGCTTAAACTTATACATGTATTCAGCATTTCTCTTGGTCAAACCAACGTGATCAAATTGTTCTCGTTCAGCAATCTTAGTGTTTGAGTGATGTTGATGCTGTTTTGCTTTAGCATTTCGTTTTCGATTATCTTCCTCGCTCATAATTTCCTCCTAGACGTTGAACCTAAATTCTGCAATGTCTCCATCATGCATGACGTAATCCTTACCTTCAACCCGCAATTTTCCGGCCTCTTTAACGGCATTTTCACTTCCGTATTTATCCAGGTCTTCAAAGGACATAATCTCAGCTCGAATAAAGCCTCGTTCAAAATCAGAATGGATAATTCCAGCGGCTTGAGGTGCTTTAGTGCCCTTCTTGAAGGTCCAGGCTTTGGTCTCTTTGCCACCTGCAGTAAAGAAGGTTTCCAGTCCAAGCAATTTGTATGAAGCCCGAATCAACTTATTTAGACCAGGCTCACTAACCCCCTCAGCCTCAAGAAAGTCAGCTTTATCATCATCACCTAGTTCAGCGATTTCCTGCTCGGTTTCTGCCGCAATTCCAATTGCCTGCGCACCGTGTTTTTGAGCATAGTCTTTAACCATTTTAAAGTACTTGTCACTTTCTGGATCCGCCATCGATTCTTCGCTGATGTTAGCGACATACAAGACGGGTTTAGAAGTCAAAAGAAACAATCCCTTAACGATCTTCTGCTCGTCTTCATCAAAATCAATATCGCGGACAGCTCCGCCATCTTCAAGCACCGGTTTAATCTTGTTTAAAACATTCAGTTCTTCCTTGGCTTCATCTGAGCCCTTTGCTGCTCTTTGAACTTTTCCAATTCGTTTATCAACGGCATCTAAATCAGCAATTCCAAGTTCGACGTTGATCGTTTCAATATCGCCAATGGGGTCAACGGTTCCCGTAACTGAGGTAATATTGTCATCATCAAAAGCCCGAACAACGTGGACAATTGCGTCCACTTGACGAATGTTTTCAAGAAACTTGTTTCCAAGCCCTTCACCTTTACTAGCACCCTTTACAATCCCCGCAATATCGGTAAATTCAAAAGTAGTTGGTACCACCTTTTTAGCCGGGATTAACTCCTGAATCCGGTCCAGCCGTTTATCTGGCACTTCTACCATTCCTACGTTTGGATCAATCGTTGCGAAAGGATAGTTAGCCATTTCAGCACCAGCTTTTGTAATGGCATTAAAAAGTGTTGACTTACCAACGTTCGGCAACCCAACGATTCCCGCTGTTAAAGACATCCTGCTTACCTCTTTTAATTAATTTCTTCGTGTTTTTCTAGTATTTTCTTTAAACGTTTCTCAAATTGTCGTCGACTGATCATCACAATGTGACCACAACCCATGCACTGAACCTTAATGTCAGCTCCCATTCGAATGATTTCCCATCGATTGGTGCCACAGGGATGCTGTTTCTTCATTGCAACGATATCATGCATTCCATACATAAAAATATCCTCCCTAGTCGAGATGAATATCCAATAGGTCTAAAATCCGGTTCAAATCGTCGTTTGACATGTAATCAATCTGGATTTGTCCCTTACCAAGCTTAGAATTGGTCTCATTAATCAAAACTTTGGTTCCAAATTTATCTTGAAGTTGGTCCTCGCTCTCCTTAATGTAGGGAGACTTGGACTTTTTCACTGGTCGTTTACTCTTGGTTGAGTGAGCCTTATTAGCCTTGGCAATTAACTTTTCTAACTGTCTAACCGTGAGGGTTTCATCCTTAGCCTTAGCAGCTAAATTCAAAAGTTGTGATTTTTCTTTGACCGATAAAAGGGCCCGGGCCTGCCCCATTGAAAGTTGCTTTTTTTGCAGCATATCCTTAACGGATTGTGGCAACCCCAGCAAACGAAGATAATTGGCAATGTAAGGGCGGCTCTTGCCTAAGCGTTCTGAAACTTGTGCTTGAGTTAAATTCAGTTTCGTCATTAAAGTATCGTACGCTTGAGCTTCTTCTAGTGGATTAAGGTCCTCACGCTGCAAGTTTTCCATTACAGCGATTTCCATCATTTGCTCTTCGGTAGCATCACGAATGATTGCTGGAATTTTGGCCTTCCCAGCAGCTTTAGATGCCCGAAATCGACGTTCACCAGCAATAATCTGGTAATTATGATTATCAACATCGTGGCGCACAATAATTGGCTGAAAAACTCCTGATTCTTTAATGGACTGGGTTAAATCGTCAAGAGCCTTCTGATCAAATTTCTTTCTTGGTTGATAAGGATTAGGCGAAATTTCGGTTAGGTCAAGATCAACAACTGCTTCGTCATTACTATTAACATCATTGTCCTTAAACAATGCTTCAATTCCACGTCCTAATCCCTTACTATTTTTGTTGGTCATGGGCAGCTAACACTTCCTTTGTCAATTCCATGTATACTTTGGCGCCTTTTGATTTGGCATCATAGTCAATGATCGGCAGTCCATGACTGGGAGCTTCCGATAAGCGAACGTTTCTGGGGATGACGGTGGTGTACACCTTATCCTTAAAAAACTTTCTAACCTCACCATTGACTTGTGCTCCAAGATTAGTACGGGAATCAAACATAGTCAATAACACTCCCTCAATCTTGAGGTTGGGATTAAAGTGTTTCTGTACCAAACCAATGGTATTAAGTAATTGGCTCAGTCCCTCTAAGGCGTAATACTCAGACTGAACCGGGATCAAAATCGAATCACTGGCAGTAAAAGCGTTAATCGTGATTAATCCTAAAGAAGGTGGGCAATCAATTAAAATGTAATCGTACTTGTCAGAGACACTCTCAAGTGCCGTTTTCAATCGAGTCTCACGCGCCATCATGGGGGTCAACTCAATCTCTGCTCCAGATAATTGAATGGTAGCAGGAACAATATCGAGATTTTGATGAGCTGAATGTAGAATAACGTCTTCAATCGGCTCTTCATTAACTAAAACATCATAAATATCTTTATTAATTTTTTGCTTACTAAGACCAACGCCACTAGTGGCATTTCCTTGGGCATCGGCATCAACCAGCAGGACTTTCTTGCCCTTTGTGGCTAGGTCAGCCCCCAGATTAACAGCAGTCGTGGTCTTACCAACGCCACCCTTTTGATTTGCAAGCGATATAACGGTTCCCATGTTGTTCCCTCCTTCTTACTTGATCGGATCCTTATTTGGAGTTCCTGCTTTTCTTGGATACTTCTTTGGTGTCTTGGTGATTTTATCAATGACAATTATATTTCTTACTTCATCGTTTTCTGGTAATTTAAACTCAAAGTCACTTTCGACTTTACCACCTAAAGTTGTAATTGCCTTCTGAGCTCCCTTCAGTTCTTCAGGAGCCCTAGCGGCCTTTAACGCAATTAACTTGCCGCCGATCTTAACCAGTGGGAGGCACAACTCAGACATCACACTCAACCGCGCCAGTGCCCGTGCGGTTGCAAAATCAAATTGTTCGCGATCATTTGACCGCTTTCCACCAAATTCCTCGGCACGAGCATGAACAAGGCGCACGTCAGTCAATCCCAGTTCACTAACTAGTTGTTTCAAAAAAACAATCCGCTTATTAAGTGAGTCCACGATGGTGACCTCTAAATCGGGATTAATAATCTTAAGTGGGATTGACGGAAACCCTGCCCCCGCACCAACGTCTACAATTGACCTTGATTCTCTAAGCTCTGGTATGTAAAAAACGGGAGTAAGTGAATCGTAAAAGTGCTTTAAATACACGTCGTCACGTTCAACGATGGTCGTCAAATTCACCTTTTGATTATAGGATACTAAGAGTTCGTAGTACTTTTTAAACTGTTCTACTTGAAAGTCCGATAGTGAGACATTGTGTTTTAACAATGCCGCTTTAAATTGTTCTGGATTCATTTACTTCTCCTATGTAAAACAAACAATTGGAAACTAATTAAAGTTAAACCAATTTAAATTAGACCCTTTATTCATTATAACGAAAATTTAAAGATTTCGTTACCAAAAAAAGGAAAAAAGTCACCGAGAAATTTACCCCGTTCTGTTTAATCTGGCATCTTTTGAACTTCAGACTTAAACCAGTCATTAAACGCTTGGGCGTCAATGTCAACGGCAACCTTAGCATTGGTTTGACCATGATGATAAGCACCACGAATATCACCAACGGTGGCGCCATTGGCGGGTCCAGTAGTTTGAATATCAATCCACATCTCTTCAGTAGTAAGTGATTCTGGGTGTAACAGGTAAAAAATCGTATTAACATCGTGCATGGCCACGCCTGCATTACTTTGATCCCCATCACTAGTGATAATGGCAGAGAGCATCTCTCCCGCTCGATTCATTTCCTTAATTTCAGCTAAAGTTTCGTTAGTAAGAAGAGCCTTCTTGGTCACATCAAGTCCAATCATCACAATTGAAACACCACTTTGATACATTATTTTGGCCGCATCAGGGTCAGTAAAGACATTAAATTCAGCAGCACTGGTCATGTTACCACGTCCAAGTGCTCCGCCCATGGCAACAATCCGCTCTAACTTGGCTTTTACTTCTGGATATTCAGACAGTAGGAGAGCAACGTTGGTATAAGATCCCGTTGCGACCAACGTGACTGGTTCTTCACTGTCCATAATGTGGTCATGAAGGGCTTTCACCGCGGTCATTTTCAATGGCTCTGGCAGTTCACCCGTAAAATCATAACCGCGCATCCCAGATTCACCATGAATCCGAGCTGCATCTTCAAACGGCTTTATTAAGGGATTTGCGGCCCCACTAGCGACTTTGACCCGCTCACCATCATGAAAAAAATTAATAATTTTAAGGGCATTAATCGTCGTTTTATCAACCGTTACGTTTCCAGCGACGGTGGTCACCAAGTCCACACCCAATTTTGGCTCATTGAGTGCCACTGACAAAGCTGCTGCATCGTCAATTCCTGGGTCCATGTCCATAATAATTTTTTGCATAATATCCCTCCGTTTTAAATCCGTCGTTATTAGTCAAGTTTACCACACGCATAATTGAATTAGCTGCTTCAGCTTAAAAGCAATCAAAAAAGAGACGGCCTAAGCTGTCTCTTTTTTTAAGTATGGAAGTAAACTTATTGATGGTCGTTTTACTCGATCAAGGATTCCTAATCCATCTAGAACCGTTCCGCCAATCACACTTACTTTATTAACATCTTCAATGTGGCGATCAGTTGATTGGTTATCATACAACATTACTGGTAAAATCTTGTAAGTCGATAATCCATCCTGGGTTTGTGAATCACCAACTCGACTTGAGGTAACAATCAACAAGTCATCATCCTCTAAAGAATCCATCAGTTCTGATAACATGACATCAACTTTCTTCAGTTCCGATGAAAATTGATCCAAATCACCCTCCATAGCGGAGGTCTGAAGATCTGGAACTTGAACGTAAATAAAACCGCTCCGAACCTTTTCCAGCTGATGATTTAATTCAACAAAAGCAGAGGTATTATCGGGTACCTGAATCCGTCTGGAAAAGTCCTGAACCTGAAGATATTCCACAAACCGGGAAATGATCACGGAACTCTTTTCCGCTTTATAAACCTCTTCAAAGACGCTTGACACACGTGAATTAACGGCACAATCAAACATTTCTCGCAGTCCGGATGCGGGTCGATTAACAACGGAATTAGTTCGAACTAATCCGTAAGCGCCCTCGGGATTGACTTCATCTGATGAAGAACGCTCCCCATCAAAAAAGATGTTAAAAAGGCCCAACCGCCGAAGCGATGGTAAATCTGACTTTGAGGATTGATTCAAAACGTGTGAAAGGATGTTATCGCTTGAAGCGTTAAGTTGTTCTGCTTCATTGTCCGAGCGTAATCCGAGTGATGCTAAATCCACAACAATTACCCTTTTATAACTCACGTTTTCATCTCCCATGCGACTTAATAAAATTTAATTATATTCTATAATGCAATAATAAAATGCCCATGTCAATTGACTTAGCAGTAAAATGATAGTATCACAATTCACAACCGAGGTTTAAAAAATGAAATCAATTAATGAAGACAACATCATATTATTAGGTGACTCGTTAACTCGTGGTTTTGACGGAGAAAAAGATTTAGTGCACAATTGGCCCTATTATTTAGGTCAAATTTTACCATTTAACTTCATCAAAAACGCGGGCCAGAATGCCGGTACCATTACCGGAAATTGTGAGCTGGACTTAACCTATCAGGTTAGCCACAACAATTTTGGTGACTACGACATCGCCACGATCTTTTATGGTACCAACGATTTTGCCCACCGCTACGATACTTTAGAAGTCGTTAAAAGGATGTTAAATGAAAACATCCAGCAAATCAAGATCGAAAATCCGTCCATTCAAATTCTGGGAATCCTTCCATTTAACCGCTTCGATGGTGGCACCGATAACTACAACATTGAGGGACTTGCCCACTACACGTTTGGGCAGCTCCTTTGCGGCTTAACCACCGTCTACCGCCAAAATAACATTCCGTATCTGAACTGGCGTAAGGTGGCACCGACCATTGTCGACGACGATAATTATAGAACAAGACTACATGACCATCGTCTTCACCCTAATTCGACTACTTACAAAATGATGGCCGAAACCATTGCCAAATTTATTAAAGCAAACGTCAACTAAAAGGAGCCATAATTGGTTTCCTTTTTTATTTAACCTCATCCAGACCCTTAAGTTTGAGTTGATTATTAACATCTTGCTTAACATCAGCCCGATAATTGGTCGTTTTTGACGCTTTTTGGCCCTGATCGTTAGTTGAATCAGTTTGAACCGCAAAGTCAACGGTGGCTTTCCCCTCCCCAGTACTTGTAACCTTTTTAACGTTTACCTTAATTTGAAGATCTTTAACATCTGGTTCATGATCCTTTTTCGCAATCGTAATCATCTGATTATAGGCTGGGTTACTTTTTCCTCCAACAAAGTTTTGGTCGTACTGAACTTGATCAGCTGACTTTTCGTCAAAAACGTCATGGTTCAGTGGCTCCCACACGGCTTTAAGCAGACCAGTTGCTGCCTTTTTATCAACGAGCTTTTTAAACGGGAGTTTGATCTCAGAGTGATTATTCTTCATCCCGAGGTACTGAACATCACTTTTCATTGGTTTGCCGTCAACACTCAGAGTGGCCCAGATTGATGAATCATCACCAATGGGTAAATTATTGACCTTCGCCTTGCCGTTTTCACCAATTTGAGCAACCGGATGATTGTCAACGTAGACGATGGCGTTTGGGACACTTTGAAGCCCAAACGAAACCACGTTAAACGTCAGGTGCACCGTATCAGATGACTTCATCAAACTAAACTGACCCGAAGTCTTAAGTTGCTTACCACCGGCCGTGGCAGTCGCCTCAATCTGGTGAACTCCCGGGATGAGTGACTTCACTTTCAAATCACCATTGCCATCCGTTTTACCTGCTTTGTTTCCATCAATTGTCACGTTGGCTTCTGAAAGATTGGTCTTAATTTTAGGATCAATTGGTTTAACTACCAGTTGATAACGTGGAAATACCAGGAAATTCTTCCCCGTTTGTTTATAAACCAAGTTGCTTTCAGCCACTTTTTCACCGTTAATCTGCATCTTGAGCCGATTAACTGCTTCGGAATTTTGATCGAAATCGTTAACAAGGGGTTGAAGGGCCTCTTCACTTGGAGCACCCGTTTGCCCGTCAATTTTGATTCCAGCAATCACCTGCTTTTGTTCGTGATTACGCAGGGCATTCACCAAGCGGTCACCACTGGCTTTTTTTGAATAATACTTTGTCCCGGAAACTCCGACCACAATCACGATGATAATTTCCAACACGAGTAAAAAGGCCAAGAATTTATGTGATTTACGTTTTTCTGCCAATCTAATTTCCATCCTTTTATAATATGGGGAAATCATAACATACACCAAACAAAAAGAAACGTAGCACAGAATGCTCGTTTCTTTTATAGATTATTAATCGTTATCGGTACTATCCGATACTTTCTTAACTGACTGGTTACTCTTGATGATAAACGGAAGATCATCAGAATCATCACTGCCAGGATTTCTGACCAAGATGGCATTGTACTCAAACGTCTGATGACGAACCGAACTATTGTCATCGTCGTCATTGTTATCGAAAGTATAATCAACCTGATAAGTGACTTGCGTCTCCCCACTATCATAAGGTGCTACCGATTCGGTCCTTTCACTAGTTTCAAATGACTCAATTTTATCGTTGTCATTATAACTTTTGACCATCTTAAGCATATCCTGACAAGCGGGACTACCATTTCCACCGTCAAAGAAATGGGAAATATCAACGTCGTTACCGGCACCACTCACCTGAGTCCAGAGCGGATTCAAGACCTGATCAGCCTGATCTTTCGTGGCAATCCCATCAAACTTCGGTTCAATCGTGTTGTTATTATCAATGTCTTTTAAATTATAGGGTTTACTCTGAATTAATTTACCGGACTTGCCCTTCATCTGAACTTGAACGTTCATGTTCGTACTAAATGGGTAGTCAGAAAGCTTAAAGCTCCCATTGTCACCAATCGTTCCAACCTTCTTGTTTTGAATCAACACGTCTGATCCTGGTTGCCCCTTCACTGTAAAGGTGATAATTCGAAGTGGTAAGGACGCTGAACTGGCACCATCAATCCAGTCGAATTGACCATTATTGTGCAATTCACGGCCATTGACTTTTCCAGCAGTGGTGATGTTATAAAGACCCGGTGCAAGTGGCCCAATCTTCTTAGCCTTTTGACTTCCCATGTTGCTGGTAATTTGCTTGCCGTTCACACTCAACGAGACGCCATTCAGGTTAGTGGAAATACTAGAATAAACGGGTTTGACCATCAGTTTATACTTAGGGAAAACTAACCAGGTGTTACCCTCCTGCTTAAATTGCAGGTTGTCGGTCACCGGATTATCGTTATCGCGCATGAACTGACTCCTAAGCTTTGATAACTGGTCCTTATTACTAGCATAATAATTAATGGTTGGCTTCATCGCTTTCCCACTAATCTTAAAGTTCGGGTCGTTTGTTTCCGACACATTGGCTAAATTCTTTTCCTGATCATTCTTAATTGCTGAGATGACTCGGTCGACTTGATTAGCTTTTGAATAGTAATTCTTTCCAAAGAAGTAACCACCGATAAGTACCACTACCAAGACCACCACAATCACCCAAATCACTTTAGTAAGTGGTTTCATCTTCTTTTGTTTTTGCGGACGATTAACGTTACTTGTCTGACGCAGGGGCCGACTCCCTGATGTCTTGCGACTTGGTCCTGCTTGACTTTTTGGTGATCCATTAGGAGTTAATTTATACCCACAATTGGGGCAGAACTCATCATTTGCATTAATTCGGTGTCCACAATTGGGACAAAAAGACGCTTCTTCACTCATTTTGACTCCTCCTAGTATCCCTGCCCAAAGTTAGCAGCAAAGTTGTTAATGATCTCTTGAGTCAGCGTTTGAAGTTGAGAGCCCAGGCTATTACCCAAAATAGCTACTAGGACAGCGGAAATGATTGCCACGATAACCGTTACAATCAATAAAACATAGAAACTATCAATCGACCCAAAATTCTTAGAAAAGAGCATTTCATAAATTAACGCCCAACCCGAAATGGTGATGGCCAAGTCGACCACGTAGAGACCAATTAAAAATAAAATTCCAGCGGGCATGACGGCTGATAGAAGCAAACCCACTAACAGTAAAATAATTCCAACGTTTAAAAATTTACCGTACTCATTCGTATAATCACTAAGGCTCATATTGTTGTTCATAATGAAGTGAACTCCGACATAGCCTAAAATCCAAGCTAACAGACCGATTACGGCAATAATCAGTCCTAGTCCTATAACACTCGTGTTAATGACGCCATCCATCTTATGAATAAGTGAGTATGGAACTGATTCAGAGGCCAGTCCACTCTTCATTCTCATTGCTAAAATAAACGAAACTAGCCAGGTCAAAACGGCGAAGATTCCAAGCGAGATATATCCCAGATACTTCTCACTAGCAGCCTCATATTTGACTGGATGTTTAATTGATTCAATGAAATAATTAAACATGCTGGTTAATCCGTTAGAAACGTCAGCCTGTGAATTACGGGGATGTTGCTGCTTTTTTGCTTCATTATGTACCTTGTTACTGCTTGTTTGACTGTTGCCAGTCAACTTAGTTCCACACTTGACACAAAACTTTGCGCCCGGCTTGTTATTAAAATGACAATTAGGACATTCATTCATACTAGTTCCTCCAATTAAATAAATATTAAGATTTTCTTACGTTTACATTATCACATACTGATTAGCTCAATCAAAGGGCTAAGGCACATAAATAAAAAAATCAATTAATTGCGGCATGGGATATCGGTCACTCAACAATTCCCGTTCACCAATTCCCTCAGTGTTCGTGAATTTTGATGAACTATAATCCCATTATTTGATTATTCAACTTATTTAATTATAATTATTATAAGATAATAAAGGAGGCGTGCTTATGATTCATTGTACTGGAAACGATGTTTTTATAAATGATCAAAAACTATACAATACCGTGCAAATGGAGATGCAGGATTCTCATAACTTTTACGAATTTGCTGTCCACATTGCTTATGCCCTAGAGGGTAAAATGGCTGTTAATGACATTGCCAAAATCGTGGAGGCCGCTAGTAACAACCACTTAAAGGTCACCGAAACCATTAACGTTTGTCCTAAAGCTCTTCAAGAAGCACTCAAAAAATCACAGTACCTATAAGAAATTCCTTAGCTTGGATGGGCTAAGGAATTTTTTTGGTTTCAGGTGATGTTATCTAAAACTCATTTGAAGTAATATGATTAGTATCACTGATTAAACTTCAAACTACTATTAATGGAGAAAAAATGAAAAACAAACGCAACGTTCTACGAAACATTAACGATCTCATCTGTGGCATTGCCCTGGTATTTGCCATCATGTTCGCCCACTTCAATATTTTACTAATCACGGTCTTAATCGTTTTTATTGATGAACTCTTATGGGGCATGTTCGGCAAAAACAAGAAGACTACGTGGTATTTAATTGCCGCGATTATTGGTTTAATTGGTGCCATCGGTTACAACTTCATCTAAAATAAAAAAATACTAGGACAATGTCCTAGTATTTTTGAACTAATTTAAATTAGCATTTTTTCATTTCAGTTTGGCTGACCCACTGATGGTTAACGTATTCTTTGCCACCATTAGTTGGTTTGAAGGTTACAGCATAGGCAGGACCGTCACAAACTTTAACAATCTTCCCCTGAGCACCTTTCATGCCGGGCATGTGGTCAGCTTCAACGGTGACTTTTTCGCCCTTTTTCAAGGTAGCACCCTGTTTATCAGCCTTAAGTTGGTCTTTTGTAACGAACTCATGATTTTTAACTTCAGCCTTACCATCGGTTGGCTTGTAATCGATGACATAAAGTGGTGAATCATATGCTCCGGTAACTTTAGCCTTAGCACCTTTCATCCCTTTCATGTGGTTAGCTGATAGTTTAACTTCAGAACCAACCTTAAACTTAGGATTTTTAGCGGCAGCTAAGTCAGTTGGTAGGTTCATCTTATGCTTCATTTGCATATTCATGTCCATTGACTTATCGCCCTTGGTTTCCTTCATGTCTTTTTTACTCATTGTTTTTTCGCTACTGCTACTCGACATATTTGATGACGAACTGGACTTAGAACTACTCTTGCTTTCTCCACAACCAGTAAGTACCAATCCCACACTAGCTACGGCAGCTAACGTAAATAATGTTTTCTTCATTTTCATCTTTGAAGAGCTCCCCTTGATATTTTTATGATGTTTCAACTGCTAAGATAGCACCGTCGACACCAAAAAGTTACTAAAATGACTTACCGTAAGTATATTTTAAGATTCTTATAGATTCCTTCAAAATTAAGTAATATGTTTGCACATTTAACCCTAAAAGTTCATGCTAAATATATATAATCTTATGTTTGTGAGGTGAAAATTAATGGGTACAGAAAGTTTAATCATTTCAATTGTTGCATTAGTTGTGATTTTGATCATTCTAATCGCTCTAGCATGGTTGTTCTACAAGTTTCTCGGTGGTAGAGACAAGGCAGCCTGGAAATCATCAATGCAAATGGCATTCACAATTGCCTTTGGAATCATCGTTGCATTCATCGTAATGGGATTGTTCAAGATGATCGTCGCAGCCATTGCGGCCATGATCGGTATGCAAGGCGGAATGATGTAATTTACTAAAATAATGCCAAATGGCATTATTTTTTTATTATCACGGTCAATTCAAGAGGAACAACAATAATGAGAGTAAGCATTTTGCAACACACTTCTGATGAGGGACCCGGAGCAATCTCCGACTGGATTCATCACAACCATTACCAGATGTTCGTTTATCATCCTTCTCAGTTTAAGGTGCTACCAGACGCTGCTACAACCGACATGTTAGTAATCTTAGGCGGCCCAATGAGCGTCAACGACGACACAAACTGGATCAAATCCGAACGTGAACTAATCAAACGGATGATTAGCCAAAGAAAACCAGTCTTTGGCGCCTGCTTTGGTGCCCAACAAATGGCCAAAGTTCTAGGAGCTTCCGTCTTTGACTCGCACACTAAGGAAGTTGGGTTTGCTCCCGTCTACTTAAAAACAAAACTCATCTCCGGATTATCCAACCAACTAGAAGTGCTCCACTGGCATGAGGAAACGTTTCAGATTCCAGATGGTGCCTCGTTATTGTACTCAAGTGATCAACTCGTTAATCAGGGATTTGTAAAGGATAACCTCGTTGGCCTCCAGTTTCACCTTGAACCCAACCACGACAACGTCACCGAAATGGCAATTAACGACTACCCTTACCTTACTGGGTCCGTTTTAAGTCAGTCTAAAAACACCATCATTAACCACCCAATTTCAAAACAGAACCATCGCGATTTATTCAAGATTTTGGATTACATCGCAAACAAATAGCACCCACCTAGAAAAAGTGGATGCTTTTTTGATTTTATTTAAAAGCAAAGTACTTAGAAACAAAGTAATTAATCACAATGGCCATGATTTGTGTTCCAACCACACAGATAAAACTGTTAAACAACGTGGGACTCCCAATCAACCCGTGAACAACGGGAAGTTGGAATAGCCAAGCCGAATAGTTTAAGTGATCTAAAAATAAAATCTTAATGAAAAATTGCGGAAACTTATCGATCATTACGTAAGTCATCAAAAAGTCGAGGACTAAAACAAACAATCGTCCCGAAACAAAGTTAACGATCTGAGCCTGAAGTGTCTTGGACTGCGTTCCACTGTTAAAAACAAAGTATTTGTTCACCACAAAAGCAAACGCAATCGACAGAACTTGGGCAATTAAGACGGGAGTAAAATCACTGGTAAAAATCTTCATCGAAACGAATCGACTGACAAAGTAAACCAGGGTGGTCATGGCTCCCCAAAACAAGTATTCAATTTTTTCATCAAAAACTAATCTTTTTACGATATCTAAGTAGTTAGTAGTATTAGCGTCGTTTGTATCATTCATGATATGCATCAAACCCCTTCTTAGTCATTTTATCACAATCAATTAAGTTATAAATTTGTGATTTCCTTAAAACTTAATCTTTTCGGTCGTGTTAAAATAAAACCAATCATTAACGAAGGGAATGGACGTCATGGATTTAAGCACGTTTATCTGGCTCGTCATAATGATGGTGGTCGTTTTCGTAGTAGTAACCATCATTACCGTCTTAGTGAGTCTTCATCGCGCCAAAAAACGACAGGAAAAAGAGAACCGACATTCTGATTCCAAGTAGCTTAGTTACGTGAAAACGTTAAAGTTACGATTATCAGCCATAAAACTGTATAATGAGTGAAGAAAAAGAAGCGTGATTTTTAATCGGGATGGTGCCATGAATCACATTGTTTTAGTGACTGAAAAATTATCATTAGCACTTAGTTTCAACCAAACTTTTAATGACAATGGATACTTTGTCGAAGATTTATACGATGTTTCAAGCCTCCTATCATCCATTCAAAAGTACAAAGAACAGGCCATTATTTGGGACCTAAGTACCGTTGCAGCTCAAAAGTTGATCGAACTTATCCCTAAAATCCGCCAAACGGCCTCACTTCCAATTCTCGCCCTGGGAGAAAAAAAGGACGAGGGCATCGTTGATCAATTATTTAAAGTTGGCATCGACGACTACATCATCCAACCATACAACGCTGACGAAGTCATGCTCCGGATGAAACATCGCGCCCGTTTCTACCAAGACGAAAATAATAGTCTAAAGCAGGAAAAAAATAAGAAGGTCAAGCCACGATTTCACTTTTCTGACATCGACGTTGACTTAGATCAGAAGGTTGCCACCAAAAACGGTACTTCGCTCCGACTAACGCCTAAGGAATTCAAGCTTTTAGAGTACTTTCTGACTCACCCCAAACGAATCCTGAGTCGTGAACAAATCCTAAACGGCGTTTGGAACGATCTTTACATTGACCAGTCCTCGCGGATGCTTGAAATGCACATCAGCCATTTAAGGGACAAGATTGAACCTAATCCCAAAGACCCCGTCTTAATCAAAACGATCCGTGGCTTTGGTTATGAATTTGAAGCGAAATTAAATAAACCATAATAAATGACATCCAAACCATTAACGGGCTTGGATGTCATTTTATTTGTTTTTCATTTCATTATTTTGAATTTTGACCACCTGCTGATAGGCATTATCCATCCACTCCAAGTAGTTTTTATCTTCAGGAATCGTTTCGGTCAATTTTACAACCGGCACATCATGATCCTTAGCTAATTTGACGAGGTTCTTGACCATTTTACTGTCAGCCTGCGTGTTATCAACAAAGAAAGCAATCCGATGGTGAGTGATATCATCCCTGATGTTTTGAATACTCTTAGGTGACGGGTCAATCTCCTTCTCGGTCGCATTGGCAAAATCAGGGTCATTTACCTTGTATCCCATGTAACTAAGGGCATCATCGAAAACCGGTTCACTGACGTCGACCTTGCGATTTAACTGGTGATCGTTCAGATTATCTCGTGCCTTTTCCACCTGCTGCTTAACTGGTTCATACTCTTTTAAATACCGCTTGGCATTATCATGAAAATAACGTTTGTGATTCGGCTGTTTCTCACTATAGACGTCTGCCAGTCGGTAGACGAGCTTATTAACGGTATCAGGATCGTACCAAATGTGCTCGTTATCCCCATCTTTTCGGTTCATCACCTTTGAAACGTTGACAACCGACGTCTGATCACTTCCATTCTTTACCAGCTTTTTCATCCAATCGTCGTATCCAATGCCATTTTCAACAACCACGTCTGCTCTTGCAACTTGATTCGCATCACTCGTTGAAGGATCAAAATCGTGTGGGTCACCGCTTCCCTTAATAATCGGCTGAACGCTCCCCTGATTTCCCAAAACATTTTTCGCAATTTGACCATAAAAATTAGTTGAGGTAACCACTCTCAGCTTATGGTTGGCCCGTTCATCTCCTGATTTTTTGCCACAACCAACTAGCACGATGACACAAAATAAGATTAAAATTGCTGTTATACTTAACTTAAACTTTTTTATCATTGTTTTTCTCCTTTGAAACATCATCCGAAGTTAAGTTGACCATCATTAAACAAATAATACTCACTTAATATAACACTGTTATCTTAAATTGAGCAATCAATCCACTGGAGGAATTTTCATGGCAAACGTTCGTAACCAGGATAAAACCCATTCCCTATTACTAGAGGCCGGGTTTAAGGCCTTTCTAAAAAACGGGTTTGATAAGACAAAGATTCGTGAAATTTGCCGAAACGCTAACCGGACAACCGGTTCCTTTTACAAACACTTTGAATCAAAGGATGCGATTCTAGATGAAATTCTTGATCCCTTTATCAAGCAATTAAAAGACGAATATGAGAATCAGTTTAATCAGGGAATGGCTAAAATCAGTCCAGCCAGCGTTCAAACGGTGTGGAAACAAAACATTTTGAATATGAATCCAATCATCCACACCCTTTACGCTAATCCGAAGTATAAGGAATTAATTCTTTTTAAATCAGAGGGGTCGAAGTACGACAATCTAGCCGAAATGCTAACGAAATACTTTACCCAAAAAATTGCTAACTCCATTGGGATCATGCAAGAACGTAACATCATCACTGTTAGCTTTAAGTTTAACTACCAGGAACTGCATTTTCACGTGTTCTCGTTTTATGCTACTTTTTGTGACATTTTGAAACATCGGTATAACGAGCAAGAGGCCATCATGCTGTGTAACAACCTCTACGACTTCTTCTACCCGGGATGGATGGCATGGCTGTCCATTTAGTTTGTTTTTAATAACACCGTTATTTAAGACCCCCTTCAATAGTACTTGAAGGGGGTCTTTTTGGCTTTACCAAACATTTACATAAAAAGCCCGTAAAATTTACTTAACATTTACATTCACCTTATATACTTGGTTCGTAAACAAAATAATGTCCATTTAAACCAAAGGAGATTTCGTCCATGTCATTAGGCAAAAAGAAAAAGGTTGCATTGATATTAACGTGTGGACTGCTGGCGCTGGGACTCGCCGCGTGCGGATCATCATCTTCCACCAAGGCCAAAAACGGTAATAAGATTACCGCCGTTGGCTCCACGGCACTTCAACCACTGGTCGAGCAAGCGAGTCGAGAGTATCAGGTTAGTAACCCGAAAGTTAACATTAACGTCCAGGGTGGTGGATCTGGAACTGGCCTAAGCCAAATCCAACAGGGAGCCGTCAATGTTGGTAATTCAGATGTCTTTGCTTCCCAACAACCAGGTGTTACTGCTAAAGATTTAGTTGATCATAAGGTTGCCGTTGTTGGAATTGCCCCGGTTGCCAATAAAAAAGTGGGAGTGAAAAATCTCTCAATGAAACAACTTGAACAAATCTTCACTGGTAAAGTCACCAATTGGAAGCAGGTCGGCGGAAATAACGTCAAGATCGTGGTGATTAACCGGGTCGAGGGAAGTGGAACCCGGATGACCTTTGAACAATCCGTTTTAAAGGGCAAAAAAGCCGTCAACGCTCAGCAACAAGACTCAAACGGAACGGTGCAACAGATTGTCTCATCGACTCCCGGTGCGGTTAGTTACCTCTCGTTTCCATATTTAAACAATAAAACGCAAAGTATTTCCATCGATAAGGTGCAACCAACCGACCCCAACGTGGAACATAACAATTGGAAAATCTGGTCGTATGAACACATGTATACCAAGGGCAAGCCCAGTGGAACCACCAAAAAATTTATTGATTACATGCTTTCAGATCATGTTCAACAGAAATTAGTCAAGCAGATCGGATACATTCAAGTTAAAAACATGAAATTTGAAAAGAATGCTGAAGGTCAAGTTCAAGCGGTTAAATAATTATGAAAGTGGTTTTTATATGAATGACATTAAAGAAAAATTACTGAAACCATCAAAAGAAACTCATCAAGATAAAGTTGGTCATTTTATCAGTCTCATATGTATCGGCCTGATCGGCATCCTCGTCATTACCATCCTCTTCTTCATCACCACCAAGGGACTGGCGACCTTTACTTCCGATCACGTCAGTATCATCGATTTCTTCACTAAGGGGGACTGGAATCCCAGTCAAACGGGACCAAATGGGAAACCAGAAGTTGGGGCACTTCCAATGATCGTCACGTCATTTGCGGTCACCCTACTATCCGCTATTCTTGCCACCCCATTTGCGATTGCCATGGCCCTATTCATGACCGAAATCGCTCCCAAACGAGGGCAAAAGATTCTGCAACCAGTAATCGAATTACTCGTTGGAATTCCATCCGTTGTCTATGGTTTCATCGGCCTAATGGTCTTGATTCCCATCGTTAGAACGGTGTTTGGAGGGACCGGTTCTGGAATTTTACCAGCTACCATCGTTTTGTTCGTCATGGTTCTTCCGACCATCACCTCAATGTCAGTCGATGCTTTAAAGGCCGTTCCACGAGACTATCGGAGTGCTGCCCTATCACTTGGAGCCACTAAATGGCAAATGATGTACAAAGTGGTCTTACGGGCTGCCACTCCGGGAATCCTTACCGCGATGATCTTCGGAATGGCGCGCGCCTTTGGTGAGGCACTAGCCGTTCAAATGGTCATCGGAAATGCAGTCCTCATGCCAACCAGCTTGACAAGTCCAACTGCAACTTTAACCAGTCAACTGACGACCCAAATGGGTAATACCATCATGGGAACGTTGCCTAACAACGCCTTGTGGACATTGGCTTTAGTTTTACTAGTAATGTCACTAGTATTCAACGTCATCGTAAAACTAATTGGAAAGAGGAGTGCATTTAAAAAATGAAAATAAATGCCAAAAAAATTAATAAGTTCGCCATTGGGACCATCTGGGCCTTAGTCGTGGTCGTAGTTCTGATCTTAATCTTCCTACTCGGTTACATCCTCATTACCGGTCTACCCGATATCTCGTGGAAGTTTTTAACCACCACGTCCAGTTCGATCAGTGCCGGCGGTGGAATTAGAGATCAGCTCTTTAATTCTGTCTACCTGTTAATACTGACGATCATCATCTCGCTGCCAATCAGTCTTGGGGCCGGAATTTACCTGGCAGAGTATGCCAAGGACAACTGGCTCACAACGCTCGTTAAAACGGCCATTGAGGTTCTAAGTTCATTGCCTTCCATTGTCGTTGGGCTGTTTGGCTACTTGGTGCTAGTAATCAAGTTTCAACTTGATTACTCCATTCTGTCAGGAGCGATTGCTTTAACCATCTTCAACCTGCCACTCCTTACCAGAAGTGTCGAAGATTCCATCGAAGAGGTGCCAAAGTTACAAAGAGAAGCCGGGTTATCGCTTGGACTCTCCAAGTTTAAAACCATTACTGGAGTTGTGCTACCACTCGCGATCCCGGGCATCATCACCGGTGTCATCCTTAGTTCTGGTCGAATCTTCGGAGAAGCCGCCGCCTTAATTTACACTGCTGGTCAAAGTGCCCCAATCGTAAGTTACACCAACTGGAATCCTTTCAGTCCCAGCAGTTTCCTAAATCCCATGCGTCCAGCTGAGACCCTTGCAGTTCATATCTGGAAACTAAATACCGAGGGAATTGTTCCAGACGCACACGTTGTTTCAAGTGGCGCTTCAGCGGTTCTTATCATTGTTATCTTAGTCTTTAACCTGTCGTCTCGGTTCTTAGGTAACTGGGCTTACCGCAAGATGACTGGGACTTCTAGAAAAAAGCGAGGTTAAAACATGGCTCAACAAAATTACGATTTAGACCACCATCAAATTATTACACCACCAGGAGAAATGGCCCTTGAGACCAAGGACATTAACGTTTTCTACGGTAAAAAGCAAGCTACCTTTGATGCTTCACTGGCGTTTTCAAGGTTCAAAATCACGGCTCTCATTGGAGCCTCGGGATCTGGCAAATCAACCTTCCTTCGCTGTCTCAATCGAATGAATGATGGTGTGGCGAACGTTACCGGTAGAATCATGTACAGAGACGTAGACATTAACCAAAAAAAATTAAACGTCTACGTCCTTCGAAAAAACATTGGCATGGTCTTCCAACACCCCAACCCCTTTGCCAAAACCATTCGTGAGAACATTAAATTTGCGCTTAGAAAACATGGCGTAAAAGATCCACGGGAACTTGATCAACGAGTAGAACAAAGTCTAAAAGCCGCTGCACTATGGGACGAAGTCAAAGACAAGCTGGATACAAGCGCCCTTGAATTATCTGGTGGACAGGCTCAAAGGCTCTGTATCGCTCGTTCAATCGCCATGCAACCTGACATCTTGTTGTTAGACGAACCAGCGAGTGCTCTTGATCCCATTTCAACCTCTAAGATTGAAGAAACGCTTCTAGAGTTAAAGAAAAAATATACGATTATCATCGTGACCCACAATATGCAACAAGCCGCCAGAGTCAGTGACTATACCGCCTTCTTCCATCTTGGACACGTTATGGAGTACGCTAAAACAGCTGACATTTTCACCAGACCACAGGTCAAAGCCACTGAGGATTACATTTCCGGCAACTTCGGTTAAGGAGAAGTAAATGACAACTAAAACGGAACCAAAAGAGATTATCAAAACTGAAAACGTCAATTTGTACTATGGAAAGCGAAAAGCGTTGCACGACATTAATTTAAACTTCAAACAAAATGAGATTACCGCCCTAATTGGACCATCTGGATGCGGAAAGTCGACATACCTCCGTTGTTTAAACCGAATGAATGATCTTATTCCAAACATTACCATCACGGGAAGCTTCACGCTCAATGGTCACAATATTTATGGTCCAAAAGAAGACATCGTGGAACTCCGAAAAGAAGTCGGAATGGTTTTCCAGCAACCCAATCCTTTCCCCTTTTCCGTGTACGATAACGTTACCTTTGGCTTAAAATTAGCTGGCGTTAAGGATAAGCAACTATTGGACGAACGCGTCGAAGAATCTCTAAAGCAGGCGGCTATCTGGGATGAAGTTAAGGACAAACTTCATAAAAGTGCGCTTTCATTTTCTGGAGGACAACAACAACGAATCTGCATTGCTAGACTCTTGGCCATTCAACCAGACGTGATTTTACTGGATGAACCAACGAGCGCGCTCGACCCTATTTCGAGTCAGATGATTGAGGACACCCTCCTAAACATCAAGGACAAGTATACGATCATCATCGTGACTCATAACATGTCGCAAGCTTCTCGAATCTCAGACAAAACGGCGTTCATGCTGAACGGTCGACTAGTGGAAGTAGGCAAAACCCAAAAAATGTTTATGAATCCTGATAAGCAAGAAACAAGTGACTATCTCAACGGAAAATTTGGATAAGGAGAATGACTATGGGAGCATTATTTGATGATGAATTAAAGAAACTTAAAGGACACTTCATGGAAATGGGATTTGACAGTAGTGAACAAATCTATCAAGCCACCAAATCTTTCATTGATCATGATAAGGACCTCGCACGCAAAATCATTGCGGAAGACCCCAAGATTAACAACGAAGAAATGGATTTAGAGAAACAGTCCTTACAACTGATCGCACTCCAGCAACCCGTTGCCAGTGATTTTCGTCAAATTATCAGCATCCTAAAGGCCAGTACCGACATTGAACGAATCGGCGATCACGCCAATACGATTGCGAGAGAAACCATTAACGCCAAGGGCCATGAACGAATCCCGGCGGTCGAAAAAGTCATCAGTGAAATGACTGAACAAGTCCGTTCAATGTTAGAACAGGTACTAGAGGCCTTCTTTGAGGGCAATGCCTCGGAAGCCAAGAAAATTGCTGACCAGGATGAATCAATTGACAAGTATTACCATTCCACCAGAAAGTTAGTAACTGAATCCCTGAAAAAGAACAGTAAGACGGCGCAAGCGGCCCTAAGTTACCTAATGGTCATCCGATTGCTAGAGCGGATCGGTGACCACGTCGTGAACCTCGCCGAATGGTTAGTTTACAATCAAACCGGCAAGATGGTCGAACTAAGTCACAGCACCAATCACGATGAAGAATACTTTGAAAACAACAAGTAACAAAGAAACCACCCTGATATTTCTATCAAGGTGGTTTTCGCTATTTATTGATTACTGGTTCGCTCAAAGAAGTCCAAAAACAACTGTTCCTCTTTTGGATCGTTTTGCCACAATAATTCTGGGTGCCACTGGATTCCCATGATACTAGCATCATCATTTTCAACCGCTTCGATGACACCGTCAGGAGATTTGGCCGTGACGGTCAAACTATTTCCGACCTTTTTTAGGCCCTGATGATGAATTGAGTTCACCACCGGATGGTTTCCAACGGAATGGACCAACTGGCTTTTGGCTTTCACTTGCACCTCATGAAAATTATGCTTTGGATCGTCGTGTTTCACGTGTTGAACGTTAGACTTGGGTAAATCAGTGGCAATGTCTTGATAAAGACTACCACCAAAAGCTACGTTTAATACTTGAAGCCCCCGACAGATCCCTAAAAGTGGTTTTCTCCGGCGCACCATTTCTTTAATCAGTCCCATTTCCCACTCATCATGGGGTCGATAGTGCGCATCGTCTGGTTCGACTGATTTTTCGTGGAATAATTCCGGTTGAACATCTTGACCACCAGGAATAATTAAGCCATCAACTAAGTCAACATACTCGGAAATCATATCAAGCTCAGCCATGGGAATAATAACAGGCAGAATGCCGTGTTTTTGCAGTAAATCAATAAAAACTTGAGCAGTATAATTGGCGTAATCAAGGTTATAGTTAGGCGTCTTAATCCGGTTAACGTTTGCCGCAATTCCAATTCTCAAAATGAACCCCTCCATTACAATTTAGTAATTCCTAATGAATAAGAGCCATCCCGAATTAACGGGATAGCTCTTATTTGGTTTAAAAGTTAGTTTGGTCCAACTTCCCTATAATTGCAATAGCTTAATTAATTTTTTAATCTTTATTCGGAACTCAGACTCACAATTGGATCTAACTTAGCGGCCTTGGCTGCTGGAGCAAGTGCTGCTAGTAAACAAATAATAACAAAGACTAGTGCCCCAATAATGGAATTGGCCGGTGAAATTTGAACAATTGCGTACTTAATCGCTCCACTTGAAATTGTATCCGCTCCCCATTCGGCCAGGTAAGCGATGATAACCGCAAAAATGGACGAGAAGACTCCCAGAATAAAGGCCTCGGAGAAGAATAGGTTTCGAATGTTGCCCTTGGTAAATCCAAGCGCCCTTAGAATCCCAATCTCCTTGGTTCGTTCGGCAACACTAATGTAGAGCACCACGATGATCATAATTGCTGACACAAGGAGCGAGATTGCCGCAATTCCTGCTAGAACCCAAACAGCGACGTTAATGTAAGTGTTCAGTGTTGATACAATCGCACCCGCACCAGTAATTTGGTACTTGGCTTGTTGATTAGGACCCTTCAACGCCTTAATCTTATCTTGAACGGGTTGAACGTTGGGAACTCCACCAGCAATGTTCACCGCGGCAAAGTTCGGTTCGTACTTCATTGTAGCCTCACTAAACATTGACTTCATCGTGTTGGAACTAACAAGTGCCATTGGGTTCACGTCACTAGTCACCCCACTCACAGTAACCTCTTTTGATAGGACATGGGGCTGCCCGTTATCATCGGGGGCATTCGCAAACAACTTAATTTTTTGGCCTGCCATGTCGTACGGACTCTTTTTATTAAAGCTTTGGGCCGTCTTCTTATTAATCAACACCTGATTATCTTTAGTGGGGACTGCTCCGGATTTAATGTTCTTCTTTAAGACCGCTCCTTGATAGTATGTTTGAATGTATTGAACGGAAGCGGTTTTATCGGCCGCTTTAAACTGACCGCCTGCTAAAAACTTACCCAACGTTGAACTTTTGACATTCTTTAGGTCCTGCAACTGCTGGTTATCCTGGTTGGTCAGAAGTTCATTTTTAGGATTTTGTTCCTCTCCTTGTTTCTGTTTTCGACTAACCTGAATGGTAGTGGGATTAACCTCCGAATAAATTTCATGGTTAATGTATCCCTTGACTCCATTGCCAAGACCTAACATGAAAATGACCGAAAAGATGCCGATGGCCGCCCCAAAAATAATTAACAGGTTGCGCTTCAGGTTATAACGAAAGTGTTCAAAGGCCATTGTAAAGATGGAAGCAAGTTTGGCCGGACGCGCCTGAAAGTCCGCCTGCGTTTTATTAACCGGGTAAGCGGGTTTTAAAATCCTATCTTCATCAATCTTCCCGTTGGCTAAATGAACGATCCTCGTTCCATAATTGGCAACCACCTGAGAGTGGGTGACGGCAATGACCAGTTTTCCGTCTTCGGCAATTTCGTTCATTAGTTCCAAGATGTCATCGGTATTTTGAGCGTCCAAGGCACCAGTTGGCTCATCAGCAATGATGATATCTGGGTCAGAAGCAAGTGCTCGAGCAATTGAAACCCGCTGCATTTGTCCACCTGAGAGTTGATTGGGGTACTTGTTACGGTGGTCATACAAACCAACCTTTTTTAAAAGTTCAGTGGCCCGTGCTTCTTGTTGTTTATGCGTTAAAGTTGTCATTTCTAAAGAGACCATCACGTTCTCTTTAATGGTCAGATGATTCACAAGGTTAAAGTTTTGAAAGATAAAACCAATTGTGTTGCGCCGATACTCATCAAGTTGTTTACTGGTATCTTTTTTTAACGATTTCCCGTCAATTAAAACGTCACCGGAATAATCACTGTCTAGTCCAGCGATAATATTCATAAGGGTCGTCTTTCCACCACCAGATTCTCCCAGGATGGAAACAAATTCCCCACGATCGAAGTTGAGACTGATCCCGTTTAAAACATGAAAATCCTGATTATCCACATAATAGGACTTTTTGATGTTTCTTAGTTCTAAATAAGCCATTTGGTTCTCTCCTTCTTTTTTAGTAGTGTCCATTTTAAACTAATTTAACCAAAAGTAAATTTTAACCTGAAAGTAAGACCGGCCTTAACGGAAAATTAAAAAAATAATTTTGTGAAATATTTTCGTAATTTTTTCATAACAATAATTAAAATTAATTGCTTAATTCCCACTCTAATGCCGTTATCTATTTCACTTATCAAATTTCTTCTTTGTTCAATTTTTATTGGATCTATTTCAGAAGCTGGAATGCCCTTGCAAACAGTTTTCAAACGGTTTACATTATTACTTGGAAACAAATCTGATATTCCTGAAAGAAATCTTTCCATTTTTTTCGATCAGTTATGTTCAGATTGTAACGATATTAATTCATCAACTTTTCGAAAGGAAGTTATCTTATGTCAAAAATGAAAGCTTTAGTTATGACAGCTAAGCAACACATGGAGATTGAAGACAGAGATGTCCCAACCCCTAAGGACGACGAAGTCTTAGTTGAAACTGCCTACGCTGGTATCTGTGGTACCGACCACGCCTTATACAATGGTCTCCCAGGTTCAGCTGATGCTACTCCTCCAATCGTGTTAGGTCACGAAAACTCTGGAGTTGTTTCCGCAGTTGGAAAGAACGTTAAGGACTTCAAGAAGGGTGACCGTGTTGTTGTTGACCCTAACATTTACTGTGACAAATGTTTCTACTGTCACACTGGCCGCTACGAATTGTGTGAAAACCTATCGGCCGTTGGTGTAACTAGAGATGGTGGTCTTGAAGACTACTTCACTGCCCCAGAAAAGGTTGTTTACCACATTCCTGATGAACTATCACTTCAAACTGCATGCTCAATGGAACCACTTTCATGTGCCGTTCACACGATGAAGATCACCGAAAACATTACCCCTTACCAACACGCTTTAATCATTGGTGATGGATACATGGCTAAGTTGTTTGCTCAACTACTTAGAATCTACGGAATCCAGAACATTGACATGACTGGTAGACATGATGAAAACCTTGCTTGGGAAAAGAAGGAACTTAACTTAAACAAGGTTATCAACACGACTAAGGAAAAAATCACTGACAAGTACGACATGGTAATCGAATGTGTTGGAAAGCCTGAAACCCAAGAACAAGCTGTTGAAGCAACTAATCCTGGCGCTCAAGTTATGATGTTTGGTGTTGGTGCACCAGGTCAAACATTTAACATGAACACTTACGAAATCTTCAAGAAGCAATTAACCATCAAGGGTTCAATGATTAACCCCCACAGTTTCGAAGATTCAATTGCTTTACTTTCAGATGGTTCCGTTAAGGTTACACCTTTCCAACACAACATCCTTACTTTAGAACAAGTACCTGGTGTATTAGCTGGTACTGACAAGGTTCAAGGCAAGTCAATTGTTAAAGTTAATGGTAATCTTAAATAATTGAACCAAAATCTGATCGTGGAGGGAAACTATGGCGAAGAAAACCGCTAATAGAAAAGCCAAACGTACCATTTCCATGACAGCTTCAATTATGTTCTTTATCCTTTCATTAATAATTAACTCTGCTGGAAATGTTTTGACTCTAGTAACAACTGCTAAGATTCATCCATCTTTTCTAGGTTCAGCTTACTGGACCGCAGCCGAAACCAACCTTGGAAATGCATTTCACTGGAACTTATTCTGGGCATTTCTAATCTTGGGAGTTGCCATTACCATTTTGAACGCCTTTTTAGTCGGTCACTGGGATTGGGGACGTGCCATTGGAAACGTCATCTTCATGGTTCCGTTCTCAGCACTCATCCAGGTCTTTGATGACTTCTTCATGGATGGTTCACTGCCAGTAATTGGAAAAGTATCATTTTTTACTGGATTCCCTGAAGCCAAGGGTTGGATGATGGTCGCTTTCTATGTCCTCTTAAATTTCTTCGGGGTAGCATTTATTGCAACCGCCATCTCAATCTACCAACGAGTCAACTTAGTCTTGCATCCCGCTGATGATTTGATGCAGATCCTGCGATTTAAGTACTTCAATGGTGCTGCTGGGAAAGCCATGTGGGCTTCCTACATCCCACCAACTGTCATGGCAGTGGTTGCCTTTGCAATTACTCGTCAATTTACTAACTTAGGAGTAGGAACGATCTTTGCGTTCCTATTCCAAGGTGGAATCACTGGACTTGCTGATAAATACATCTTCCCTCACCTAAAGCATCAAGCGTTAGATGTTGGTGATGAATCAACGGTTGCCGTTGATATTGACGAAGACGAAAAGACAAAGAAAAAATAAGCAAAAGAAATAACCGATCTCAACCGAGATCGGTTATTTTTATTTAAACCACTATTTCAAACTTTTTAAAATCTCGCTCAATGCTGGTTGACCATAAACGTTATAACGTTTCTTGTACGCATCAATCGTTTTTTGGTCAAAGTTTTCTGGGTCAAGTGGGACAAAACTAGTATCAATTGGGTCAAACGCTTTAATCTTAGCGTCAATCACAATCGGCTTCGTGTTACCTTCGGCCTGCATTCGGTCAATCTCAACCATGACACTATCCAGTTCATCTTGACCCGAAACTTTAAAGCCATGAGCACCCATGCCTTCAGCAACCTGGGCAAAATCCGCTTGATAGAGGTCAACACCATAATCACTAATGCCAGATTGAACGTCTTCGTGTTCAATGTAACCAAAGCGTTCGTTTGACAAAACGACATTGATAATCGGCAAGTTGTACTTGGCCTGCGTAATCACATCCTGCATGACCATTGCGAATCCCCCATCACCTGAAATCGACCAAACTTGACGATCAGGATATGAGAGTTTAGCAGCAATGGAAGCTGGTAGACCAAAGCCCATTGTTCCAAACCACGGTGACATGGCAAACTGCTGCTGCTGATTAAAGGGAAGTTGACGAATGGAATGCATGGTGTTGTTTCCAACGTCAAGTCCATAAACCGCATTCGACTTAGAATGGTCAGCGATTGCTTTCAAAACAGTCTCAGCTCTAAGACCCTCGTCGTAGTCAGTCGCAATGCTATCAAGCCACTTCAACCAATTCTCGCGATCAATTCGAGCGGCTTTTAAGAAATCACTCTTAGGAAGCTTTACATCTGAATCAATTAACATTTCTAAGAATTCCTTGGCATCACCGTGAATCGTGAGGTTGGCCTGATACTGACGACCCAAATCAGCTAAATTGTTATTAACCTGAATGATTTTCTTATCTTTAGGCATGAAGCGAGCAAACGGAAAGTCGTTTCCAAGCATAATAATCAGATCGGCAGCCTGAGAAACTTCAAATCCGGGTTTCGTTCCCAGTCTACCACGAGCACCCATGTAGCTCAGATTGTCGTTTGGCATAATCCCAGTTGCAGGAGCCGTGGACAAGACTGGCATGCTAAACTGATCGGAAACTTTCACGATCTCATCTCGAGCACCTTTAGCACCTCTTCCGTACCAAAGAACCGGATGTTTGGCTTTCTTAATCATCTTAATGGCTTCATCAACGTCAGCTTGTTTAGGGTGAACCGTTTTAATGCTACTTGAAACATTGGCTGTCTTAGTTGGTTCATAGTCAATCTCAGTTCCAAGTAAATCATTCGGTAAGATGACGACTGCTGGCCCCTTCTTTTGATAAGCCGTCCTGATGGCTTCATCAATAATCTTCGGTATCTGATCGGCAGTTGAAGCCTGGCGGTTGTAAACCGAAACGTCAGCAAACATTGGCAGTTCATCCATTTCCTGAAAGAACCGCGTGTTCATCATTGGTTGGGGAACTTGTCCAACGAGGGCTAACATAGGAGTATTGTCTTCCTTCGCGTCGTATAAACCATTAAACATGTGAGTCGCACCAGGACCCGCCGAACCAAAGGCGACCCCAATCTTACCGGTATACTTATGGTCAGCGGAAGCGGCCAAAGAACCGACCTCTTCATGTCTAACCTGAATATATTTAATGTTCTTTTTTTCCTCATCTAGCGCATTCAATAAGTTATTCAAAGAGCCAGCTGTGATGCCATACAAATGGTCGACATCCCAACTCTCAAGCACTTTCACCAGTGCTCTACTTGCTGTCATTTTACTCATAGAATCCCTCTTTTCGTTTTTCCAATTTAACTGTTGACCCAATTGAATTATAAACCACTCCATCAATTTATCCTATCAGAAGCAATAAAAAAGACTCCTAATCAGAGCCTTTACTTATTAATTCATATTTCTAAGCTGGTCATTTTTAGTGTAAAAACTATGATAACCCATGTAACATGCGATGATTGAACTAACGGCCGTAATCCCAAGCAACATGAAAGTTACCATGATCTGGTACTTAATGGCCTTAACCGGATCAACACCAGCAAAGATTAAACCAGCCATCATCCCGGGTAAACTAACCAGTCCAACGGTCATCGCAGTATCAATCGTGGGCTGCATCCCGGTCTTAATGCTGTCACGCACAATGTCAGAACAGGATGTCTTCACGTCGGCTCCCAGAGCTAATTTTTCAATAATCTGCTGTCTCCGGTCTTTAAACATGGAATTCATACTTCGATAACAAAGTCCCAAGGCAACCATTGAGTTACTGGCAACCATTCCGGTAATTGGTACCACTTGAGACGGGATAAACTTAATTGCTCCCGCAAAGACTAATACCGCAAGTACGACAATCGTGCTACTTCCTAATGCAATGATGGAAATGGGGAGTGCGTGTTCCATACCGTCACTACGTCCTTTGGCGTTATAAGCTGCGTTAAACAAAATAATTAAGATTAAAATCAGGGTTAAAAAAACGTTATTGATCCGAAAAACGAATCGTAAAACGTACCCAACTATAAATAACTGAACCACACAACGGATGGTGGCAATGATAATTGACTTATCAATGCCCAACTTTTCTTTCCATCCGACAAATAACGCGATTAAGACCAGGAGTCCAGTTAATGCGAGCGCTTGATTTGAAACAATTAAATTAGGCATCTTTATCTCCTTTAACTAGTCGTCCGTTAACAATTGTGACTAACTCGGTGGCATGGTCAATCTCACCTTGATCATGAGTAATCATGATGACCGTGGTGTGATCTTTTTGATTAATGTAGTTAATCATCTTGTGCACACTTTCCTTGGTGTTCTCATCAAGGCCAGTGGTAACCTCATCTAAAATAAGCACATCAGGCACAAACATGATGTTGCGAATTAATGCGACCCGTTGGCGTTCCCCACCAGAAAGATTATCGACCGTCCGATCCAAATCACCATCACCTAGATCGACGGTTTGAAGTGCTTTTAACGCATGTTCTTTATCAAACGGTTTATTTCGAATCTGATATGGGAACTCAAGATTATCCTTGACCGTATTGCCAAACAAGGTGGGTTGCTGAACGGCGTATGATACTTTTCTCCGATACTCAATTGGATTTAAATCAGCGACGTTTTGGCCTTCAAAAATTACTTCACCAGAACTGGGAGTCAAAAGATCCGCCAAAAGTCTCACAAAAGTTGTCTTCCCACTCCCTGATGGACCAGTGATCGTAACGATCTCTCCGGCATCAACGCTCCAGCTGATATCCTTGATAATCTCACGTCCATCAGCGTCGTAGCATAGGTTTTTAGTTTCTAGTACTGCCATTTTGATACCTCTCTTTTCTTTTTAACAAATTAACAGTATGATTATACAACACTTTTGTATCATATATGAGTCTGCTATAATGACGTAGATGTTGTTATGAAGAAAAAAGGAGTTCTAATGAGTTATAAAAGAGTTATAAACAGTTCAAAAAGATCGTCAAATGTTTTGGTAGAACTCCACCAACGAGTTACGGTCACCATCAAGCGTCTCGGAATTAATGGTGAGGGAATTGGTTATTTTCACCGCAAATTAATTTTTATTCCTGGTGCGCTAGTTGGTGAATTAGTTCAAGCTGATGTAACCGAGATTAAACCTAAATACCTACGCGGAAAATTAGTTCAAATTGATAAGGAAAGTCCCTTTCGGGTTAAACCGCGTGATCCATATGCTGGAGAAGTCGGTGGTTTTGAACTCGAAGACCTCGCATACCCTAAGCAACTGGAATTCAAACGTGATTTAGTTAAACAATCGCTTAGAAGATATCATCCGAGGGCTTATGATCACTATGATGTCAGGGAAACGATCGGGATGGATAATCCCTATGAGTACCGTAATAAGGCCCAGTTTCAAGTTCGAACTGAAGCAAACGGAAGAGTCATCGCCGGATTATATAAAGAAGGAACTCACGAAGTGGTCGACATGGAGACCTGCTCCGTTCAGTATCCGCTTACCATGAAGGTCATGCGCGCTTTAGTCGAAATGGTTCAGGAACTAAACATCCCAACGTTCGTTGAATCCAATCACTCTGGCATTTTAAAAACCTTGGTAGTTCGAGCAGCTCTCAATACCAACGATGTGCAGGTGGTTTTCATCACTAACACGCCCAAATTGATTAAGAAAAATCAACTCTCAGAAATGATTTCCGATCGCCTTCCAGAAGTCACCTCCGTCATGCAAAACATCAATCCTGGTGACTCACCATTGATCTGGGGAGAAAAAACGGTTCATTTAGCTGGAAATAACAGTATTACCGAAAAAATCAATGGGTTATCGTTTGAATTGTCACCAAGAGCTTTTCTCCAACTCAACAGCATCATGACACCAAAACTTTACGATTTAGCTGGAACAGCCCTCAATCTTGATTCTGATGATCGTTTGATTGATGCATATTCTGGGGTAGGAACCATCGGTCTTTCATTAGCAAACCAAGTTTCTGAGGTTAGAGGAATGGATACCATTAAGGAAGCCATCACCGACGCCAATCATAATGCAGCAATCAATCATATTGATAACGCCACCTACTACTTTGGCAGTGCCGAGGATTTGATGCCGCAGTGGATAACCGAGGGGTTTAAACCCACGGCACTAGTGGTTGACCCACCACGCGTTGGCCTTGACCAACACTTAATTGATGCCATTTTAACCGCTAAACCACAAAAATTTGTATATGTTTCATGTAATCCATCAACGCTAGCTCAGAACCTAGTTCAACTAACGAAGTCTTATAACGTGGACTACCTGCAACCAGTTGATATGATGCCACAGACTCCGCACGTCGAAGTCGTCGTCAAATTTACTTTAAAGTCTTAGAAAGGTCCAATTGTCAATGAATCCATTCGATAACGGCAATAATAGTGGGAATAATGGCATGAACAACATGTTCTTGCCACCTAACTACGCCGTCGTGCAAAATAAAGAAACCCAAGAAGTCAAAGTCCAAAAGGTGGGCTTCTCATTCACTACGCTAGTTTTTGGAATCTGGCCTTCTATTTTTCGTGGTGATTTCTATAATACCCTTTGTATGCTAGGGGTGGATTTTATCCTAGCAATGGCACTTACCGTCTTAACTGGATTAAACATCGCATCCTCTGCCTATGATATTTTTGCAATCATGCCATTAGCATGGAGTTTTGTATACAATATGATGTTTTTCCGGCATTTGCAAAATAAGGGATTTGTTCCCATCAATAAACGTTCAGCTGAACTTTTAAAACGAAGTCATTATTATAAATAATTAGGAACACAAAAAACACTTCACATAATGTGAAGTGTTTTTTTGTTTGAGATTAATGATTTTATAGCATAACGGTAACGGCAGCAGCAACGATGATCAAAGCTAAACCGATCAAAGTAGCAACCATTTCCTTTGGAGTCTTCTTCTGGTGTAAGAAGTAAACACCGGTCAAGGTAGCAACAACTACTGATACCTGTGATAGAACGAATCCAGTTGAAAGACCTAACATGTTTGGTTGTGCAGCAATCAAGTATGAGAATGCGGCAATTGCAAAGAAGAAACCAGCAATAATCTGTTTGTATGAAACACCCTCAGCAAACACATTTTCACTCTTCATGTTCATCAAACCGTAGATAATAGCCATCAAGACCATTCCCATTGCCTGTGGCAAGAATGCTTCCATTGGGGTCATTACTGAAGTGGACTGTGGCAAAATTCCCTTAGCCCAAGTCAAGTTATTAACCTGTGGAGCGGCTGAGTATAACCAGTAACCAATAACACCAATTAACTGTAAGATAACGGCTTTTTCAAGCGCACCTTTATTAACGTTTTCTTTGTTTTGGCTCCAAGTGGTAAGAGTGGCACCGATAATGATAACGATCAAAGCAAGGATTCCAATGATCTTGTGACCAATACCAGGCCAACTACTTAACGCAAATGCACCCCACAAAGCAGTTACAATCAACTGAAATGCGGTCGTGATTGGCATAACTCTTGAAGAACCAATCAAAGAATAACCTTTAAAGGCCATGATTTGACCGAAGCCCCAACCCATACCAGACAAGATTCCGTAGACTAAGTTCCAGCCCATTGGGAAGCCAGCTTGTGTGAATAATAAGACAACAATCGCAAAAATCAATGTACCAACTGTGGCACCAAAGATTTGGTTCGTTGGTTTACCACCAATTTTTGATGAAATAGTTGGAAATAGCCCCCAACCAATCACTGGAATTAATCCAATTAATATTGCTTCAAAACTCATATCCCATACCTTCTTTTCAAAATACTTTTGTAACCCTTATTTACGAAATTAATTATAACACGTCAAAAATAAAAAGAAAACGTTTTCATTAAGAAAAATTTAAAAACTTGCCAAAGCAAGTCTTAATTAATGGGTTTAAAAGCTTGCGTGGCCTTAACCGCTCGCTTCCATCCCTGATACAATTTATCTCGTTCAGCTGCTTTCATTGAAGGGGTGAAAATCTTTCCCTCTTCGTAAATGGACTGAACTTCATCTAAATCTTTCCAGAACCCGGTTGCTAGTCCACTCAAGATGGCAGCCCCAAATCCGGTCGTTTCTTCATCGCTGGCTCGTTGAACCGGAATATTCAAAATGTCAGACTGAAACTGCATTAAGTAACTATTGCGACTAGCTCCCCCATCAGCTCGAATCTGTGGAATATCGAGATCGGTATCGGACTCCATTGTGTTAACGATATCCTTAGTTCCATACGCAATTGACTGAAGCGTGGCCTTTACAAAATCATCACTGTTAGTTCCTCGGGTAATCCCAAAAACGGCTCCTCTGACATTTTGGTCCCAGTATGGGGCCCCTAATCCATTAAAAGCAGGAACAACGTAGATTTCATTGTGGTCGGTCGATCGTTTAGCCGCCTGTCTGGACTCAGGAACACTGGTGATAATCTTCATTTGGTCTCGAAGCCACGTCAACGCACTTCCAGCCACGAAGATTGAACCCTCAAGTGCATACGTAATTTTTCCGTTAATTCCATACGCAATGGTCGTCAATAAGTTCTCGTCTGAGTACTGTGGCTGGTGTCCAGTATTCATCATGATGAAAGCACCATCACCATAGGTGTTTTCAACCATTCCCTTTGAAAAGCCCATTTGTCCGATCAACGCCGCCTGCTGATCGCCAGCAATTCCAGCAATTGGGACACTAACACCATAAAATTGATAGTTTTCGGTCGTTCCATAAACTTCATCAGAAGCATGAACGGTCGGAAGCATGATCTTTGGAATGTTTAAAATCTTCAAGATTTCGTCGTCCCACTTTAAGTCATTAATGTTAAACATCATCGTTCGACTGGCGTTCGTATAATCAGTAATGTGATATTTCCCACCAGACAATTTCCAGACGAGCCACGTATCAATGGTCCCAAATAACAATTCACCATCAGAAGCGCGCTTCTGTGAACCATTAACGTGGTCTAAAATCCACCTGACCTTGGTAGCAGAAAAATACGAGTCAATAACTAGGCCCGTTTTTTTATGAATTAGGTCCTCGTACCCTCTGTTTTTTAAGTCTTCAGCAATTGAATTAGTTTGTTTTGAAAGCCAACCAATGGCATTGTAAATGGGTTTGCCGGTCACTTTGTCCCACACTACCGTGGTCTCACGCTGATTGGTAATCCCCACTGAGGCAATGTTTTCGGGGTGAATGGAGGCGTCAATCAAGGCACTCGCAATGGCAGAAAGCACGGAGTTCCAAATCTCGTTTGGATCCTGTTCAACCCATCCGTCACTATTGATAATTTGAGGAACTTCCTTGTAACTCTCAATGACTTTTCTACCACTATGATCATAAATAATCGCTCTCGTACTAGTCGATCCTTGATCAATCGCTAGGACGTAATCTTTATTGTCAGACAACTGGTTCATCTCCGTTTCATCGTATTTTTGATACTCATATTAGCACGATTCAATTCATCTCACTACTTGAAAATAAAAGAGAAAGTAGAATAAAATCTACTTTCTCTTTTATGGCATCATTAATTAACGCTTAACTTCAACCCGAATGTCAGCATCAATATCTTTTGGCTCAACCTGTTCGTCATAAGAAAAATCAGCATCTTTAAAGTATTCCTTGATTTCAGCATTAATCTCGTTTAAATCACGAACATCATTATCCTGACGTTTAATCAATAACGTGTACTGCTTGTTATCTTCATCAACGTTTTCAAAATCATAACCAACGTCAACCGTGTTTAAGATTTCTTGAATCATTTGTCTTTCAGTCATTGCCATAATTCATACTCTCCTTAATAATCTTCATACGCTAAGCTTATTCTATTTTCTAATATTTGTAAAATCATATCTCAAAAAATCATGTGGAACACGGGCTTCATGATATAATTATATTACACTGACATTGAAAGGTGGGTTACATGGAAAACATGGAAAATAAAAGAGTTCTAGCCATTCCAACTGGTGAAAATTTTCGTGAGTTAGGTGGATACCAAACTGTTGATGGTAAAACCACTAAGTGGCACAAGTTACTACGTGCGGGACACTTAGGTGAGCTCAGTGAAAATGATCTAAAAACCCTTGAGCATTACGGGGTTCGCTTTGACGTTGATCTCAGAAGTCAACCTGAAGTCGACATGCTGGCCGATCAAGTGGAAACTTCTGCCGTCGACTACATTTTTGATCCGATCTTTAAAGAAGACGCAACTGACAATTCGAAAAGTCCAGCTGAAATGAAGAAAGTCCTGTGCAATCACCCTAATTATGGTCATGATCATATGGAACACGTCTATAAAAGCATGATTAAAACGAAACACTGTCGTTTGGCTTTTAAAAAATTATTTGAAGTTCTACTCGATAACAGGCAAGATGACGAGTCCGTCCTATTTCACTGTACAGCTGGAAAAGACCGAACCGGAATGTCTGCGACCATGATCCTCTCTGCCCTAGGGGTCGATCGTAAAACCATCGAAGAAGATTACCTGTTAACCAATCAGGTGGCAAAACCAGTGATTGATGCTCGATTAGAGCAAGCCAAAGAAGAAGGATATAATGATGCAGCCCTAAAGAGTCTAAGATCCCTTTATAGTGTCTCATTAGACTTTTTCAATGCCGCAATGGATGAAATCAATCAATTATACGGCGGAATGAACCAATTTCTCCATGAAGGTATTGGATTGACCAATGCCGACATTCATCAGTTACGTCAAATTTACCTTGAATAATTTGCATATTGTTAATTCGGCTAGGTAATGATACGATGAGTTTATCAAAAGTAGTCTAATATTTAAGTGATAAGAGAAGTGGCGGTTGGTGCAAGCCACACAGGATATTAGATGAACTACCTAAAATTACACATCAAAATAAGTGCAGGTACTTTTGTATCTGAACGTGGGTGGTACCGCGCACAAGCGTCCCAGTAGTCAATTACTACTAGGACGCTTTTTATTTATCAACAACAGGAGGAAAACAGCAATGAATATCATTGAAGATTTAAAATGGCGAGGTGCCATTAACCAAACAACCGACGAAGACGGACTAGAAAAATTAACCAACGAGAAAAAGATTGCCCTATACTGTGGGGTCGATCCAACTGGTGATAGTATGCACATTGGTCACCTAATTCCGTTTATGATTATGGAACGTTTTTCACGGGCTGGTTTTCACCCTTACATCCTAATCGGCGGGGCCACCGGTTCCATCGGTGATCCAAGTGGGAGAAACACCGAACGTCCCCTTCAGACCAAACAGATGGTCAAACACAACGTTAACGCCTTAACAAAGCAAATGAAGCACCTCTTTGGCAGTGACAGTAACATTCACATCGTGAATAACTACGACTGGACGTCTAACGTGTCACTGCTTGATTTTCTTCGTGACTACGGAAAACTCTTTAACGTCAACACCATGTTATCAAAAGAAGTGGTGGCCAGTCGCCTGGAAAAGGGCATTTCGTTCACAGAATTCACCTACCAAATCCTACAAGCATTGGACTTTCTCACTCTTTATCGTGACCATGACGTTCAACTTCAGATTGGTGGTGGAGACCAATGGGGAAACATCACGGCCGGAATTGACCTCATTCATCGCGTTGAAGGTCAAGACGCCGAGGTATACGGATTAACCATCCCATTAATGCTTAAATCAGACGGAACTAAGTTTGGAAAGACCGCTGGTGGTGCTGTTTGGCTTGATCCAGAAAAGACCTCACCGTATGAATTCTACCAGTTCTGGCTAAACCAAAACGACGCTGACGTTATCAAATACCTCAAATACTTCACCTTTTTGCCTAAGGATCAAATTGATGAACTGGCCCAAAAAGTTAAAGATGAGCCTTGGAAAAGAGAAGCACAGAAAACGTTAGCACGTGAGGTCACGAAATTTGTGCACGGTGAAGACGCCGTTAAGCAGGCCGAAAATATCTCAAAAATTCTTTTTAAAGGCAACGTTCAAGACCTATCAGTAAAGGAAGTTAGTCAGGCATTTAACAGTGTCTCTACGTCTTCGATTAGTTCTGATCCCGTAAACGTAGTCGATTTAATCATTGCAGTTGGAGTTGATAAATCCAAACGGCAGGCTAGAGAAGACGTTAATAATGGCGCTATTACCATCAATGGTGCAAAGGTTACCGACGTCAATACTGAAATTAACCCCCAAGCTCAATTTGACGGGAAGTTTATCATCATACGACGCGGCAAGAAACGTTACTTCTTAGCTAAGGTTAAGTAAATAAATCCCAGTATCATAAATATGGTACTGGGATTTTTTGGATTCAAAAAAGGGGCGAAGAATTATTCTTCGTCCCTTTTGCATCTTGTTTTCCGTTTGAGTAATCGTTAACTTGAAATTAAATCTTACCAGTAGTTATGTGATGCTCGAAATTGAGCAGCGGCAGCGATTGAACCGTAACGTGAAACTGCGTATTGACGAGCCACACGTTCTTGGTTAGCTGGAGAGTAATCACCATTTAGATATGATGAAGACAATTGGTATTTACCAATGTACTGACCATTTCGAGCACTGTATGAGTTACCAGATTCAACTTGTGCAATTGATGCTAAACCAGAGTTATCACCGGCATTGCTTGCATTATTGTTACTGCCTGCAGCAGGTTGAGTAGTGGTTGTAGTTGTTGCTTGTTGTTGTGTTTGAGCAGCTTGTGCGTTTTGCTGTGGTGCAGCAGTGTATTGTGCATTGCTACTTACCTGAGCAGATGGTTGTGTTTGAGTATTGTTACTTTGGTAAGTCATGTTGCTTGCGTTAGTAGGTAATGTTAACTTTTCTCCGACATGAATCAGGTTGACATTCTTAAGGTGGTTAGCCTTAACAATGCTGCTGATGCTAGTATTGTGTTGCTTTGCGATTTTTGAGACTGTGTCACCGCTCTTAACGGTAACTTGATTAGTGTTAGTGGCAGCGTTGGCGTTGAAGCCTGCAGTCATTAACACACCGGCTACTGTGAAAATAGATGCTAAAAGCACCTTTACGTTTCTAGATTTTAATAAAATGATAAATCACTCCTATAAATTTTTGTTACTTCCGTTTTCTTAAAACTGAAATATACTCAAACAACAATTTCACATTCTAAATACTGTTATTTACATGGCAAAAACAGCAATGTTAAAAAAACCGATTATTTTGTCACGTTGTAACGTCAATGTAACAAAACTCGTAAGAATGCCCGTTTTCAAGGATTGATCAACATTTCACAACACCAATTTTTAGCAAAAGAAAAAGCCTTCTGCCATAAAAAAAGTTATTAAAAGCATAAGACTTTACTTAATTTCATCATTTTTCAGCTAATTTTCGATTAAAATAGTGCTCTAATTTACTCTTAGGATACACTCCGGTGACCTTCTCAACGCCCTTTCCGTTACGAAATAATACTAGTGTTGGAATACTCATGACCCGGTATTTTCTGGCAATCTCCTGATTATCATCGACATTAAGCCTTAAAAACTTGATTCGACCTTTGTACTCACGTTCCAGTTCTAAAATCAACGGATCCATCATTTTACATGGACCACACCATGGTGCCCAGAAGTCAACCACGGTCATTGGTCCCGTAATTTCTGAGTCAAAATTATTCTGGTTTAGATCCACTGCCATAGTCTTTCCCCCTCTTCACGTTAATCGCATGGATAACTAAAGTAGCCACTAGTGTGACAATTACCAAGATTCCAAACCATCCCGCTGGAATCTCAATGTCAATCATTGGAATCGATAAGAAAAGTTTCAATGCAATGATAATGATCAAAAAGTACGCCATCGGCTGTAGTTCAGGAATCTTTTTCATCAACATCATTATGACTTCAGCTACCCCACGCATCGCTAAAATCCCAATCATCCCACCAATTAAGACGATCACTGGATTAGGTGAAATGGCTAACGACGCTAGCACCGAATCAATTGAAAAGATAATGTCCATGAATTCAATCTGAACTACCACCCACCAAAAGTACTTGCGAGTGTGGTTTTTCTTATTTGGTTTGACCTGATGAGTTCGGCTCTTTTTGTGCTTATTCTTGTGCATATTATAGAAGAAACTAAACGCAAGATAAAACAAATAAGCTGCACCTAATACCTTAATGATCCAGAACCTAATTAGGTACACTCCGACTCCGATGATCAAAAAGCGAAAGATGTATGCTCCCCACATTCCGTAAAACAAAGATTCTTCCTGCCACTTTTTAGTAGGAAGAACTTGAGTCTGGGCCGCAAGGACAACTGCATTATCAACGGATAAAAGACATTCAATCACTACCAATGAGAAAATAATCAACCAGTCATTTCCAGACGTTATGACGGTTTCCCAGTTATGTAGATCAAAAAAAGGACCATATAATTTAGCGAGTAGGTCGAACAATCAAAGACTCCTCCATTAGTTAGTTGTAATTAGTAATTGTTAATTGCTTTAACGTCGTATTTCATTAATTGATGGTTCACGATGACACCAATCAGCTTATTAGCGTAATCGGGATCGGTAGCGTAGCCATTTTTTTGCAACAAGTTGGCTTCTTGCCTAAAGCTCGTAATGCCCGTTTTCTTTAAAAACTTGGTATTTAAAGTCTCATTATGATCCTCGATGGCATCAGCAACCGATGGATATTTTCTAAACTGACCCACTTCGGTCGTTTTCTTGTTATTAACGTACTCGGTCGTATCGTACGAGATTGACTGACCATTGTACGTTCCCTTGATTCCAAACGGATTATTGGCTTTCTTATAGAGTTCGGATTGCCCCCAATTCGATTCGAGAATGGCCTGTCCGATCACGATACTTGGCAAAACCTGTTGTTTTTTTTCGTAAATCTTAACGGCTGGGTCACCAATTTTTTGAATAAACTCTTTGTGCTGAGTTTCGATCTCTTTATCACGTTTCTTGGTTGCGTTATTCATTTGCTCTTGTCGAACTTGATATGAATGGTTAATCAACATGTGTCTAATCTTAAATGCAGCGAACACAAGTAGTAAGACGACGACTACTCCAATCACAACTGCAATCCACACGTTTTTCTTTTTACTGTGTTTCACGGACAACATCTCCCTATGTGGTTATTATACCTTAGCCAACTATTTTTTGTTGAGTATTTATGATTACTTAAAAAAGTTTCTTACTCATTTCCAATTACGCATTATAATAGAAGAAACACCCACTAAAATCGACTAACTTAGCCATTTAGTGTAGTATGAAGATATCTGACAATATAGTAACGGGAGTAGTTTTGCATTGATTAAAATTGAAAAAATCAACCAAAATATTAACTGGATTAAAACCATCGATTGCCGTCCAGCTGATAAGGAAATTTTAAAAACAGAATACCATTTAAATAACGAAATGCTCTATTATGCACTTGACCGTCACGAACGACCTCGGGTTGAATATTACGATGAAGAAGGAGTCCTCCTTTTCATTTTTGATGTGGCCGAACCGACTCGTTTTAACGGGGATGTTTCTGCTGAACCAATTGGAATCATAACCCATGACAACATGTTATTTACGTTCACGGCCGATAAAACTAACTTCGTTAACGAACTCATTTCTTCCATTATAAAAAAAGCCGGTTCAAAACAACTCGCAGAATTGCAACCAATTGACGTAATTAATAAAACGTTGTACCAACTATCCGTCCAATACTTTGATTATATTAACCAAATCAACAGTGTCAGAACTAACATTCAACGTAACTTACGTGGCAAGGCCAATAAAAGTGCCATCAACCACCTGCTTAATCTACAGACCGACTTAGTATATTTCCTAACGTCACTCGGATCAAACAACGATATGATTAACGACTTCAAGCGGCGTTTTACAAGGGACCTCACTGAGGATCAAAAAGCTGCCGTTGAAGATATCAGTATCGAACTTCAACAGGGACTTTCGATGGCAGAGATGGCGAACGCCGCGACTCAGCAAGTAGCAAGCGCTTATTCCAACCTCCTTGATAGTGACTTGAACAACACAATTAAGTTTTTAACCGTTTTTTCGTTAATTCTAAGTGTTCCAAACATCGTATTTGGGTTCTATGGTGAAAACGTAAAACTTCCATTTATGGATAAACCATCAGCGTGGATTATAACCATTATCATCACGATCATTTTTATCATCATTGTGTTGCTGTTTTTACGCGCAAACCATTTCTTTAAGAACTAATTTAATATAAAATGAGCATGAGGGGGTAGTGAAATAAAATGAAAGGAATTTTCTTCGATGAAACATTTTATAAGGACGTTACACGAAAATAGGATTTTCTCTTTAATTATTTGGCTAGTTGTCATTTTTATGGCAATTGTCAGTCTCCCCAACCTGAGTCAGGTTGTGATACAGGCTGGCAACCCGGAAATGAACTCAAAGTCCCAGATGTATAAAGCACAGAACTTACAGAACCAATGGGGCGAAGGCTTAGATGGAACCACAAGTATGAACATCGTTTACCACGCCAACAAGGGTAAAATTACCAGTTCTGAGCAAAAGGACATTTACAATCGGGTTGGTAAGATTCAGAAAAGTAACGGGGACAACGGTATTAGTCGGATCACCACCGCTCACACGAGCCCGAATGGTGCCTCAAAGTTTATCTCCAACGATCAATCAACCGAGATTGTGAATATTCATGTTCCAAAAAGCAATGCCACAAGTGCAAGTTTTGCTAACACGCTTCAAAAGCAATTCAACGTTGATAATGGACTGAAGACGTACGTCACCGGTCCGCAATTAATTAATCAAGACAACAATGAGAAGATTTTAAGCGTCACTAACATTGTGACCATTGCAATTTTCATTCTTTCTTTAGTCTTTATTGCCATTGCATTTAGATCACTATTAGCACCGGTTTTTACCTTTATCACCCTGATCATCGCTTACCTGGTTTCATTAAGTGCAACAGCTTTAATGTCAACTCAACTTAGTCTCCCGTATTCGCCATACATTCCTTTAGTAACTGGCTTGGTAGTAACTTTATTTGGTACCCTTGCTAGTTTCTTTTTGTATCGACGTTTTGAATTGGCACTTAAAAACGAAAGCGTTGACCCCAGTAAAACAGCCACTAAAAGTCTTACATATCCACTTGGGGCAACCGCAATAATTACGTCATTAGCATTTGGATCACTTTACCTGCTCAAGTTTAGTTCGGTTCGGGCCATTGGTAGCGTCGCAATTGTCGTACTAATAACTCTATTCGCCGTGATGACCGTGACCCCAATGTTCATGCAACTCCTTGGACCAACCTTTTTCTGGCCAAAGAAGAAGACTTTAAAACTCGCAAACGAGGGCTTCTGGGGTAAACTTGCCCATGTCTCGTTTTTAAAACCTCTCCTAGGACTACTAATTGCATTAGTGATTACGGTCCCACTAGTTTTATTCTATCGTCCTAATGTAACCTACCTTACTAACAACAATTTAATTGCTAATGATCAGGCTGAAGTCGGTAGACACATCCTTCAAAATCACTTTAATAAGGGAAAACCAACTCCAGTCACTATTTACATCAAAAATAACCGACCCTTTAATAATGACAACACCATTAGTGCCATTGACCAGGTTACAACGAAGCTTCAGTCCCAAAAAAACGTTGCGCAGGTGTACTCTGTGACTCAACCAGGTGGGGATGAAATTGATAAATACTATTTACGAGATCAATTGAATAAGACCACTTCAACGCTTAATGACATTAGTAATTCCCTTAAGGGCTCACAAAGAACCCTTAAGGGTGCAAACAAGACACTTCAACAGAAAAACATTAAGAATCAAACTAAATCAGTCGATTCACTGATTAGACAACTTGATCGGATTAGCGATACGAGTGAACAAGCTGACACCAACAATTTCAGCACATTCACTCCACTTGAAACGGCTCAGTCATCTAATCAAGCCCAGAAGTCCAAAAAACTTCGCCAAAATCTCTCACAAGTGTCTGATCAGTTGAGTACCACCAGTCAAAGCTTGACCCAGTTAAGCAACCAAATCTCTGACGCCCAAAATTCTGGACTGGAAGCGCAAGAAGCGGTCCAGCAATACAACGAACAAGCGTCTAAAGTTCGTGGTGAAATTGCGTCCGTTAACCGAACTTTAAAGGAAAGTAAGGATAAGTTAACGCCCGTCACTGGTTACTTAAATGGTGTCAAGAAGTCAAGTGCTGGGAATACCTTCTACATCTCACCGCAACAGATTAATGACACCGATTTTTATCAAACTAAGTATAATTTTGCAAGCGAGAACCAAAAAGTAACCAAGCTCGAAGTAGAATTTAATAATGAGCCCACCGGCAACACGAACTTAAATAACGTTCACAACATGCAAAATACGGTTAGAAACCAGTTACAAAACACCAGCCTGGAAAACGCTGAGGTCGCTTATACCGGACAACCAATTGAAAACGCCAACGTTCAAACTAACTTTGACCACGACTTTATTATTGGAATAATGATGATCATCTTAATCGTTTTCGCCTCCATCATCATCGTTAGTCGTTCCATTCTCCAACCATTTTGGTGGTTGGTCACATACGTGATGAGTGTCTTTGCAGCACTGAAGGCTACCCAACTTATCATGTACTATGCCGCAAGTGACGGTCAATTAAACTGGCAGGCATCCGTTTCCATGCTGGTTCCCCTTTCCATAATTGGGATATTTGAATTAACCTTTTTGGCCATTTCCTACCGAAAACAAAATCCGGACTTACTAGGATGGTTGACCGGTGGGACAAGTGCATTTACAAAAACAGTTAGTTACGTGATGTTTGCTACCATTATCATTACATTCGGCCTTTTCGTTAGTTTGCTTCACTCGCTTGACTTCATCGGGCTCACCGTCATCATCACGGTTATTATCTTTAATGTCATCCTGCCACTTGTCACAACTGGACTTGGCAAACTAGCAATCACGTTACCTCGTTCCGATTTGCATCATTGGCCCTTTTATAAAAACAAACGAGCCAAAAATAAATAATCAAAAAGCCATCAGTTAAACTGATGGCTTTTATTATGCCCTAAACATTCATTTTACGAATTGATTTAAAGTAAAGAAACAAGACGACCAAAGAACCAGACATTGCAGTAACACCAAATAATACAAAAATCACCTGGATGTTAATAACCTTTGAAAAGGCACTGATAAACAATGACTCAAGTGCCATCAAAAGAGCCGTAATTAGATTGCAAAAAGACATCAACGTAACTCGGAGTCGTTTCACCACTGTATCCTGCAGTTCAGCGTTTAGTGTCGTATCCCACACTTCAAAAAGTGAACTAAAAATTACAAATGCAATTAAAGCAACGATGAAATTCGAAATCCCTAAGAGCAGTGACATCAATAAGCCAATTGCCATGCTTAAAGAAATCACCCTCATTCGGCCATATTTAGCAACTACTTTAAAGACGTTTGCCGAAAAAACAGCTCCAATGATATCAACAATCGCTAGGATCATCGCAATGTTACCGGTGCTAAATCTTGTAATGTGGGATAGGTACAACGACCCGTATTGATACATAATCGAAGCCGTAGCCTGTGAAATCGCCACTACTAGGATTAACTTCTGGTAGTTTTTATTACTAACCAAGAAAATCCGTAATTGCTTTAAGACACTTGGAGCATTGGGCTCATTAACCACCGGTCGGGGTTTAATCACTAATACCGTCATGATTGAAAGAACGTGGGCCATAATTGAGGCGGTAAAGACCAGTGGCCACGAAACGTCTGCCAAATACCCACCAACCATATTACTGAAAGCAACCGTACAAATCATGATGGCGTTGTATCGTCCCCAAAATTTCTGGTAGTGTTGTTTTTCATCTGACTCATAAATGATGGCCTCATCGGTTCCCGAAATTAGCGAAAGTCCAATTCCAAACAAAACGAACCCACCAAATACTAGCAAGTGGTTACGTGCGACAAAAAAAGTTGCAACATATAATACACACATTATCTGACCCAAAATCAAAGTGGTTTTGTAGCCAATTTTGTCAGCAATGATTCCGGATGGTAGTTCACAAATAACCTGAGTTGCGTTAATCACAAGTTGTAATAATGCAATTTGGCCAACTGACCATCCCATATGTTTCAAATAAAGCATCCAAATTACTAATTCAAAGGTTAAGTTAGAAAAGAATGCGTACGTATACATTTTCCTGATATTTTTCATAATTTCCCTCATTTCAGTTTAACGATTACTAATGAAGTTGAGGAAATTCAATGATTGATTCAGGATCAATGTTTCATCCAAATAATCGAATGAAATTATGACTCAACTTCATTTCACAACTATTTGGGAAACAGTTTGTCTTTGAATAAATACCGTTACATGCCGTGCTGAAAACTTACTGCCAATTTCTTGAAATTCGCTTTCCATCGTTGACACCTCCGACATAATTAATGATTATTCAAAAGTATATACTTTTAGTCCCTAAAAACAAGGCTCCTAACAAAAAGGGAATCGGCACCTCTGCCGATTCCCCACTGGGTTAAATTCTAAAATACTAACAAAACAGCAACTAGTATCAAAATTGATACCAACCCCAGCACTGTCAAAATGACTTTTTCAAGCAATGCCATTATCAAATGACCCTTCCTAGCACTCTACTTTTTCTACTGCCAATAAATATGCTACCGTACATAAGTCATTCCGTCAAAAAACACCAAAACTGATTATCAGCTTTGATGTTTTTTGACGATTAATTTTAGTTATCTTTTAAGAGGTACTTAACGGCCCCGTCTTTATCAAGGTAGCCATACAGACGCTTCGTGTGAGCGTCATCAAAGTATCCCATGTCTGCCATTCGTTTCCCATTTACTTCGTCACAACCATGATCCACTCGCTTAAAAAAGGAATACAAAAAAGCAATTCGTGATTTAAACTGCGTCGCCTTTTGATAAGCAGACGTCAGGGTGTAACCGTCATCTAGATATTCTTTCATTAACTTAATCAGTACAAAATTTGAAAAATCAAAAACTCGTGACGCTAATTTTTCAACCCGGGTACTTCTCACGTATCCCTTTTTCTCCCAGTATCGGAGTTGTCTTGGTGATACCCCCGTCATCTTACTAACTTCACCAATTCGAAAAATAAAGTCCTGCATGTTAAATGAATTGATGATCTTGTCATTAGCTTCATGCATTTGTCGCCTCGCCTCCACTACTTATTGTATTCAGTGACCTTGATTTGATTACCATCAACACTCATCTTAGTAATACTGCCATTTTCGGGACGTTTTGTCATATCATACTGTCCTTCAGAAAAACGTTCTACTAAACTAAGCAGGGTATTTCCGTGACTAATCAAGAGGACGTTGTCGCCATCTTGAACCTTAGCATCGTGAGTAATCATATCTAACCCCTTATCAAGTCGTTTCCAGTAATCAGTTGCATTTTCAGCCATATGGAAAGGATCAGCCTCTTTCATATAGTTCTTAGCCGTATTGATATCATATTTATTTACAATGTCTTTAAAAGTTGGTACTCCATGAGGTGCTCCGGCCTCGTACCACGCTTCATCCATGTTTAATCCTTCAAAATAACCATAAAATTGTTCACGAAAATTGGGAGATACGACAGGCTCATTAATATCTGAAACTAAATTATCGTTTAGAATAATCTTGGCGGTATCTTCAGCACGAGTAGTATCACTGCAGTAAGCTTGAACAAATTTGATGTTAGATAAACGTTTAGCGGTCTTTTTGGCACCAGTAATTCCCTTGTCGGTTAGTGGTGAATTACTCCAGCCTTGTAATTTGTTAAAAATATTGAAATAAGTTTGTCCGTGTCGGACAACGTATAGGGTAAATTTTGCCATTGTATCTCCTCCATTCACACTCTAAGTATATCACTTGTGGGCTTTAACTTTTCTCTAAGATTCTCCCTCAATCCTACCCAAATTTAATAAATCTGATAAGATAGGGGTTGGACTTAAAAAGGGGACTTTATACCTTGAAAACGATCAAGAAAATTCTGTCCAAATGCAATACTAGAATTGGGTTTTTCGTCTTACTAGTAGTACTTTTTTGGGCTAAAACAATTTACGCATATTTCACTGACTTTAATTTGGGTGTCGACAGTATCTTTCAACTGTTTTTGCTCCTAATTAATCCAATCGCAACCACCGTTATTATGTTAGGTTTGGCGCTTTATCTAAAACCAGCTAAACTTTTTTATCCAGCAATCCTGTTTCTGGACTTTCTAAACACGGTTCTTTTATACTTAAACGTAATTTACTTTCGTGAATTCACCGACTTTATGACGGTGTCGACCATGACCGGTTATTCCAAGGTCAACCAGGGACTAAGCGGAAGCTCATTAGCACTAACTTCGCCCCACGACGTTTTTTACTGGATTGACATCGTGATCGTCATCCTCTTACTTTTGTTTAAAGTGATTAAGATTGACAAACGGCCACTACAGGCCCGAGTTGGTTTTGCGGTTTTCTCACTTGGAGCCCTCATGTTAGTTGGTAACATTACTTTGGCCGACATGGATCGGCCCCAATTATTGACCAGAACCTTTGACCGCACTTACATCGTTAAATACCTGGGTTTGGATTCTTTTACCGTCTATGACGGAATAAAGTCCCAACAAACCAACAACATGCGAGCCAATGCCAATAAGTCTGACTTAACGGGGATTCTTAAATTCAAAAAAGAACACTACGCCGCTCCTAACAAGAAAATGTATGGGATTGCCAAGGGTAAAAATGTCATTATCATTCATCTAGAAAGTTTTCAGCAGTTCGTGATTGATAAAAAGATCAATGGCCAGGAAGTCACTCCATTTTTAAACAAGTTGTATCACAGTAAGTCAACTTATTCCTTTGATAACTTCTTCCATCAGGTTGGCCAAGGTAAAACGTCCGATGCAGAAAACATGCTCGAGACTAGTACTTATGGTCTCCCACAGGGATCCTTATTTGCTCAACTTGGCAGTGACAACACCTTCCAGGCTGCTCCTGCCATCCTTGGTCAAAAGGGATACACGTCCGCCGTCTTTCACGGAAACGTTGCTAGCTTCTGGAACCGAAACAACACTTACAAAAACCTAGGATATGACTACTTCTTTGACGCCAGTTACTACGATACCTCGGGTGATAAGTCAACCGGATACGGACTGAAGGATAAGCTCTTATTTAAAGATTCAACCAACTATCTTCAGCACCTCCAGCAACCGTTCTATGCTAAATACATCACGGTTACCAATCACTTCCCGTATCAACTAGACGCTGAGGATCAGAAGGATTCTGATTTCAAGGCCCCTGATACTAATGATGAAGCCGTTAACAACTACTTTGTAACGGCCCACTATCTCGACCAATCCGTTCAGGAACTCTATGAGTACCTTGACAAAGCCGGTTTACTAAAGAACTCCGTGATTGTCCTATATGGGGATCACTATGGCTTATCGAACTCTGAAAACACCAGCTTAGCACCGCTACTTGGAAAAGACCCCAACGACTGGAATGACTTTGATAACGCCCAGTTGCAACGAGTTCCGTTCATGATTAACATGCAAGGAATCAAGAATGGTCACGTGGATCATACCTATGGTGGTGAAATTGATGTACTTCCAACCTTGATGCACCTTCTTGGAATCAGTTCCAAGAAGTACATTCAATTTGGGACGGACCTCTTCTCCAAGCATCATGATCAGGTCGTTGCTTTTAGAAATCGGGACTGGGTTTCTCCTGAGTACACTTCGGTTAATGGGACGGTCTATGATAACAAGACCCAAAAAGTAATCCATCCGGATAAAAAGTTGAAACAGAAGTTAGAAAAGACGCAAGATAAAGTCAATCTAGAACTCTCGTTATCCGATACGCTGAATGAACAAAACCTACTTCGTTTTTATCATCCTAAGGGATTTAAACCAGTTAACCCGCAGAAGTACAATTATGCTAACGGATTGGACCATGAAGAAAACATTGAAAAGAAGCTTGGAAAAGCCTCAACCAGTCTCTACTCAGAACGACATGATAAGAGTACAAACAGTTTATACCATACCGATGCTCCTGAGCTTTACCATAGTTCAACTAACTCTAATCGAATTCAAATTACCAACCCTGATTCAAACAAAGAATAACTATAAAGAACCCACATCGGTTGATGTGGGTTCTTTTGTATGGCTGTACTAGTTTTTACCTGTGCTATAATACGGGTAAATCTAGGGATGGAAGGTTACAAATTATGACTAAGTATACAGTTACAAAAAGAGCCAAGCAGTATAAACAGCCCCGTGGTGGTTTCATTCCCGTCTCATCCCTTCACATCAAGCAGTTTACGCCAGACGAATTTCTGCCAATTGCTAGTGAAAACATCACGCCCAGCTTTATGGGACTGGTCGTCGACTATCTAACACGGTTTGAAGTCACCGGAGACGTCGTAGCAGCATTCAGCATTCCTGAAATTGGTGCCCATAACGTTGACCTACTAGCGGCCGAAAAGACTGGTCACCATTACGATGGTAATATGGACCGTTTTAAACAATTAACCAGTGAAATCAATTCCGGACTTGATGATGACAGCATTCAGTGCGCCATTCAACTCGTTAATTATGACATTGACTACCGGATGGGACCTAGTTACTACGTTCCTCGTCCCAAGTATCAAGCAAATGATGTTACCATTGAGCACATTAAACAAATGGTTAACCGGGGCGTTCAGTTCTTGAAGCAAGCATCAGAAGATGGGCCCATTACAATTGACTTTGATTTTCCCGGTGCGTACACCGACACCGTCGTAAACGGCGATGGTGACTACCTGACCAAGGATGGGCTGTGGGATTTCAAGGTATCAAAGGCTAAACCAACCAATAAATTCACCCTCCAGATCCTGATGTACTACATCATGGGGCTCCATTCAGCAAATAAGTCTTATTTTGAAATGGTTAAACAGTTAGGCTTGTTTTATCCACGCCAAAATTGTCTGTATTGGATTAACATAGCCGACATCAAAACCAAGACGCTAGAAACGGTGGCAGAGGATGTCATTGGATACTAAAATACCACTATCGTTGAGGTAGTGGTATTTTTGTCATATTTTAGTTTGCGGTTGTCTGAATAATTCGGAGGTCTCCCTTTAACTGATACGTTTTGGCTTGAACTGGCAAGACATACGTACTTCCCTTTTCAAGCGAATACGATTTGCCATCGACAATTAGTGTCCCTGTTCCATCAATAACAACGTTCACTGAATAAGTCTGCATGTCTTTAATCTCGGCTTGACCGTGAACCACAATTTGATAAACGTTAAAGTACTTTGATTTCAATAGACGTGTCCGGGCTGGATTATTTGAATCGACAACCAGTTGGGTTTGCTCGGGGTCTGGTAGAACGTTCGGAGTATTAGTTACTTTAATGGCATCTTCTACCTGGAGTGGTCGTTTCTTCCCCGTCTTTTGATCCACCCGGTCGAAATCATAAAACCGGAGCGTGTTGTCAGAATTTTGTTCCACCTCAAGAGCGACAATGCCTGCTCCCAAAGAATGAAGCGTACCAGCTGGTACATAAACCATCTCACCTGGTTGAACCGTTTTCGTTTCTAAAATCTGGTCTAACTGGTGGTCTTTAATGGCCTGACGAATTTCATCCTTACTTTTGGCGGAATGACCGTAATATACCTTTGAATCTGGTTTGGTGTCTAAAATGTACCAGCACTCAGTTTTTCCATTCTTTTCATTAAAGTACTTTTGCGCGTTCTCATCACTTGGATGAACCTGGATTGACAAGTTTTCCTTGGCATCCAAAATTTTAACCAATAGTGGAAAGGAGGCGTTAGCCGGATGCCCACCAAATAGTGCTGGATGTTTCTTCCAAACTTCTTTTAAAGTCTTTTCATCGTAGGGTCCGTTATAAACCACTGACAAGTCATCACCATAAGTCGAAGCAATCCACGCCTCTCCAACGTGATTACTATTTAACTGATAGTGATACCGCTTTAGTTCAGTTCCACCCCACATCTTATTCTGTAAAACGGGCTTTAAAAATAAGGGAAATACTTCATTTGTCATGAACATCATCCTCCAGTTAAGAAATTTCAACTAGTTTCATGATAGCATCATGTTAATGGTTTCACAACATTTATCCTTTTTTGAACCTACTTGCGGTGAAGCGAAGTACTGTGAACGGGTCCCCTTCGGTCGGGATAAATTTCTTTCATTAAAACGTTAATGGCGGTGGGAGCCTCACCAAATCCAGTCGCAATCAAGTCTTGTTTGCCGGGATAAGTAATCTGATCCCCAATCGCAAAGACCCCTGGCACACTGGTCTCAAAAGATTGATCAACCTCAAGTAAGCGATGATTAAGGGCTGGTTGAATCTGCCATTCCTTTAACTGGCGATTATTCGAAATAAACCCGTAGTTCACCACGAGATCATCCACCATCATTTCCATCTCGTCATCTTCAGTCTTAACCTTTTTACTGGTAACCCTTAAACGATTATCAATCTCATCCAGTCGTTTGATTAAGTATGGAGTAACCACTTCAACTGATGATTCTTTCAATCGGTCAACCATGTACTCAAGACCACGAAATTCGTCCCGCCGGTGCAATAAAAACACCTTACTTGCAACCCGTTCAAGCATTAAAGCCATGTCAACGGCGGAATCGCCACCACCAGCAACCATAACGTCTCGCCCCTTGAACTGGTTTAAATCATTGATACTGTAAAAAAGACGTTTCCCAGTGAGCTCTTCGGCATTTTCAGCCCGTAGTTCACGCGGCTTAAAGGCACCGTTGCCAGTTGCAATGATGACGGCTTTACTCTTAGTGGTCCCCTTACTGGTTTCAATCTCAAAATAGTCATCTTTTTTAATCACATCGACTACCTTACTCTCGACCTTTTGGTCAACATCAACGGTGTCAAGTTGTTTTTGCAGCCGTGAAATCAGCTCGTCACCCGTGACGCCCGCAAAACCAGCCACGTCCAAAATGGTTTTTTCAGGATAAAGCGCTTTGACCTGGCCCCCAAGTTCAGGAAGGCTCTCAATGATCTGCGTTTTAGCATCCCGCAGGCCAGCGTAAAACCCCGCAAACATCCCAACGGGACCGCCGCCAATAATTGTTATATCGTACATATTTTCCATTTTTATCACTCTTTATCTAATTTTATCTTTAACCAAAGTTTACCATGCAAAGACAAAATAAAAAAACCAATTTCATATCTATCGCAATTTCCTACATATTAAAGTATTATAAAGTTGTACTGTAACTGAAGTTATATAGGAGGACTTTATATGAGTACCAAAAAAATGATTTTGGACCTTGATACTGGAATCGATGACTCAATGGCACTAACCTACGCGGTTGGCAATTCTGAGATTGATTTAATCGGGGTCATTGCTTCGTTTGGCAACATCGAAGCCGAACGGGCAGCCGTTAATACCCTTAAAATTTTAGATTTACTTGGTGCTTCAGACGTTCCGGTCTTTATTGGTGAAACTCATCCATTAAGCGAAGATTATGTCAGAATGCAAGTCAGCGCTGACATTCACGGTGAAAATGGGATTGGCGACGTTGACCTTCCCGAACCAAGCGGTGCGGTCCAAAGTAAAAACGGGGTCGACTTCATGATTGAATCCGCTAAAAAGTACGGTAACGATCTAACGATTGTGCCAACTGGTCCTCTTACTAACTTAGCCAAAGCAATCAAACAAGCTCCAAAAACCATGGAGAAGGTTGGCAATGTGACTTTAATGGGTGGTGCTTTAACCGTTCCGGGCAATGTCACCCCCGTCGCCGAGGCCAACATCAACCAAGATGCCATTTCAGCAAACGAAGTTTTTACCAGTAACCTCCATATCAACATGGTCGGCCTTGACGTTACGTTACGAACCCTTTTGACCAAGCAAGAAACCCAAAAGTGGCGTGAATCTGGGACAATGGCTGGAAAGAAAATGGCTGACATCGTGGATTTCTACATCAACATCTACGCTGATATGTATCCTGAACTTGGCGGCTGTTCCTTACACGACCCACTCGCCGTTGGTGTAGCGGTCGACCCCAGTTTCGTAAAATTCATTGATATGAATATGATCGTTACCACCAAACCCGACGCATACTATGCTAGAACAATCGGTGATAAGAATCGATTAGATGATCCTAACACCAACGTTAAGGTGGCTGTAGCGGTTGACTCCAAACGCTACTTAAAAGAATTTATGAAAAATATGAATAATGCGTTTGAGACCATGTAAAAAACCATATAAAAATGAGCTAAACATAATTGTTTAGCTCATTTTTATTTGATTGTATTTATATTTATTGATCAGCTTTAAAATACTGCTTTAAAAAAACTGCCACGCCATCATCGTCATTAGATTTAGTCACATCCGTCGCAATTTTCTTGATTGGTTTCTGAGCATTCGCCATCGCAACTCCAACCTTGGCCTTCTTAATCATTCCGGCATCGTTTTCAGCATCACCAAATGCCATTAGATTAGAAAAATCATCACCATAGTGACTAAGCAATGCTCCTAATCCATAGGCTTTATCAACACTGGGTGCCAAGAATTCTAGGATTTGGGGTTGCGAACGAACAATGTGATACTGCTTTTTCACATCTTCAGGCATGTCACTAACAACTTTATCAAGAACGTCTGGTTCGGCTGCGATAACAGCTTTAGAGTAGCTTTTGTCTGGCATCTCAGAAAATTTAGTTGGTACAAACTGCATGTCAGCATTCAACATTTGTTGATAAATCGATGGTTTTAAATCGGAGATTGGATAGACCTGGGTAAAATCAAGAATATCTAACGGGAGGCCGTTTCTTTGAGCGTATTCATAAAGTAATTTGAACGCATCTCGATTCATCCCACGCTTAAATAATTCATACTTATCGGCATTTCGAACCACGAGCCCACCATTAAAGGTGATGGTATAGTCATCTGGCTCATCAAGGTCTAGTTGTTTAATGTACTTCCAAATGGCATTGATTGGCCGTCCAGTACAGAGCACCACTTTGATTCCCTGTCGGTGTAACTTTTTTAACTCGTCTTCGTTTACTTTACTGATCTTCTTATCACCTGTAAGCAGTGTGTTGTCAAGATCGAGTGCGATCATTTTAATCATATTAATTCCTCATCATTTAAATTATTCATAAAAAAACGCCCATACCGGGCGTTTTCATATCTTAAGAAGTTAACTTCGACTCTAATTGTCTCAATTCTGCTTCACGAACATCTCGCGGTAAGAACCGTCTAATTTCTTCTTCGTTATAGCCAACTTCAAGACGTTTGTCATCAAAAATGATCGGACGCTTGATTAGGTCAGGGTACTTTACTAATAGGTCAACTAACTCGGTTAAAGATAAGTCATCTAAGTTCAAGTGCAGTTTCTTAAAAACATTTGATCTTGTTGAAATAATATCCTCACTGCCATTTTCGGTTAAACGAAGAATTTGTTTTACTTCGTCAGCGTTAAGTGGGTTTGAATTGATGTTTCGTTCCTTAAATGGAATATTATGGTCTTTCAACCAAGCACGTGCTTTACGACTTGATGCGCTGCTTGGTGCAACATATAAATTCAACATGTAATAACCTCCTCATGTCTAACATTTAACATGACTTGTTTAAATTAGTACGAATGTACTTATTAAACAACTAAATTGTATCATATATTATTACTTCGTCAACGTTATTTTAAACTTAAATAAAGCCTGATTTCTAGCTTTTATTTACACTTTCCTTAATAAATATTATAATTTGTACTATATAAGAGGGAGAGGCCAAACTATGAAACTCAAAATACTATGTACGAGCGATATTCACGGTTATTTAGCGCCAACAAATTACGTTAAACCAAATGAAAACATGCCCTTTGGTTTAGAAAAGGCAGCAACCACAATTAAGCACGAACAGGAAGGCTTCGACCACACCTTAATTTTAGATAATGGTGATTTTTTAGAGGGGTCTCCTCTCGCCTACTACACGGCCGAAGTTTTAAAGCTTCCGAGTGCTAAGGCGATTAATAAAGCATACGATACGATTGACTATGACTTTGGATCACTCGGGAATCACGAATTTAACTACGGACAAAGTTACTTAAAAAATACCATCAAAAACACCAAGCGCCAGTTTATCTGCGCCAACATCCTAAACGAAAAAGATGAGCCAGCCTTTGGGTCGGCCTATGCCATTAAAGACTTTGGGGATCTAAAGGTGGGAGTATTAGGTCTTACCACTCAGGCCATTAACCAGTGGGAGAATAAGGCCAACGTTAAGGGGCTTAAGTTTAAATCTGGCTTAGAAACGGCCAAAAAATATGTCCCAATTCTTCGCCAAAAAGCTGACGTGGTGGTTATTTTGTATCACGGGGGGTTTGAAAGAGACAAAGTAGGTAAACTTAGTGAAAAATTCACTGGTGAAAACGAAAGTTATCAAATTTTAAAAGAAGTTCCCGGAATTGACGCTTTAGTGACGGGTCACCAGCACCGAAAGCTCGCTAACCATCTCTTTGGCGTTCCGTACGTTCAACCCGGACATCGTGGTGATTACGTAGGCCAAATTACCCTTGATATTAATGATAACGATAAAACGGTGGTCAACAGTAACGCCAAACTAATCTCAACGGCTCAAAATAAGCCATTTCAACCGACCAAAAACGTCGTTGATCCAGTCGACCAAGATGTTGAAAAATGGCTCTCAAAACCACTCTCAAAGATTAAAGGTAATCTCAAATATAAAGATCCCTTCGAAGTTCGAACCCATGGATCGGCCTTTATCAATTTTATTCAAAGGGTCCAAATGGAAACAATGGGAGTTGATATTTCGGCAACCGCGCTCTTTACCGACGAAGCCCATGGATTCGAAAATCCAATCACCATGAGAAACATCATCACCAACTACGTCTATCCAAACACATTAGCAGTCTTAAACATTACTGGAGCGGACTTAAAAGCTGCCCTTGAAAAAACTGCTGATTATTTTGCCTTAAAGGATAATAAAATCATTGTCAACCCCGTATATACTTATCCGAAACACCGGGACTATAACTATGACATGTACGCGGGCATTGATTACACTATTGACGTCTCCCGGCCGATTGGTTCCAGAATCGTTAACTTAACCTATCACGGTCGCCCAGTTCTGGACCATCAGCCCTTGAAGATCGTCTTAAACGCATACCGCGCCGTTGGTGGTGGCCACTACCCCATGTACGATGAAAGTAAAATTATTTCCTATAACACCATTACCATGAGTAATTTGATTGCGAAGTACCTTCAAGATCATCCCGTAGTCGACGCTAACAACCAGCAAAACTTCAAAGTCATTAAATAAAAAAGTTCCTCACCACGTAAATACCAATGGTGAAGAACTTTTTTTATCCAGCTTTTTTCTTTTTATTGTTTTTCGGTTTACCGCCCACGTACTGAACGGCTTGCAACTGTCGAATTGTAGTAACCTTAATTTTACCAGGATAGGTCAATTCGTTTTCAATTTGGTCCTTTACTTCATTGGTTAACTCACTACTTTGCGTATCGTTAACCTTCTTTGGATCAACCATGATTCGAATCTCACGACCGGCCTGAATGGCGTAACTATCCTTAACGCCGGGATGTTCATTCGCAATTTTTTCCAAACTCTTTAATCGATTGATGTACTCTTCGACCGATTCGCTTCTGGCACCTGGTCGAGCTCCTGACATTCCGTCAGCCACTGCGACCAAAATAGCGTATGGGTTATCTGGTTCAACGTCGCCATGATGAGACGCAATCGAGTTTATGACAATTGGATCTTCACCATAAGCCTCAGCTAACTTCACTCCCAGTTCAACGTGTGTTCCGGAAACTTCTCTGTCAATCGCTTTACCAATGTCATGGAATAATCCAGTCCGTTTAGCCATCCGAACATCTAAACCAAGTTCAGCAGCCATCACAGCTGATAGTTCGGCAACTTCAATGGAATGCTCTAAGACATTTTGACCATACGACGTTCGAAACTTTAAGCGTCCCACCGTCTTCATTAGGTCCGGATGAACCCAACCAAGGTGCAAGTGACTAACGGTCATCTCACCAGTCTTTCTTAATTCATCCAAAACTTCCTGTTGGGTTTGATTGATTTCATTTTCAATTACACCATTATTAACCTGCTTAACGGCCAACAGATCGTTAATGGAATTGCGCGCAATCTCTCTTCTAACCGGATCACTGGTACTAATGATTAACGTTTCCGGGTGTTCTGGATCAAAAATTAAATCAACCCCGGTAAGGGTCTCAATCAATCGTAATCGTTGGTCATCTTTGCCAGCAATCTTGGCGCGCATTCCAGCATCCGGAATAATCACTGAGCGCTCAATGTGGTCACGAGGAACATCAACTGGCCCATCTTGAACTGCCTCAATCATAAGATTACGGGCCTGTTTGGCAGCATTAAATGCCATTAAGTCATTATTTTCCTTAACGGTAGTATCAAAGTCACGTTTTAAATCAGCTTCAAGAGTGGCCAAAACGAGCTGTTTGGCTTGACCTTCAGTTAATTCACCCCGATCGTGGATGATTTGTTTTCTTTGCTTCTCAAGTTCTAAGACGTCATTACGAGCCTTTTTGAGGTTTTCAACTAGAAGGTGATTACTGTTCTTTTTAGTTGTTAGAGCGTCCTCTGATTTGTCCAAGCGGGCAACGGAAGTCTCCAAGCTTTTTTCTCTATGATCAATTCGCAGTTTGCGGCTCTCGTTTTCTTGAACTTGGGCATCGAGTTCAATTTCTTCTTCTTTACGATAATTTTCAGCTGCTGTTTTACTTTTATCTTCAAGTTTTCTTTTAGTATCATTAATCTTAACTTGGTTATTATCTTTAATCTTACTAGCAGCAGTCCTGGCGGCTGTCAGTCCCTTGTCGACGTGGTTTTTTCGTACGTAGTAGCCACATGCTGCTCCAAGTAAGAGTGCAATAATAATTGCAATGGAAGCTATCAATTTGACACTTCCTTTCTTTTCAATTCATTTTAATCTATTTAAATAATAACATTTAAATCTTTATTTTAAAATAAGTCACTCGTGCTTTTTGATGATATCATGAAGTATAATGGTATTAAGGAGTGATTCTATGTTTCCTGAAAGACTCAGAGCTTTACGAACTGGTCAGAAAATCACATTGACTGACCTTGCAAACGGATTAAACACAATGTTTCCCACTGACAAAGAGCATGAGAATACCGCCTCACAGATCGGCAATTGGGAACGTGGAATCCGTAATCCTTCTTACATTGAAGTCAAAAAATTAGCTGAATTTTTTGGGGTGTCAATGGACTATTTGAGTGGCCGAGTTGACCATGAAGAATCCGATCTTTCCAAGTTATTTATCTCTGGAAAGCAACTCTTCTTCAACGGCGAAGCCATTAATAACAACGATCGGTACGAGATTTTTCAACTTATCAACGGCTACCTTCACGGTAAACAAAACAGAGACGATGACCACAAAAATCACCAAGAATCGCTTGACTTACACTACTAAGGACATCAAATGGATAAACGTAAACTCAGAAAAAAACTCAAAAAACGTCATCAGTTGAAACAGGCGACTCCACCTTACATTCATCAAATGGAACAGTATCGTGACGAGTATCGGGAGTATCCTGAGATTAAATACTTAATTAACAACGTCTTAGCAGCCAATCAATTACTTACGGCTGGTAGACTTCCGCAGGATTTGCCCAAGCTGATTCTTCCTGATGACATTCAGGACCAGATTTATCAAAAAATCAATTCCAAGTACGCCATGAATGATAGTAGCGGTGATTCCGAATGGAACCGGCTTTCAGGCGATCTTTCTGACCTTGACAAGCACTTGCGTGACTTTCGTGATTATCTCGAAAATCAATACGGGATGTGGGCATACATCTCCTCATCGTTTACCTACCATCTTGCAAAATACTTAGATGGTCATGCTGCCCTTGAAGTAATGGCGGGTAACGGCTACATCTCAAAGGGACTCCGTGATAACCACGCAAACGTCATCGCAACTGACAGTTTAGATTGGCAAAACGAGAACGAAACTGGCAGACATCCCGTCACTAACGTGGAAAAGTTATCAGCTCTCGACGCATTTCACAAGTATCAGGACCAGATTGACTATGTAATTATGTCGTGGTCTCCAGATGGCATTCCAATCGATAATGAACTTCTTGAAGCAATCAGAAAGTCAAATCGTGATATCAAATTAATCGTCATTGGTGAGAAAGACGGGGCCACCGACTCCAAAGAGTTCTGGCAAAACGCACAACTTTACGATGACGAGGGCATTAAGAACCTGAATCAACACTATTCAAACTTCGATTTAATCCAAGATCACGTTTATTTAGCAAAATAAAAAAGCTTCCAACAAAAGTTGGAAGCTCTTTTTGGCATCTGAACAAGTCAGACGGACTAACTAGGTGTTCACATCACCTGCTAATCAAACCATCTGCAATCCGGCAGATAAACATGGTTCCCACAATCAGACTAAAAAGTCTGCTCGGCTCTTCGCATGCTTATATTTTACCATAATTTGCAATTAAAAGCTATTTGGAACTTGCATCATCCTGTTCATTAGCCGCAATCTGATCTAATTTATCCTGAGTCCAGTCAACGAACTGCGCCAAATAAGTTCCATCGGGCTCTTTTTCAAAACTAGTTGAATCCGCCAACTCATCAATTCGCATTTTAGAACGGTTGACGTTGGGAGAAGCAATGATCATGTACACATTGACTGATTTTATCCCGTCTCCCACCGTTATTTTAGCAATGTTTTTAGCGTAGTCTAGCGGTAAATTAATGACCGAGGTCTGCAGTTTCAGCTGAATGTCATGATCAGAAACGGTGATTTCCGCGCTGGCAATCCTGTCTTCTTTCAGATTACTTGCGATAAAATCAGTCATCTTCTTCAAGTTTCCCTTTAAGTCAGATTGCAACTTTTTAAGGGACATTTCCGACACCTGTTTCTGAAAATCATCATTTCCAGCTGCTTCAACAAACTCTTTTTCATCAATTTTCATTTCATTCACCTAACTTTATTTTCTAAACTTCATATAATGAGCCACACGTTCTTTCGTCGTTGCCTTTCGGACCTGATAAGCAATCATGAACCAGTAAATATTTACACCAATGGAACCAATTACCAGCACAATGACGGCAATTCGAAGTGGCCATGTTGCATGACTAATGGTAATCATCGCAATAATCGCTGCGATTAACCCAATCGTGTAAATAACCTGAACGGCTGCCAACAAATAATATCCTAAACGACTTTTAAACGCAACCAGAATCATCGGAATCAAATACATAATGGCTGCAATGGCTGACGTGCGAACTAGGCCACTGACACTCGACTTGACCGTTAATTTCATGATTGGCATCGTCATAACAATGTTTACAATCCAGAACAATATCAGTGAAATAAACGCCCACGTTAACGTCTGTTTTCTTTTCATTTTACTCATCCTTTTAGCTTCAGTATAACGAACTTCTCAATTTGATACCAACAATTTTTGTTTTAGCTAAATTCGTTACGTAAATTCTTAAAACATGGTATAGTTAGTGTATAAGAAAACAAATGAGGTGAGCTAAATGGCCAAGAATTACAAGAGGATTTTAGCACCGGTGGATGGTGCTGAAGATACAATGCCTGTTATGAGTCGTGCAATCACAATGGCTAAACAAAATGACAGTCACTTAGATATTTTAAATGTAATTGAAGTTAACCAATTCAACCGTAGTTACGGGGATGCAATTACCGCCGACGCTGTTTACCAGTTAACTGACAAGACAAAGAAGATTCTTGAAACTTTGAAACAACAAGCAATTGACGCTGGGGTAACCGACGTATCAATTCATATGCGTTTTGGTAATCCCAAGAAAGTCATTGCCAAGGAATTTCCAAGCGATCACCATGATGACCTGATCATCATCGGTGCTACTGGTCTTTCAGCCGTTGAACGTTTGATGGTTGGCTCGGTCACTAGCTACGTCACACGTGCTGCTACTCAAGACGTCTTAGTAGTCAAATAGTCACAAAATCTCTACCCACTTATTGAGTGGGTTTTTTATTTTGAGGAATTTTATGAAGAAATGGAAATATGAATTAACCGTCCCCAAATCATTTGATCAACAAACCGTTCGGGAGTATCTGCACGAATATCTTTTAATTCCCAAGCATTTGATTTTCTCACTAAGAAAAAATCATCGCGTGTTAATTAACGGTCAGTACCTGCCCATGAACTTTCTGGTTAAGCAAAATGATCGAGTCACACTCGAGTTTATTGCTGCCGATTTTAAAGTCCCGTTCCCACACGTTCCATCAGATTCATCGAAACCACTAAACGTTGTCTACGAAAACTCTGACTTTTTAATTGTTAACAAGAATCGCGGCGACAAGACTCATGCCAATCAACCTCACGAAATGGGATCCACCCTTAATTTTGCTGCCAACTACCTTCAACCCCAAAACGACGCTTACATGGTTCATCGCTTAGATCAACAAACCAGTGGTGCACTTATCATCGGCAAGAATCCATCCGTGGTCCCCATCTTAGTCAAAATGATTGAAATTAAAGCAGTCAAGCGAACTTACTTGGCCTGGGTTCATGGTCATTTTAAAAATCAATTGGGAGTAATCAATCAGCCAATTGGTTTTGATCCTTACGACCAGCGTAAACGCAAAATTAACGGACCAAATTCTAAATCAGCGATCACAAATTACAAGGTCATAAAAACGGATCCAGACAAAACCCTCGTGGCCCTTCAACTTCAGACCGGTCGAACCCATCAAATCAGGGTGCACTTGGCTTCCACTGGTCATCCGATTATTGACGATCCCTTGTACGACCCGAACGGTTATCCTAATCATCCCATGCTGCTTCATTCTTGGCGGGTCCAAATGATGACACCGTTCTACCATCAACCACTTGAAGTTATTGCCCCACTACCGCCTGAATTCAATATGTAAACAAAAAGAGTGAACTCATATGAGTTCACTCTTTTCTAATTAATTAGTTACATTAATTATTTCTTAGCTGGTTTTTTAAGTGGTTCCCATTTCCAGTTTTCAACTTCTGGCAAGTCAGTACCGTACTCTCTAATGTAGTGGTCGTGCTTGTCGAGCATGTTGTTCATTTCTTGGATAAATCCAGTACCCTTAAGGGCGTATTCTGGAATATCAGAAACAACTTCCTTAGACAAATTGAATCGGTCTAATTGGTTCAAGACACGCATGTCAAATGGTGTAGTAATGTCACCATTTTCACGGTATCCATGAACGTGAACGTTCTTATTGTGACGATCAAAGAAGATGGTTCTGATAATATCTTCGAAACCGTGGAATGCGAATACAACCGGTTTGTCCTTAGTAAAGAGTTGATCGAATTCCTTGTCACTAATACCACGAGGGTCTAGTTCTGGGTTACGTAACTTAAGCAAATCAACAACGTTGATGTATCTAATCTTCATTTCAGGGAAACGCTTGTGCAAGATTGAAATTGCAGCAAGGGTTTCAAGAGTTGATTCAACACCAGCAGATGCCATAACAACGTCAGGTTCTTCACCATTGTCAGTTGAAGCCCAGTCAATGTAGCCAAGACCGTTCTTAACAAGGTTTGAAGCTTCGTCAATGTTAAACCATTGTGGACGTGGGTGCTTTGAAGTAGTAATCAAGTTAATTCTTTCGTAACTATCAAATGCTTCGTTACCTACAGCCAATAATGTGTTTGCATCAGCTGGGAAGTATTCACGGATAAACTCAGGTTTCTTTTCAGACAAGTGGGTAATCATACCTGGATCTTGGTGAGTGTAACCATTGTGATCTTGTTGGAATACAGTTGATGAATCGATGAAGTTCAATGCAGGATACTTGTTTCTCCATTCGAGTTCAGAAGCTTTTCTCAACCACTTGAAGTATTGAGTAAGCATTGAATCTACAACTCGACCGAAGGCTTCGTAAGTTGCGAAGAATCCATGACGACCAGTAAGGGTGTATCCTTCAAGCCAACCTTCGTCTTGGTGTTCTGATAGTTGTGAATCAATCAAACGACCATAGTGAGCCATGTACTCATCATATGGTGGGTTGATATTTGGCAACCATTGACGACGAGTAACATCGAATAAGTGCCATAATCTGTTAGACCATGTTTCATCAGGGCCGAATCCACGGAAGTTATTAGGATTTCTCTTAGTAACGTCACGTAGCCATTCGGACCAAACAACCATGTCTTCGTTTTCAGTAGCACCTGGAGTCTTGATATCAAGAGCGTAATCACGGTAGTCAGGTAAGTCTAATGGCTTAGGATCGATACCACCGTTAGTGATTGGGTTCGTTGACATCCGTTTGTCACCCTTAGGAGCTAATTCTCTAAGGTATGGCTTTAAAGTACCATTTTCATCAAATGATTCTTCAGGTTTGTAACTCTTCATCCATTCTACGAATTCATCAGCAGTACCCATGTCATCTGCTGATAGTGGAATTGGAACTTGGTGAGCTCTAAATGATCCTTCAATTGGAAGACCTTCAGCGTTCTTCTTAGGGCCAGTCCAACCCTTAGGTGAACGGAAGATGATCATTGGCCATTTTGGTTCTGTAGCAGTTTCTGCAGTTTGGTTCTCACGAGCGTTCTTTTGAATGGCTTTAATTTCTTCAATTGAAGCATCCATAACTTTAGCAAGCTTTTCGTGAGTTTCCATTTGGTCGGTACCGTAAGGCATGTTGGTTTCAACGAAACGAGGCTTCCAGCCCATACCTTCAAAGTATTTAGTAATGTCTTCGTCAGTCATACGAGCTAAGACAGTTGGGTTAGCAATTTTGTATCCGTTTAAGTTAATGATTGGTAAAACAGCACCATCAGTAACAGGGTTGATGAACTTACTTGACATCCATGAACCAGCCAAAGGACCAGTTTCTGATTCACCGTCACCGATTTCAACGGCAGCGATAACGTCAGGATTATCAAAGATTGCACCAACACCATGTGAAAGTGAATAACCTAATTCTCCACCTTCATGAATTGAACCTGGAGTTTCAGGTGCAGCATGTGATGCAATTCCACCAGGGAATGAAAATTGCTTGAACAGGCGAGCCATTCCGGCTTCATCTTGAGAAATCTTAGGATAGATTTCTGAGTAGCTTCCATCCATGTAAGAATTTGAAACCATAACTTGGCCACCGTGACCTGAACCTTCAATATAGAACATATTAAGATCATACTTGTTGATGACACGGTTCAAATGGGTGTAAACAAAGTTTTGTGAGGCAATTGTTCCCCAATGTCCAATTGGCTTAACCTTTACATCTTCAGAAGTCAAAGGCTTCTTAAGCAAAGGATTAGCACGTAAAAATAGCTGACCTACTGACAAGTAATTTGCAGTATTCCAGTATTGTTGCATTTTTTCAAAATATGATTTGGAATCATAATCTACTGCCATGCTATAACACTCCTTTTAAATAATCGGCAGCTCGTTTTCGAGCTGGATCTAATCTGTTTTTGAAAGCGCCAAACTTATTGGCTTACCTACAACAACTATGATAAAGACTTTTGGTGAAATGTCAACCATTTCGACAATTGATACGAACCAATTTTAAGCCCTTAAAAACCCTAATTTCAAGCAATTTTAAGCACTAAAAAAGTCTCCAATTTTTCAATTGGAGACTTAAAATATTTTATTCAATTCCACGAAGTGCTTTATTAATTAATGCACTGATAACTGACGGTGAAAATAGTCCCATAATCTGCGCAACTTGGGGAGCAGATGTGTCACCAGTAAAGATGACGTTTAGTGGGAAGTAAAGCTGTTTACCCTTCATCCCCGTTTCTTTGCCAACCTCATTAACAATTGGACCATAATCAAGTCCTTTATTTTGACCGTTTTCACTGGCCTCATGAATCTTGTCTTCTAAAGCATTGAATAACTTTTCCAAATCATCGTGTGAAAAGTCGCTGAGTTTTGAGTAATCAATGTTTTGACCCAAAATATTGTAATAGAAATCCATGTATTCCATGATTTCAGTCAACTTAAACACACTGTGTTTGTAAATATCAATCACCTGTTCAGCGTAATCGTGCAGGTTGGGAATGTCATCTTCTTGAATCTTCTTGGCAATGTCAGTCTGCCCTTCATCAACGAGTTCGACCACCCGATCGGCAAGTTCACTTGATGGCATGCTTTTTACGTATTGCGAGTTAATCCAGTCTAATTTGTGTTGGTCAAAGAAAGCTGGCGATTTTGACATTCGCTTTGGATCATACGCCTTAATCAGTTCGTCCTTTGAAAAGATTTCCTTTTCACCAACCGGTGACCACCCAAGAAAGGCAATGAAGTTAAAGATTGCTTCACGTAAGTATCCTTCACGCTTATACTCACTGATGAACTGCAAAGTATCCTTGTCACGTTTACTTAACTTCTTACCAGTCTTCGGATTATAAATCAATGAGATGTGACCAAAGTTAGGGTGCTGCCATCCTAATGCATCATAAACGGCCATTTGCTTAGGGGTGTTAGCGATGTGATCGTCACCCCTTAAAACATCAGTAATGTCCATTAAGTGATCATCGACCACCACAGCAAAGTTATAGGTTGGTAATCCATCACTCTTTTGAATGATAAAATCGCCACCTAAATTGTCAGAATTAAATTCAACCTTACCTCTCACAATGTCGTCCCATTCGTAGGTATGATCCTTTGGTAAATGTAAACGAATTGTGTAAGGTAATCCCTTATCTTCAGCGGCTTGAATATCAGCTTCAGAAGCACCATACCAACGTCCATCGTAATGTGGAGCCTCTTTATTTGCCCGTTGCTTTTCCCGCATCTCTTTTAGTTCGTCTTCAGTGGCAAAGTCCTTGTATGCCAGACCCTTGTCCATTAATTCACTGATGTATTTATCATACAAAGCTCTTCGCTCCGTTTGATGATAGGGAGCATACTTCGGATTAGGCTTATCAGGGCCTTCATCCCAGTCAATCCCTAACCAGCGTAAGTTGTCCATCTGGCTTTTTTCACCACTGTCAACGTTACGCTTTAAATCAGTATCTTCGATTCGAAGAACCATCGTTCCGCCGAAATGTTTTGCAAACAGATAATTAAATAAAGCAGACTGTGCATTTCCGATGTGTAAAAAACCAGTTGGGCTTGGTGCATATCTAACTCTAACGTTCTTTTTCGCCATCTTAATACTTCCTTTTTTGCCAGCATTGGCACTCTTTTAAATCTCTTCGTACATTCTTACATTACGTTAATTCCGAACCAATGTACGTGCTTACAACAATTCCATTATATCACTTTTAAACTAACTCAAAAAATTGAGTAAAAGTCGATTCTAGTTATTCAAATCAACAAACGTGTTGTAATTAAAGTACTTATAATGAATGCGCATGTTGGAAATTTCAAACGGGGTTCCATCGTCTAAAAAGAAAATCCCACCCATGACCACGACTGGTTCATCAGGCTTTAAGTTCAATAGTCTTTGATCATCAATCGTGGACGGTTGGGCTTCAATCGACATGTAGGATTTGGTTCCCGTCTTGTTTAGCTTTTCCTCTAAGTAGTTAAAAATCGAACCCTTAACCACTCGCTTACTCATCTTGGGCGCCACTTTAACCGGAATATAACCAGACTCGATAATAATAGGTGTCGAATCAACCGAGCGGAGCCGTTTAATCTCATACACTTCATCACCTTGATTTAGAAACAGATCTTCTAAAATCTCAGGGGTGGGGGCAACAACTTTAAATTCCAGTAAATCAATCTTTGGATCGTACCCCTCAACCTTCAGATTATTGGTAATTCCAAGGTTAGATCCCTCGTAACTAAAAATAGATTTATTCTTCAAATAAAGTGGATTAATAAAGGTCCCAGAGCCACGTTTCTTGAAAATAATTCCCTGTTCCGCTAGGATACCTAAAGCTTGCTTAACCGAGCTCCGACTGACGTGATACTTTGAACTTAAAGTCCGTTCATCCGGTAAACGATTATTATTGAAATAGTTGGAATCAATCTTCTTTTTTAAATCATCCATTACCCGTTTATAAACTAGATCAGCCATTCAATACTCCTTATTAGACGTTTCTTACCCATCATTTTAACATATTAAAAATAATAAATTTTGGCTAAAAAAATAGAGCTCCGATCAAATCGAAGTTCTATTTTTCTAATTAATTATTCGTACTGATCGACTTCTTTTTTCGCGTTCTTATGTTCCTCCATGAACCGTTTATTACTCTTGTACAAGTCCCAAACGACCCAAGTCAAGAGGGCCAGAACTAAAACAATCAAGATGTAGGCAATCCAGTTCCCCATATCAGTTTGAGCTGGAGTTGGATTATCACCAAAGAAGCTGACAATCTGACTTGGCAAACCATACAGATTCAAGAAAGTCAAAGCAATCACAGATGCCCAACCAGCAATTTTAACCCAAAGGGCATTAACGAACCGTTTTCCACGCATTTCAAACTTACTATCGGTAAAGATCAGAAGCGGCAACATGGAGAATGGTAAAGCAAACGCCAAGAAGACCTGTGAGTTGTTCATCAGAGTATTAAGCGCTTCATGCTCTTCAATGGCCGGTTTTCCACTACTCAAAAGGACACAAATAACAACTGGGATGATTGAAATGACACGGGTTACCAAACGACGAGCCCACAAAGGCATTCTCATATGGATGAAACCTTCCATAACAACCTGACCAGTCAAAGTACCAGTGATAGTGGAGTTTTGACCAGAAGCAAGCAAGGCCACGGCAAACAGGATTGAAAGGACTCCGGTTTTGGCAACACTTGCTAGTAATGGGTTGGTCATAAAATCAGGATTCTTTAAGGCAGCAAACAAACCAAAGAATGATGGGTCTTTAACGGCACCAGACTTGAAGACCGCCACCCCCATAATCAATAACAATGCGTTAACAAAGAACGCCATTGTCAATTGGATGTTGGAATCCCAAGCTGAAAATTTAACTGAGCGTGCCACTGAATCCTCGTCGTTATTATCAGTCTTACGGGTTTGCGAAATGGCAGAATGTAAGTATAGATTATGCGGCATAACGGTGGCTCCGATGATACCTAAGGCACCACTTAATGGAGTTTGACCACCTACAAATGGATGGGTTTGAACGGTTTTGATGTTTGGAACTAAGTTTAAGAAAACCTTTGACCACTGTGGGTTTGAAAGAGTTACTTCGTAGGCAAATACCAAGAAAATAACACAAATCAAACAAACAACAATGGCTTCAATCTTTCTAAATCCAATACTTGTAAGTAGTAACAGTACCAAAACATCAAGAACCGTAATTAAAACGGCAATCAACAATGGAATATGGAATAGCAAGTACAACGCAATCGCTGCCCCGATAACTTCCGCGATATCGGTCGCCATAATTGCTAACTCAGTTGTTATCCAAAGGATAACCCCTAATGTCTTACTACTTCTTGCACGAATCGCCTGCGCTAAATCCATTTGTGTCACGATACCAAGTTTAGCCGCCATGTATTGAAGTAACATCGCGATCAAACTTGAAATCAAGATAATTGACATCAGCAAGTATCCAAAGTTCTGACCACCGGTAATTGAAGTTGACCAATTTCCGGGATCCATGTACCCCACCGCAACTAACGCTCCTGGTCCTGAATACATGAATAATGTTTTCCAAAATCCTAATCCTTCAGGGACATCAACGCTTCCGTTAATTTCTTGGAGGGATTTACCATTCGCATACTCAATTAGGGCATGCTTTTTCTTTGGTGCTTTTTTTTCATCTTTCTCACTCATTTTCCTTTGCATCTCCTTCCACGTTGATTCTACATAAATAAGAATTAAAAGTAAATGAAATTTTTACTTATATTTTATTAATATGATAAAATACCTTCGAGAGGTGAGCCATTTGTCAAAGAAAAAAAAGAATCAAGTCCACAAAACCTTAGTCGAACAAATCCTTGAAAAACACCAAATTCCTTTTCAACAGATGATTTTTGCCACCCATCAAGAGGGAGACGTTCAACAGATTACCACGAACGAAGCTGACGTTGATCAACATTTAATCTATAAAACGTTAGCACTGACTGGAAAAACAACTGGTCCCGTCATTGGAGTGGTTCCTTTAGATGAACGCTTAAGTTACAAAAAGTTAGCCAAAGCTTCTGGCAACAAAAAAGTGGGCATGGTTCCCCTAAAAGACTTAGTTAATACGACCGGATATGAGCACGGTGCAAATACCCCCATCGGAATTTATGAACAAAAGGGTTATCCCATCTACATCGATGAAGAAGCCCAAAAACAGGGTGACATCATTGTGTCATCCGGTCAGATTGGTCGTTCTGTTAAAGTAAATGCTGAAGACGTCAAACAATTAGTCAACGGAACCTTTGCTGATATTACCGAATAAACTAAAAACGTCGATCCCTTCGGATCGGCGTTTTTTATCCATCCCATTCGTTTTTAAATTCAGCAACAAATTCACGCATGTACTGAGTTCTCTTCTTTCCAATTTGTTTAGCAGCATCGGTATTTAAATCGGAAGCAATCTTAAACAACTTTTCGTAAAAATGATTAATGGTAGTATCGTCAGTTGCGTTGCGATAATCTGCTTTAGTAGTTAAAGTCCGTGGCTTAATCATCGGATCATAAATGGTCCGATTATGTGCCCCGCCATACTGAAAGGCCCGCGCAATTCCAATCGCACCCAGAGCATCTAATCGATCAGCATCTTGAACGATTTGACCCTCTTTTGATAACGGTTGTTTGTGTTCAATGTTGTCACTAAAAGACATGTGGTTGATGATGTCCATCACCTGCAAAATCTCATCAGGACTAAATCCAAATTCTGCTAACCGCTCTTTGACTTCCTCCCTTTTAGCGTCCGGATCATCCACCAATTTATCGTCAAAAACGTCGTGTAAATAAGCAGCTGAAAGGGCAATCTCACCGTTAGCTGGTTCGGTCCCCATCAATTGTAAGACCATGTTTGCGACCCGTTGGATGTGGTCAAATCCGTGTCCACTCTTATCCTTACTCATGTTCTCTTTGGCGTATTCTTTTACCCTTGCAATTTTATCGTTCAAGTCTCTCACTCCTACTAAAATAATTTCCCACATTATAAATATATAACTAAAAAAGAAGCCATCCAATAGCTTCTTTTACTTACATAATAAAATTAATAATTTCCATCAGGATCGGAACCACGATAACAAACAACACGGTGCTGGTTACCACTAAATTAGTGGCGTAGTCCACGTCCCCGTGGGATTGACTAACTAAAATCGGCAAAACCGCTAGTTCGGGTGTTGCCGACTGAATTACCAACGTCCCAAACTCTGGAAGGGCCATGTTCACGCCAAAATGCATAAACGCTAAGAGGGTTCCAATCATGATTGCTGGCGCAACCACAAATCTTCCTACCAGTCCGGCAATGGTATCCTTATCAAAATGAATTGAAGATAAGCCGGCATCGGCTAAAATGATTCCAATGTAGATCAATGCTAACGGTGTCACTAATCCACCAATCATGTTGCAGGTCTTATCAATCCAAGCTGGCAATTTGACGTTCACGATCAAAATCCACGCCAAACCTAAGATAAATCCAACCAGTGGCGGCGGTAAAATCTGTTTGAGGGTAACCTTCTTTTTCTTTTTTCCCCTTTGTTTCGTTGGGTCATCTCCTGAAATGAAGAAGATTCCGATCGCCCAGGTTGAGACGGTGTTCATCACATAGTAGACCAAGAAATACGTCATCCCGGCGTTTCCAAACAACGCAATGTTTAAGGGTAATCCCATAAAAATCGTGTTGGCGTTGACCGACATGTTGATAAAGGCCCCTCTTCGACCCCTTCTGATCCTTAAAACAAAAACCAATGCGATTGCGATTACATAACCCAGGGTAAAACTAATCAACGTGTATAGTAGTCCGCCAACTAGTCCAACTAATTTTCCCCGATTCAAATTATCCAAAACGGAAATAAAAATCGAAACTGGTAAGGCAATGTTCATAATTAAGAACGAAACATTTCCCTTAAAACCATCCGTCATTTTGTTGGAACGACGAAGAAAATACCCTAAAGCAATAATAATAACAATCTCAGCGACACTCTCTAGTGAGGCAATAAATGCGGTCACTGTTTAATCCCTCCAATTAATTAATAAATGAAATTGTGCATACTTCTACGTTACCACTTTCAAACCGGGACCGTGGCATGGCACACAAAAAAGAAGCCAGATTGAACGTCTGACTTCTTTATTAATTACTTATCTATACGATAAAGTTGATAATGGCCATCAAGATTGGAACCACGATCACGAACAGAATCGTGCTGGTTACGACCAAGTTAGTAGCGTAATCAACGTCACCATGGGACTGACTAACCAGAATTGGAAGCACAGCCAAACCAGGGGTGGCAGATTGAATTACTAAGGTGCCAAATTCGATGTTTGGAATCCCAGCGCCGGTGTGCATGAAGACCAGTAAGGTTCCGATCATAATTGCCGGAGCAATCACGAAACGAGCAAGTAGTGCGGCAATGGAATCTTTATCAAAGTGAATTGATGAAAGACCAGCATCGGCCAAAATAATCCCAATGTAGATTAAGGATAATGGTGTTACAAGACCACCAATCATGTTACAGGTCTTGTCGATCCACATTGGCAACTTAACGTTAACAATCAGAATCCAAACTAACGCAACCAAGAAACCAATCAGTGGAGCTGGAAGCAACTTCTTCCAGTTAAAGTTCCCCTTGCTTTCACCCTTCTTCTTGGTGGGATCGTCTCCTGAGATGAAGAAGATTCCGATGGCCCAAGTTGAGATGGTGTTCATTACATAGTAAATCAGGAAGTAAGTCATCCCAGAAGTTCCAAACAGTGCCAAGTTCAAAGGCAGCCCAATGAAGATGGTGTTGGCGTTCACCGCCATGTTAATGAAAGTTCCCCTACGACCCTTTCTAATTTTTAGGATGTAGACTAGGGCAATTGCGACAATGTAACCTAACGCAAAACTAATTACGGTGTATAACAGTCCGCCAGCTAGCCCAACTAACTTTCCGCGGGTCAAATTATCTAATACTGATACGAAGATTGAAATAGGCAAAGCCACATTCATGATTAAGAATGAGATGTTTCCCTTAAAACTGTCGGCAAACTTGCCTGACTTTCTCAAGAAATATCCCAGTGCAATGACAATGACAATCTCAGCGACACTTTCTAGTGAAGTAATAAACGCTGCCAATGTAACATTCCTCCAATTATTTGTTTAAATTAGTTAAATCTGGGTATTTTGGATACCATTTTTCGTCATCAACGGCTGACTTAACGTCCGTAATCTTTTCTATAGTAATGTTTTGATCAACTGCGCTTTGAGCAACAGCAATCGCAACGGTCTCAGAGAATTCAGTTAACTGGTCAACTGGTGGCAAAATGGCAGCCCCAGGAACCGTTGAATCCACAATGCCACCAAGGGAATGAGCAGCAGCACTAATCATGTCGTCGTTAAGTTTAGTGGCGGTGGCAGCAATGGCACCTAACCCAATTCCTGGGTAGACTAAGGCGTTGTTAGCCTGTCCAATCTCATACTTAACTCCGTTGTATTCAACGGGTGCACTTGGAACACCGGTAGCGACTAAGGCACGACCATTAGTCCATTTGATCAAATCGGAAGCAGTTGCTTCAGCCAACTTAGTTGGGTTTGAGATTGGCATGATGATTGGACGGTCAGTATGAGCGGCCATTTCCTTAATAACATCTTCAGTAAATGCGCCGTGTTGAGTAGAAGTTCCAACCATGATTGATGGATGAACAGCCTTCACAATTGAGAGTAAGTCGGTCAGGTTTTCTGAGTCAGAGAATTCAGAACGACTTCTCGCAAACTCTTTTTGTCCAGGAGTTAGGTCGGACATGTCGTCAAACAAGAGGCCTTGCTTATCAACCATGTAGAAATGCTTCTTAGCTTCTTCCTCGGATAAGCCAGCTTGCACCATCTCTTCACAAACCCGCTCAGCAATTCCGACGCCGGCAGTTCCGGCACCAAAGCACAGGTACTTCTGATCGGTCATCTTTTCACCAGAAATCTTAAGGCCACCTAAGACACCAGCGAGGACGATAATTCCAGTTCCCTGGATGTCATCGTTAAAGACCAAGTAGTCATCCTTGTACTTATCAAGGATGTTTGAAGCGTTGGCACGCCCAAAGTCTTCAAAGTGCAAGTATAAATTAGGAAATAAGTCTTCTGCTTCTTTTACAAACTTGTCAACGAAGTCGTAGTACTTTTGACCGTAGTCGCGATCCTGGTGATTACCAAGGTAGAGTGGATTGTCGAGTAAACTCTTGTTAGTAGTTCCAACGTCTAAGACCACTGGTAGGACCTCAGATGGGTCAATGCCAGCAGCGGCACTGTAAACCATTAATTTACCAACTGGGATATCAATTCCTTGAGTTCCCCAGTCACCAATTCCAAGGATTCCTTCGCCATCAGTTACAACGATCAACTTGATGCTGCGTCCAGAAGCAGTGTTCTTCAAACTTTCACGGATCGTTTCAGGGTCATCGTGATTGATTGATAAAAACGCCGCGTTTTGTGGGTTAACGTACAGTCTGGAGTAATTTTCAATTGAGTCAGCGATCGTTGGGTCGTAAACGACTGGCATGAATTCAGTGACATGTTTAGCGAAGGTTGCATAGAATAGAACCCGGTTTTCGTTAAAAATACTCATCAAGTAGATGCGTTTTTCAAGGTCACTACCCTTGTGTTGGTATTCGTCATAAACGTTTTCAACCTGTTCGTCCAAAGTTTGAACGTTTGGTGGAAGCATCCCCACTAGTCCTAATGTCTTTCGTTCATCATCAGTAAATGCAGTCCCTTTATTGATAAAGGGATTGTTCAATATTTCTTCACCTTTAGCCATATTTTAAGACTCCTTTTTGTAGTAAAATAGTCTGTAATTGATTCTTTTAAATACTAATTCACTATCAAAAAGATAGTCAAACGCGATTTATTCATAAATTTAATTTATATGAGGCCATCATGAAGCTAAAAGATTTAATGTACTTCAACAAATTAACCGAGCTTAAAAATTACACCGACGTTTCCAAGTATTATCACGTTAAACAACCCACAATTACCATGGCCATTAAACGCCTAGAGGATAACTTCAACGTCGAATTAATTAATCGAAATCAGGCCCACCACCAAATTAAACTCACTAAGGCCGGCGTCGACCTTGAAAAACACGTCCAGGTAATTATGAAGGAAGTAGACAAAATTAACAACGAAATGGGCAACATCAGTGACCATGTCATTCGCTTTGGTCTTCCACCAATCATTGGGAACTACTATTTTCCCAAGCTGGCGTCTAAACTATTTTCACTTGGAATCCTAAATGATCTTGATAACTCAGAGAGTGGTTCCAAAAAGCTTTTAGGGGAATTAAAAGACGGTCGAATCGACTTAGCACTTCTAGGATCATCCAAACCGCTTGAAAGTAATGAGATCGACGCGACGATTTTAACCAAAGACCACTTCATGCTGGTCGTTAATCGACAGTCACCACTGGCAGACGCTCACTCCGTTAAATTTGCCGACCTCAAAAACGAAGAGTTTGTGGGCCTCTCCAGTGACTTCGTTCACACTCAGGTCTTTTCGGATCTGTCTAAGCTTCACGCCATTCACCCCAAAATTAAGTATCGTACGTCTGACATTGAGCTAGCCAAACAATTAGTCTCTGAAGACGTGGGGATCACCTTTCTGGTTAGTAAAGCCATTAAACCTTCTGACAACCTCGTTTCTATCCCCATTGACGATGAAGATTTACCCCCGTTTTATGTTTCGGTGGCCTTTCGTAAAAGTCACGTTCTTTCACCCGAAGAGCAAGAATTAATCAACGTTTTAACCAAATCAATTGCACAAAAAAAGTAGGAATTCCGTTTGGAATTCCTACTTTTAATTTTTTAATGACTTAGAAACTAAACTTCTTTGTCAGTTTGAGTCTCAACCCCAACACCTTCGTATTCGTCAAGAATCATCTTCTTGAGATCTGCGATTAGTGGTTCTTTCGGGTTAGCAGTTGTACATTGATCCGCATATGCCAGTTCGGCAAGATGATCGGCAGCTGCTTCTAACTCTTGTTTGCTTACACCTTGTGACTTCAGATCAAGTTCAACTCCAACCGAGTGAGCTAATTCGATGAAGCGGTGAACCAAGGCTTCCTTCAATTCTTCATTGGAGTTTCCAGGAAGACCAAGGTAGCGAGCGATGTTAGCGTAATCGTCGTCGGCTCTAAATGATTCGTACTTAGGCCATGTGGCAATCTTCTTTGGTTTCTTGAAGTTATATCTGATAACGTGTGGCAAAGTAATGGCGATGGCAAGCCCGTGGGTGATCCCAAATTGTCCACCAATCTTATGAGCAATTGAGTGGGTAATTCCAAGGAAGGCGTTCGCAAATGCCATTCCGGCGATCGTTGAGGCGGTATGCATCTTGTCTCGAGCTTCCATGTTACCGTTGTACGAGTCAGTCAAGTTATCAAAAATCATCTTGATGGCCTGAAGTGACATTGGACGAGTGTAATCTGACGCCATGGTTGAGACGTATGACTCAATCGCGTGAGTTAAGGCATCAAGTCCTGAGGCAGCAATGGTGCCCTTTGGTACCGTCTTAACAAACTGTGGATCAACAATGGCAACGTCAGGTGTCAAAGCGTAGTCAGCTAATGGATACTTAACGTGAAGCTTTGAATCAGTAATAACTGAGAATGGCGTTACTTCTGAACCAGTTCCAGAAGTACTTGGAATGGCAACCATTTGTGATTTTTCTGGTTTGTTGTATCTGTAAGCACGTTTTCTGATATCTAAGAACTTCTGTTTTGCACCGAAGAAGTCAGTCTCAGGGTTCTCGTAAATTAACCACATCATCTTAGCGGCATCAAGTGGTGATCCTCCACCAAGGGCGATGATGGTGTCAGGCTTAAAGGCGTTCATTTGGGTAACCCCAGCATTCACCATGTCAGTTGTTGGTTCACCATGAATGTCATCGAAGATGTAGTATTGGACGTCATCTTCTCTTCGGTTCAATTCATCTAAGACTTTGTCAACGTAGTGATATTTAACCATAGAAGGACTAGTAACAATAAAGGCCTTCTTAATACCAGGCATGTCGTGGAGGTAGCGAACTGAGTTCTTTTCGAAGTAGATTCGAGGTAGTTTAATCCATTGCATATTATTTCTTCTCTTTGCGATAGTTTTAATGTTCAACAAGTCATAATCAGTAACGTTATGGGAGATTGAGTTTTTACCCCATGATCCAGTTCCAAGCGTAAGTGATGGGGTCATGTTGTTGTACAAGTTACCAACTCCAGCAAGACCAGATGGTGAGTTAACGATCACTCTCGAAGCCTTAACGGCCACCCCAAAGTCAACGGCCAATTGATCATCTGAGGTTTGAATTGCTGCGGTATGGCCTAATCCACCGTAGTTTAGAAGCTCAGCACAAATTCTGAAAGCATCCTTGTGGTCTTTTGACTTGTAGACCGAAAGAACTGGTGATAATTTTTCCCCTGACATTGGGTACTTAGGACCAATTCCGGTCATCTCAACGGCAAGCACTTGAGTGTCTTCTGGGATCTTGATCTTAGCCATGTCAGCAATTTGTTGCGCAGTGGCACCAGCAATTGGACCCTTAACACTAAGACGCTTGCTGTCAAACATGGCGTCAGTTAATTTTTGTTTTTCTTTTTCTGGAACAAAGTAAACCCGGTTTAATTCGAGTTGTTCTTTTACATCTTTATAGATATCGGCATCGATTACCGCACTATTTTCAGTGGCACAGATCATCCCGTTATCAAAGGTCTTTGATAAAACGATATCGTTAACGGCACGTGGGATGTTGGCGGTTTTTTCAACGTAAACGGGACCATTACCAGGACCAACTCCTAAAGCTGGTTTCCCAGCGGAGTATGCGGCCTTAACTAATCCAGGACCACCAGTTGCAAGGGTAATGTCAACGCCAGGGTTCTGAATCAAAGCGTTCGTAGCTTCTCGACTAGGCTTTTCAATCCATTGAATGGCGTCCTTAGGTGCACCAGCTTTAACCGCAGCATCACGCACGATTCGAGCAGCTTCAATTGACGATTGAAGGGCTTGTGGGTGCAAACTAAAGATGATGGCGTTTCTAGTCTTCATTGAAATAATTGCCTTGAATAAAGTAGTTGAGGTTGGGTTAGTAACTGGAGTGATTCCAGCAATAACACCGAGTGGTTCAGCAACTTTAATCAGGTCATTTTCAGAATCTTCTGAGATGATCCCAACGGTTTTATCATTACGAATATCGTGCCAAATTTCTTCGGTGGCAAACAAGTTCTTAATGGCCTTGTCTTCTTCAACACCACGTCCGGTTTCTTCATAAGCCATCTTAGCTAATTTTTGGTGGGCGTTAACCCCAGCAAGTACCATGGCGTGGGTAATCTTATCAACCTTATCCTGGTCGAAATTACTCATCTCATCTACGGCAATGCGTGCTTTTTGAACTTTGGCATCAATATTCTTATCGATCTCTTCAACATTGGGTTGTTGCTTTGCATCTGTCATACTTCCAGCCTCCAATATTTTCTTGTTATTTTCTTCACAACTAATATCATATCATCATCTTTTTCAAAAAGCAATGGTTCATTGTTATTTTTATCACTTATTATTCTGACGGTTATTAAACTCTTAAAAAATAATTAATTAATTTGACGAATGCTATTGTTAAATAATGCACTAACTGTTAATTAAAAAGACAAATAACGCCCTCATGACGCTATCTGTCTAAATCCTTATTTGTTAAAAGTTTATGTCTAACTAATCTGACACACTTTTGCACCCCAACAAATGTGAAATCAGTTGTAAGAGCTAATAATAATCCAATTCCTCCGACTGACCACGTAAAGATCGTGACCAACGAGAAAATTTTACCAAGAAAGATGAACACCGCCAAAAAGAGTGTGATACTCAAAACGACGATGGTTAGTTTGTAGCGGTTAAATGGTCGACAAACCATTGTCAAAGCCAACCAACAAATGACCCCAGTAATCAAAACACTCAGTGATGAAGTAATTGAGGTGAATAGTCCAAAAATATCGCCAATCACACCAATCACTAAAATGTAGAAAACGACACTTAGTGCGGCTGGAAGTGAAATTTCATAAATGTTAGAAGCAAAGCGGTCCTTTAAAGCTCGATAATTCGGTTCAAGCGCCAAGAGAAACGATGGGATTCCGACCATTAAGTCATTAATCGGAGTGAGTTGAATTGGTTGAAACGGATAGTTTCTGGCAAAAAACAGAAAGAGCACGCTGAGCATGACCGAGAACATGGTCTTAATCAGGTACAGGCAGGCGATGCTATCAATGTTGTTAATAACCCTCCGACCTTCGTTTAACACTTTAATAAGGGCGTCGAAGTTGGAATCAATAATCACAAAATCGGCAATACTCTTGACACTTTCAGATCCTGATGCCATTGCGATTCCACAGTCTGACTGCTTTAAGGCCAGTAAGTCGTTGACCCCATCACCAGTCATGGCAACCGTCCGACCGTTTTCTTGTAGCGCCTTAATTAGCCGTTGTTTCTGGTCGGGTTTGACCCGTCCAAACACCACGTACTGCTTGACCAAATCACGATAGTTGGCGTCGTCTTCAATCGTCGTCATGTCAATGTAATCGTAGGCATTGTGAATGCCGACCCGATTGGCAATGCTTGAAACGGTGACCGGATCATCGCCAGAGATGACCTTTAAGTCCACCCCCTGGTTATAGAAAAACTGCAGGGTTTCAGAAGCGTTCGGTCGAATGACGTCTGTAATCAAGATTAAGGCAATCAGTTCACTACCAGCGATACTATCCTCGTTTAATTGGTCCACTTTTGCGAGCGCAATGACCCGAAAACCCTGTTCGGCGTAATGCTTAACTTCTTGTTGTTGCTTGTCAGTTAGATCCAAAATGAACTGAGGTGCTCCGAAGACGTATTTGCCTTTGTCGTCTAACTCGGCCCCACTCCACTTTCTCGCTGAAGAGAACGGCACGATCATACTAGCAGCGTACGGGTGCTGCTTGAACTCATTTTTAAGCGCTGAAGCGGTCTCGTTATTGTCATCAATTTCATGGACCAAAGAGCCCATGATTTCGGCAATTTGTTGATCAGTGTAATTAGGAGCTTCTTTCACCATCTGTTTAAATTTCAATTCGCCACTGGTAATCGTCCCGGTTTTATCCAGGCAGATCGTGTTCACCCGTGCCAGAGTTTCAATGGAAGAAAGGTCTCTGACTAAGACCCGTTTTTTTGCCAGGTGATAGGCAGAAATTGCGAGGGTCACTGACGTCAAAAGAACCAACCCTTCCGGAATCATCCCAATCATGGCCGCCACGGTTCCCAGAATGGCATTATTAACGCTCACCCCGTGCATCAAACGGGAAACAAAAAGTGCTACTCCAAGTGGAATGATAATAAAAGTCAGAATTTTGATGATTTTTTTAATCAGCGAGATTAAGACACTGTTCTTACTCTTGTCGGTCTTAGCCTGGTTTGTAATCGTGTTAACAAAGGTCTCATCGCCAACTTTAGTTGCAAGCATGAAGGCTTTTCCACTAACCAGAAAACTGCCAGACGTCAGTTCATCTCCGGTGGTTTTCTCAATTGGATTGGATTCACCGGTGATTTGAGACTCATCAACCTCAATCCCCTTGGTTTGTTTTACGACTCCGTCAACTGGTACCTGGTCCCCACGATCCAGTTCAACGATGTCTCCTAAAACAATCTGGTCCGGTTGAATAAGTTCAATTTTTCCGTTCCGTCGAACTTTGATCTTGTTCTGAGACAACAACGCCATTTTGTCAACCTGGCGCTTAGAACGAATCTCCTGAAAGATTCCGATGGTAGTGTTCGCTATGGCAATCACCAAGAACAACATGTTGATATAGCTACCAGTATAGAATACTAGCGCACCAAGAACTACGTTGATTACGTTAAACAGCGTAAAGATGTTTTCCACCAAGATCTGTTTCACAGACTTCGTTAGTGGTTTAGGCGCCGTATTCTTATAACCGTCTGCCACCTGTTGTTTAACTTCCGTACTCGTTAGTCCCTCACTCGGATTCACGTTATTAATATCGATCTGGTCACTTGCCACAGTTACACCTCCTTATGTAATTAATTCATTTCTAATTAATATTGTATAAGAAGGAATTAAATTTTGCACCACTAATGAAAGAAAAGCGCAAAGCTTTAAAAATAGTTAAAAAAAGAGATGGTCCAACCGGATCATCTCTTAACACTTAGTCTAAATTAAATTAGTCAATTTCAACGTGATGGTTTTGGGTTTCATCATCTTGTGATTTTGGCAAAGTAATGGTCAAAACACCGCCATCGTAATCAGCTGAAATCTTGGTCTCATCAACATCAGGGATGTAAAACGAACGGTTAACGTCACTTGATGAACGTTCTCTACTTAAGATCCGACCATTGTCACCCTTATTTTCCTTGTCAATGTCATGAACAGCATGAATTGATAGGGTATCGTTATCATAACTAATGTCAATATCATTTTTTCTAAAGCCAGGTAATTCTGCCTTTACGACGTAGTCATCGCCTTGGTCTAAAACATCAGTTTTCATTCTGTTGCTTCCAGCAACTGAGTTTAATAAACTCTTGCCAAAGTCGCCAAAAAAGTCATCCATTGGATCATAACTAGCTTTTCTTAAATCGTTTGCCATAACTAAAACCCCTTTTTATTATTTTATTTGCTAATCTCTTAGCACCCTCTATACTAGGATGGATCGTCCCTTTCACACAAGAAATTAGCTCATAATTGGGGGAAAAAGTGCTACTTACAAAATAACTTTCGTATTAACCGTTAATTTTTCCTCGAAACCGTAAAATCAAACATTTTTCGTAACATAATAAGGAATTTATTTTAATAAATTGCTTCCATTCAAACGGCTTTATGATAAAATCAATTAATTATGCCGCTCATCTTAAATACTTAAAAAAATGGATAAGTACGTTATAATATATTTATTGTTTAAAATTTTGAAATGAGGAATGAAATTTGAATACCGGTCAGATAATACTTGATCTAATAATTATTTTAATAACGTTCTTCTTTGCTGCATTCTTTGTCGCGTGTGAGTTCTCACTGGTCCAATCAAGGCCAAGTGCCCTCCAAGAAAAACTGGATGATGAAGATATCAGTGACAAAAAGAAGAAAAAAGTTAATCGTGAAATGAAAATGGTAACCAACCTTAATGAGTATCTTTCGACAACCCAAGTAGGTGTTTCACTTGCGGGAATCATTCTTGGTTGGATTGGTGAATCATTCGTGATTGAAATCCTGGTTTCCATCATGGAATTAAAGGATTTCAGTGTTAATCCTGCTACCGCTCACAGTGTTGGTGCGATTGTTGGGGTACTTTTACTTACCTATTTAGAAGTGGTCTTTACCGAAATTGTACCTAAAAATATTAGTATTGACATGCCACTAAAAGTTTTGAGCGTGATTGCTGGTCCGCTTCACTTCTTTCACATTTTATTCTACCCATTTGTGTGGTTACTAAATGTGTCAGCAACTGGCGTAGTTAAGTTACTGGGAATCCCCGTGGCAAACGAAAACGATGAGGCCTTCTCGCAATCAGAGATTTTGAGTCTTTCAAAGGATGCCGTTAAAAATGGTGACCTGGAGCGAAACGACTACTTGTACATGCAACGTTCGTTTGAGTTAAACGACAAAGTGGCCAGGGACATCATGATTGACCGAACCCAATTGGTAACGATTGACATCAACGATACGGTCCAAGATGCTATCAACGTCTACATTCAAAAGAAGTTTAGTCGAATTCCCGTTGTTAAGGACAATGATAAGGATAACATCCTTGGCTATGTTTACAGTTACGATTTGGTCAGACAATCGCAGGTCGATTCCAACGTCAAGGTCGGAAAGTTAATTCGAAAGATTAGTACGACTCCCGAAACTACACCCATTACGATGGTACTTCAACAAATGATTAAGATGCATCAACCAATTGTTGTCGTAATCGATGAATACGGTGGAACTTCGGGATTAATTACCGATAAGGATATCTACGAAGAGTTGTTCGGGACCGTCAGAGACGAAATCGATCCGCAGGTTAACGAATACATCTTCAAGCAACCCAATGGCACCTTCCAAGTCAACGGAAAATTAAACACGTACGACTTTGAAAAGTACTTTGACGTTGAAATGCCCGCTTTTGACGATTCTGACATTGTCACGATTGCCGGTTTCATCATCGAACAAAATCCTCACATTAAAGTGGGTGACGTGGTTACCATTGACGGCTTTCAGTTTAAGGTTCTTGACTACAAGAACTCGTTCATTAACTGGCTAGAGGTCAATAAATTGGAACCAACTGATGATGAATCAGACGCAGATGACGACCAAAAAGACAAATAACTAATATCAATAAAGCCGAGGCTGTCCCTCGGCTTTACTAATACATAGGGGTAATAGAAACAATGAAAACAGTTTTAAAAAAATGTCCGGATTGGCTTTTTTACAGTCTAATTTTTCTGATTATTATCATGGCCTACATCTGGACGTTTTACTTAACCGGTAACTCACTAATTTGGGGAATGGACGGAATTGCCCAACACTATCCCATTCTCGTAAACTTTAAACACATGCTAACTGAATTTCTTGCCCATCCCAGTCACGGCTTTACTAACTGGTCGTTTAACATTGGCCTCGGTGCTGATCAGTTAACCAGTTTTTCGTACTACGTAGTCGGTGATCTCTTCAACTACCTGATTGTTTTATTCCCAGACCACTTACTGGAACTCGGGTACGGCCTTCTGGTAATCCTGCGACTGTACGTTGCCGGATTGGCCTTTTTATTATTCATCAAACAATTTCATTTTAAAAAATACAGTGTTGTACTCGGAACTTTGACCTATACGTTTGCGGGTTACGCCCTTTATTCTGGGATGCACCATCCTTTTTTTATTCTACCGATGATTTTCTTCCCACTGATTTGCTACGGCGTCGAACGCATCATTTCTAACCATTCCTTCATTCCACTGATGCTGGCTGTTTCCTTAACTTTTTTAAGTAACTTCTACTTTGCCTACATCATTGGGCTTGGCAGTATTATCTACGTCATCATTAGGTATTTCAGCATTCGTAAAAATCCTGATTTTCATTTTGTGAGTTCACTGGTCAAAATGGTTGCGGCCATTCTAGCGGGAATTTTGATTAGTGCCGTCATTTTCGTTCCAACCCTCTTATTTGCCCTGAGTTCCACGAGGACCACATCGACCTTTGCGAACGGCTATCTTTTCTATCCTCTCTACTATTACCTTTCCATTCCAAGTAAAATTCTCGGAAATGGCTACCTGGCCATTAGCTTCTGGCTCATTGTTGGGATTAGTGGACTCGGATTTTTGGGCATTGTTTACACGATGACTCACTTCAAGAAATACCTTTACCTAAACATCGGCCTGTTGGTGGTTTTCATTGGTGCCTTGATTCCGGCTTTTGGAGCCGTCTTTAACGCCATATCGACCCCATCAAACCGGTGGATGTGCTTAGGCTTACTTCCAATTGGGATGGCTGCCACAATTCTTTCAGATCACCTCACTACGTTAACTAAGCGTGACGTGGAAGTCATGATTTTCGCAATTATCACCCTAATTGTGCTTATTTGGGCTTCTCGCGGATTCATCATGAAGCTAAGCGCGCATGACTACGGTGAAATCGTTCTCCTGTTGATTTTAATGGGAGTCATCCTATGTAGTCAGCTCTTCCATTTAAAGCCAGTGACAACCATCGGAAGTGTGACCGCGGTTTTAATCGTTAACCTCATCTCACTTGGAATTGGCTATTACAGTCCTAACGTTGCCGGCTTTTCAAAGGGCATGCTTAATAAGCACGTTGCCACTAACTTCATCAATAATTTCTACGACGGAGCCGATCAGTACGTTGAACCACGGTTAGGTGGATATCGGACCTCACTTGGTAATCGATACCACTATGCTGGTCGAAATGACGTCAACTTATCGAACTACTCTAACATCAATACCAACATCCCGATGTTATTTTCGACCCGCGACATTTCATCATATCTGACGGTGGAAAATGGGGCCATTGGCCAACTTGAAAATTCCGTTCAAAATAACCAACGGACCTTTAACGCTCCGGTCGCTCAAAATGACTACCGCACCACTCTCGATAATTTAATGGGCGTCAAGTACCTCTTTATTCGCACGGGCCAACAAAACAAATCACAACCCTTTGGCTTCAAGATGGTCAAGGGTAAGGACAAAAAGCCGCTCCTGTTTGCGTCTGATAACCCGCTCGTGAACCAAAAGGACCCCGATGGAACCTACGTTTTAAAAAACAAGAACGCACTTCCAATTGCTTACACCCAGGATCAAACGATCTCAAACCGGCAGTACCAAAAACTATCCCCAACCGAACGTGAACAAGCAATGATCAGTGGGGTCCACGTTGATTCGCCAATTAAGGGCATCAAATCAGCCAAGCTAAAACAGAACCAAAAACAACTTAGTTATGAGGTGCAACCGGACTACGAAAAGACCCTTGATAACTACGATAAATTAACGGCATTCACTAACAATTCTAAGAGTGTTGAGTACAACGAACCAACCATTAACCACACGTCTCAAAAAGAAGCTTTAAAAATCCTTTTGGAAAACGCCCAACTGGAAAATGACACCAAGAAGCAAAATCAAGACGGTCTCCGCGTGGTAACTAAGGATGTCCTCGGTAAATCAGTCCCGTATTTCCTTAAGATTAATCAACCTAGCCGCACCAAAAATGCCGAAATTTACTTACAATTAGAGGGTATTCAGAGTCACGATTACTCGTCGGCTTCAAAGGAAAGCATGACCAAAAGACAGCACGCTATCAAAAATCAACCGTACACGAAGATGATGAAACTAAACGAGAAACGAAAGAACCTTCACACTCCGTTTGTCGGTCAGTACTCCTTAAATGCTGCAACGAAAGGAATGAAGAACGGTTACTCACAGTATGGACGCGACAATCTCTCAAACTACACGCAAAAGAAAAACGCTTTGATTAACCTAGGGTATTCCACCAAACGCCGCAATCAAATTAAATTGACGTTTGATGGTGTCCACCAGATTAATTTTAAACGCGCCAAGATTATTGCCGTTCCGTTTGGCAATTCGTATGAACAACGGATTCAAAAACTTCAACGTAACCGTCTCCAAAACCTTCAGGTTAAAAAGAACGAAGTCAAAGGAATCAGTAATAACCCGAAGAAGTCCGTCTTAACCACTTCCATTCCCTATTCAACGGGATGGAAACTCTTCGTCGACGGCAAACAGGTGCCCACTAGTCGGGTCAACACTGGCTTTGTCGGAGCACCCATTAAGGCTGGCAAACACCAGATTGAACTGAAATACCAAACTCCGGGACTGCTATTAGGAGCAATTGCGAGCGCCTTCGGAATTTTAATCCTCGCTATCAGTGGGATCGTCATCTGGATCGTAAAGAAACGAAATTAAATTAAAAACGTACGGATAACTAATTCCGTGCGTTTTTTGGCTGCTTTGACTTCTAAGATTCTGTGCATTTAAACTTGTTAGAGGTTACACTAATAGTGACTATTTTTCATATTTAAGGAGGTAGTAATCATCAAACCCATTCGCATTTTATACATCTCAATTGCCGGTAACACCCGCAACTTCGTGCAAAATTTAGAGGACTACGCGGAAACCGAGCACCAAAAAGATGCTAGTAACCCACTAATTGAACCAACCGAAATCTCAGATCAAAGTGACTTTGCTGACGAAACATCACCGTACTTTGTTTTCGTGCCGACCTACCTTGACGGTGGAAATGGAATCGATAACGGGGTCAAAGAACTCATGACCAACACCATGGGCGAATACGTTGCTTACAACCATAACGCCGACTACTGCATGGGAATCGTCGGCAGTGGTAATCGCAATTTTAACGTCCAATTTTGTCTCACAGCCAGAAGATATGCGGAACGTTTTAACGTCCCTGAAATTGCAGAATACGAATTAAGGGGCACCGATCGTGATGTCGTTCGCATTTATCAAACCATGTGTGAAAGAGCCAGAGAATATAGTAATGAAGTCGCTTTCAAAAAATAATAAATAAGAACCATTTTATGAGTGTATTGATTAGCATTTCACAATTTTATCTGGTAGGATAACCTATAATTCATGAATATTGTTTCACACTAGGAGGTAAGTTGCATCATGAAAATTATTGTTGTTGGTTGTACCCACGCGGGAACTTTTGCGGTTAAACAAATCTTAAAAGAGCATCCCGATTATGACTTAACTGTCTATGAAAAAAATGACAATATCTCATTTCTATCATGTGGAATCGCCCTTTATTTAGGTGGCGAAGTTAAGGATCCAAAAGGCCTGTTCTATTCTGATCCAAAGGAATTAAAGGGACTTGGCGCTGACGTGCAAATGAAGCACGAAGTCACTAACATCGACTCGAATAACAAAGAAATCACCGTTAAGGATTTAGAATCTGGTGAAAGTAAGACCGAACATTACGACAAGCTCGTAATGACCAGTGGTTCCCTTCCGGTTGTTCCTCCAATCGAGGGCGTTCATAGCGATCACGTCAAGCTTTGTAAGAACTGGACCGACGCTCAGGTACTTTTCGATGACGCCAAGGACGCTAAACGGATCGCTGTCATTGGAGCTGGATACATCGGGGCCGAACTAGCCGAAGCCTATTCCAAGACTGGCCATGAGGTCACTTTGATTGATGGAGTTGACCGGGTTTTAAGTAAATACTATGACCCTAAGTTTACTGACATCGTTGAAAAAGACTACAAGGACCATGGGGTTAAATTCGAAGGAAACCAAATGGTGCAAAAGTTCATTGATAACGGTGATACAGTCTCAATTAAGACCAGCAGTGACGAATTTACTGCTGACCTAGCTATTTTGTGCATTGGTTTCAAACCCAACACGAGTCTACTCAAGGGTCAAGTTGACATGCTTGAAAACGGTGCAATCATCACCGATGATTACATGCATGCTTCTAACAAGGACATCTTCGCCGCTGGTGACAGTGCCGCCGTTCACTACAATCCAACCCACAAAAACGCCTACATTCCGCTTGCAACCAATGCGGTTCGTCAAGGAATCTTGGTTGGAAAGAACATCGAAAACGACACCGAAAAATACATGGGGACGCAATCCTCCTCCGGTTTGAAGTTGTACGACCGAAACCTTGCCTCAACCGGATTAACCATGAGTGCTGCTAAGGCTCAGGGCATTAACGCTCATCAAGTAATTGTCGAAGACAACTACCGTCCTGAATTCATGCCTACTACCACTCCTGTGCTGATGTCATTAGTCTACAGCCCAGACACCCGCAAAATTTTGGGTGGCGCATTGACCAGTCTCTACGACATTTCGCAGTCCGCTAACGTACTTTCCGTCGCCATTCAAAACGAAAACACCATCGACGACCTGGCCATGGTTGACATGCTGTTTCAACCAAACTTTGACCGTCCGTTTAACTACCTCAACATCTTGGGGCAAGCGGCTCAAGAAAAAGAGGCCAAAAACAAGTAATTGTAAGTAAAATAAAATGCACCGCAAAAGAGCCCTTAACTATCGTAAGTAGTTAAGGGCTCTTTTAATTATTTATAACAAATAATGTAATTACCTATGATAATTACATTAAATCAATTCAACTGATATTTCATTATCGATTTTGTTTGCCATCTTCTTCAAAGAATCAGAATCATCACCCGCTAAAATATAATAACCTAGTCGATCATCTGAGTTTTGTGGGGCTTGAACTTTTGATCCTTTATCCACATTAATTTTAAACTTTTTAACATTTGGCGTGTTTTTTAAAACTTCAACATTTTTAATTCTCTTAAAAATACCACTGTGATCAGCAAAAATATATCTAATTAACGCAGCTCCATTCTTAGCCCTCTTGATATTAATATTTTCACCAAGATATAATTTCACTGTTTCTTCAAAAATATCAATCCCATACGCGTCTTTAATCAAATCAGAGGTGATATTATCTCCCCCAGGTCGACCATTGACTTCAACAATTCTAGGACCATTCTTAGTAAATTTAACTTCAACATGAGTAGGACCATCACTAAAACCTAAAGAAAGAGCTGCTTCAAATGCAGCATTTATAATTGAATCTTTTTTACCAACATCAACTGTAGTCGGAAATACATGCATTATTTCACTAAAATAAGGCGGTTTAGTGGTGTGTTTTTCTGTCACTTCAGCAAATGCAATTTTGTTCTTATACAAAAACAATTCAACACTAAATTCAGGACCACTTAGAAATTCTTCAATTAAAAATTCTGGTCTAACCTTAAATCCCATATAACTCTTTTTAAATTCCTGGATTTCTTTAAATCGTTGTTTTAACTCGTTAGCATTCTTAATATAAAAGACATCTAAACTGCTGGCAGCATTCGTTGGTTTTAAAATAATTGGATATCCAATTCGCTCACTTTCTCTAATAGCATTTTCCACATTATTTACAACGGCATACTTAGCCGAGGGAACCCCTTTTTGTCTAAACGCTTTTCTAGCTCGGTCTTTGTTCCTAGCATTTTTAGCCGTCTCAACACTGGTTCCAAATTTATTAAAATGCTTAGCAACTTCAGCAGTAACCGCTGTAACATAATCAGTTGCTGGAATGATAGTATCAAAATCTTTATAAGGACTGTTTTCAATAACTTTAATAATTGAATTTGCATCATGAATATCCGCTATTAATAAATCATCAAAATAATTTTCATAATTATATTTTTTAGGGTCGTTTTCGTCTTGAACAATACTAACAACTTTTAAGTCAAGTTTCTTAGCTGCCTTAGCGAAGCTAACCCCATAAAAACTTGGTTCAACTAATAAAACAGTTTTTCTTTTATCCATTATTAAGACCCCTATTTTTAAGTATCAAACTACAAAATAAACCAACCAGCATAATTAGAAACATACAAAAGAATCCATAGTTGGATCCGAAGCTATCATTTAATTTGCCAATGAATGTGGAAGAAAAAATTTCTATAAATTGTGCTCCACCTGTCCAAATAGAAGTGGTTCTTCCCATATATTTTTTATTAACTTTATTCATTAGGATAGTATTAATGACTACTCGCAATGCAGAATTAGAAAGTCCAATTAAAAAAGTAGCCACAAATGCTAACCCAATAAATTGGAAAATAAATAAGACAAACAATGCCACACTAGCAAGGGCAAAGAAATTTACTAACAAACTCTTCCTGCGAAATTTCTCTAATAGTTTCCCAGTAACTAAACCTGCAACTAAACCACCAATGCCATAGCACATATCAGTAAATCCATAGATGGTACTATTGGAATGCAATATCGTACTGACATAACCTGGCATCGAAACGTTAAATAGTTGGGTAACTAATAATGGTAAAATTGAAAGTAACCCAATTATTAAAATCATTTTATTTTTAAAAATATATTTAATGACTGAATTATCTTCTTTTTTACTATGATCATTTGAGATCCCAATGACATCATAATTATCCGCTGGAGCATTTAACATCAGTATGATCGCAATGGCAAACAAGAACACGTTAATGATTAATATAGAAATAAAGCCAATATGACTAATCAAAATTCCAGAAACTCCACCTGCCATGAACATTCCTACTTGTAATGACACTTCAATAAATGAATTGGCACTTCCAAGAAGTTCTTTAGGAACAGTTGCTTGAATATATCCACGAGACGATGCCATATAAGTTACCCATCCGATTCCTGTTACGATCGCTAATAGATACATAGCCAGCAAATTAAATTTAAAAAGATACAACCAGATTGCAATAATTGCAATGGGAACCGCACGAAATAAAAATGTTGATATGACCACGTTTCTTCGAATGAATTTATCCGTTATATATCCTGCAATGGGTGCAATCAGAAAACCAGCTAACACGTTAATAGCCAAAAATGTTCCCACGACACTATCTGATTTAGTTTGTTGTAAAACATACCAGTTAGCCCCAACGGTTGTCATCCCAACTCCAAACCCAGAAATGATGTCAGAAAGAAAAAAGTTTCTGAATTCTTTTCGCCTTAACAAAGTGAATTTCATTACTCAACCTCCATAACTATTCTTTTTGAGATTCATGTTGATTCTGTGAGCATTTTGAATGGCATTTGAATCATCAAATATTTCGCCATACTTATTCGCTTTACCAATGACAAAATCAATCAATTGCATATTTAGAAAATTACATATATATCTAAATTGCTGAATAATGATCTTTGCTTTTCGACGAGGTTTATCTCCACCAACCAAAACTAATATTATTTTTTTGTTTCTCATATTTTCTTTAAACAATGAATCAATTTCCAACATTTCCGACCATCGATCAATAAAAAGCTTTAATTGAGAAGAAATTGAGTACCAATAAATTGGTGATGAAAAGATAACTAAATCACTAGTTTCAACTTGATCAATAACATCATAGAAATCATCACCAGAGTTTGGCCAATTACCTTTAAATCGATAGTCTTTAATTGGTTGAATGTTTTTATCTCTCAACCTTATACCTTGATATCCAATGTTCTTTAGTGCTAATTTGGCTAACATTTTCGAATTTGATGGATTCCTACTAGAAGAATCGATTAAAACTATTTTTTCCACGTTCATCACACTTCCCCTTAAATGAGTTAAACATAGTTTACAGCAGGACCACATGGAGAGTACCATTATGTAAAGTGTTTCGTCATAATTCATTCTATGTACTGATATGAAAGGAAAGTGTTACTCATGACTAATGGAGAATTAATTCGGAAATTACGTAAGGAACGTGGAATGTCTCAAATACAACTTTCCTCAGGTATTTCTACAAGAACTACTCTTTCCTCTTTTGAAAACAACCGATCCCGAATTTCCAGTGACATTTTATTTTCTTATCTACAAAGAATGAATATCACAGTTCAAGAATACACATTCTATTTGAATAACAGCTCAAAAACTGAAAAGGAATATGCTCTTCAATATTTCAACGAAAATATTTATAAAGAAAAAGACCATGAGATCCAAAGTCGAATTGTAGATTATCAAACCAAGTATAAGGATTATCATGACTTTTTCTTCTGTTGCTTATCAATTGAACTAAAACTGTTTATGAATAAATCTCATAAAAAGGAGATTTTTGACGTAAATGAAGATACGGAATTAATCAAAAACTATTTAAATGGTATCCAGCAATGGGGACATTTTGAAGTATCATTATTTTCCAATTGCTTGTACATTTTTAACAGTGATTATATTCGTGCCACATTCAATACATTATTTAAAAAGACTAAAATATTGAGTCAAATTGACACTTATAAAAATGACATTGCTATTTTTGTAAATAATTGTATTATCTTATCCTTTGAAAGAAAGGAATACAAAAATGCTAATTTCTACATTGGATATTTAAGCAGTATTTCTCGGAATTCACCAAGAAAAATGTATGATAAACTGATGTGTAATTATTATATCGAACTCCTGAAACAATTAGTAACGGAACATTCATCAGTAAATAATGCTATCTTAGAATTTGAAAAATTAGGCTTTGACGAACATGCCAATAGATTATTAGAGTTTAAAGAGAAAATGCAGTTTATGAATACAGGAAAAATATATAAATAAAAAAGTTGTCATTAATGAAGTGCTATATGAAAGTTAGACATTTTATACTTTCAAGGATTCATTTCGATATTCAATCGGTGTGAGTCCTTTTTTATTGCCAGAAATTCTTTTGATATTCAACCACTCAACATATTCATGAAGCGTTTGCTTTAATGTAGTTAAAAACAATGATTTAGTTCGGTTTAAAAATTCTCGTTTTTAGAAGATTAAAACAACTTTAGATTGGGCATTATCGTAACAATTCACTGTTGATACTCACTAACTCATTGGACTTTAAAAATATGTGAATATTTAACCATAAAAATACAACATAATGAAAGACTCCAAATCGGTTAGTTTTTACCTAACTTTTTTGGAGCCTATTAATGTCTAACAATTATGGTTCACTTCACTTTGGTGTCACAACTATTTTCCCTTTTTTCGATATACTGACTAATTCGGTCCATGGCTTCTTTTAAGTTTTCCATTGAAGTAGCATAACTAATGCGAACGTATCCCTCGCCGCCTGGGCCAAACGAACTTCCGGGAATGACGGCCACCTTAACTTTACGGGCTAAGTCATAACTAAAGTCCATACTATTTTGAATTAAGCCAGCTGGGATTTTAGCGAAAATGTAAAAAGCGCCATCGGGATTGGCCATCTTAAAGCCCATCGCATTCAATTTCTCGTAAACAAAATCACGTCGCTTTCGGTACTCCTTTTTCATGGCATCAGTATCATTCATTCCATTTCCAAGTGCTTCGGCGGCCGCAGCTTGTGCGTTTGTGGTGGTCGAAGTGATCGTAAATTGATCGATTTTTTCAAGTTGACTGGTGATGTCTTTAGGGGCTGCCATGATTCCAATTCTCCATCCGGTCATCGCGTGTGACTTTGAAACCCCATTCAATAAAATGGTTTGTTCGGGAAGATATTTAGCGATTGAGGCGTGTTTGCCATCATAAGTCAGTTCGCTGTAAATTTCGTCAGAAATCACAAAAATATCATGCTTTTTAATCACATCGGCCAGTTTTTGGAGTTCGTCAGGATGATAAGTTTTGCCAGTGGGATTAGTGGGAAAATTCAAGACAATCGCCTTGGTTTTGGGGTGATCCCTTAAATTTTGTTCTAATTGTTCTGGAGTAAGGACAAAGTCAGTTTTAGAGGTGTCCATAAAAACCGGGGTGGCTCCCCGTAGTTTAATAATCGGAAAGTAGAGTGGAAAAATCGGCGTTGGAATTAAAACCTCATCCCCAGGATTTAAGACCGATGTTAACGCCGTATAAATTCCACCGGTAGCTCCAGCAGTCATAATGATCTCCGTCTCCGGGTCGTAGTTTAAATCGTATTTACTTTGTAAAAAGTGCGCAGCTGCATCCCGCAGTTGTTTGGTTCCCTTGGTAGGAGCGTAGTGACTCTCATTTTGTTGAATACTTTTAATTGCCGCGTCCTTAACGTGTTCGGGAGTATTAAAGTCTGGTTCTCCTAACGTTAACGGAATAATATCAGGAATCTGACTCACCTCATCATTAAATTTTAAAATCGACGATGGTGATAGCTGCAACATTTCTTGATTCATTTTACTTATTAATGCTTTTGACATTCTAATTCTCCTTTCGATAGACAAAAAATCCCAGTTAACATTCGATGCTAACTGGGATTAAAAACACATTCGTTATTAGGAATATCCAACGATAATCTGTAATTAGCCTAGTTAGTATCCTTACGGTATCTAATTAGGCCCTCAAAACAACCTTACTTAGATACGCACTTGTACCAAGTAAAGTAAGTATAAAGGTCGTTTTGATGATCAATATGATTATTCATGGAATATTCCTCCTCTTCTTTAATTGCCACTAATTAAACAACTCAAATCACTTTCTGTCAATCATTTTTAAAATATTTATTTCAAAAACGCCATAAAAAAGAGAGCTAACACCAAGGTGTCAACTCTCTTTACACTTAATCTTATTGTTCGTTAAATTGTAAGTCCAAGCTAATGTGCTTACCATCTTTACTATCAATAACACGTGAATCAACAAAGACACTGTTCTTCTTAGTCTTAGTGATGTTGTCCGTTGGGTCAACGTCAACTAAAGTTTGAAAAGCGGCATCAGTTAATTTTGATAGTGGAACGTAAGGGATGAATGGAACACCCAAGTATGAGTGTAATGTTTCATCGTATTGGTCACGCAAAACGTTCATTTGATCTAAAACATCTTGAAGGTCTTTCCCAAAATCAGTTACATCCAAGAAGTAAACGTTTCGAACTTCATCAGTTTGTTCCCAAGGTTGGTCGGTCAAGATTGCTGATACTAAATCAGCCATTTTGTCTTCGTAATCTTTAATGTCATCGAGTTTTTCAATAATCTTTTTTTCGCTCATGTCATTCTTCCTCTCAATATTCAGTCTGATAGTTAATGACTATCACTTACAGTAATCATGATATCACATTTAAAGCGACTAATCGACACCTGATCTCCCATTAAGGTGCGGGAAATTGGGTTGGATTCTTTTTGTGAGATTGAGAAATAATGGTAAGATAATGCATATAAACTGATTAAAGGAGCACTCAATCAATGAACAATGAAACAGTTGGTAGTCGAATGGACCGCAATGTCGGAAACGTAGTTATTAACGTTGTTGATAAAAACGGTCAAAATTTGACTAACCCATTAAAATATTTGCAAACTCCCGGGGAAGCATTTTCAATCGAAGTCCCTGACCTAAAGGGATACGTCGTTCAGGGACTTAGTGGCGATCAGAATGCCGTCAGTTACCTCACTAACGTCACCTTTAAACGAAACGTTGATTATCCGGCAAACATGGGTCGGGTCGTGGCCGTCAATCCGAACGAGAATATCAACGGAACTTTTGCAAGAGGAACGCTCACTTACAACTTGGTGTACGCCCCAAGTGCGCAGGTGGTTTCCCCTGGTGTTGATAGAACAGCACCCAATCAAACGCAGTACCAAAGTGCTCCTAAAAAGAAGAAACACCACTGGTTCCGCTGGATCGTAATTATTTTTCTAATTATCATTTTGTTGGGAATCTTTGGCTTATACCGTTCAGGAAAGAGTGCCCAGCAACAGGTTAAACAAAATCCGCCCGTGGTGGTTAAAAATTATAACAATAAACCTGAGAATAATGCTGATAATGGTGGCAACAATGGCAGTAATGCAGCTAACCAAAAAACTCAAGATGCTATTGAAAAAGCCAAACAAGAAATCGAACAGAATGCTAGTGAACGGGATAATAATGCTCTTCAACAAATTATCATGACCATCCAAGATGGTATCAATATGATAAAAGCCAACATTGAGTCTTTCATCGGATTCTAATTCAAACAGAGATCATCACTGATATCAGTGATGATCTCTGTTTGTTTATCTTTCTTTATAAGGCAACATGTACTTTTTAAGGGCTTTTCCGGTAAATGATTGGGGAACTTTTTCCGATCCCTCAGGAATCCCACTGTACAGGACGTTTCCACCGTACGTTCCGGCTCCAGGTCCCATGTCAATCAACCAGTCAGCCTGACTGATTACATCAAGGTTGTGTTCAACGATAATAAGAGAATCGCCATCAGCAACCATTCGTTTAAATAGCTTCAGCAATCGTTGCGTATCATTCATGTGCAGACCAGCCGTGGGTTCATCAAGAAAGTAAATCTTGCCCTTCTCTTCTAGCATCTGGGCTAATCGTAGTCGTTGCAGTTCACCACCAGATAGCGTGGTCAAAGCCTGATTTAACGCTAAATAATCCAATCCGACTTCGCTCATCTGTTTCAACGGATTAGCGATTTCAGGAACATCCTTGAAGAATTCAGCCGCGTAAGCAACTGACATCGACAAAACGTCGGCGATGTCTTGACCGTGATACTTATATCCCAAGGCTTCCTGACTGTAGCGTTTTCCGTGACACAACTCACAGGTCTGAACGACCGGATCCATGAAAGCCATGTTGGTAATTGTGACCCCTTTCCCCTTACAACGCGGACAAGCACCCTTGCCGTTGTAACTAAAGAGCTGGGTTGAAACGTTGTTGGCCTTCGCAAAAAGCCTTCGAATTGGGTTTAAAATGTTGAGATAGGTCACGGGAGTGGAACGAATACTGATGCCGGCTTGCTTTTGCGTTAGATCAACGTAATCGCCATTTAAATGGTCCTTCATGGCTTCAGCCAGTGAACTCTTACCTGACCCGGCAACTCCCGATAGAACGGTCATAATCCCGGTTGGTACCTTGACACTCACATCATCAATATTATGCATGTGAACATGCTCCAAGTCTACAAATCCCTTAGGTTGAAGTGGTTTGGCGAAGTGATGAGGTGCCCTTAACCATTTTCCGGTCAGAGTGTCAGAATCCAACACTTCTGGATAGCTCCCGGTAAAGGTAATCTTTCCACCATCAGCCCCAGATTTTGGTCCCACTTCGACCACGTGATCGGCAATCGACATGATCTCAGGATTGTGGTCAACGATAAAGATGGTGTTACCCTTCTTCTTTAGATTAATCATAGCTTTTTTAATCAAAGCGATGTCGTGAGGATGAAGACCCACACTTGGTTCGTCAAAAACGTACAGAATATCTGATAATGAATTGGTTAGGTGTTTAGCAATCTTAATTCGTTGAACCTCACCACCTGATAACGTGCTGGTGGTTCGATCGAGAGTCAAGTACCCTAATCCAATGTCAATTAACGGCTTAATCTTGGACTCTAAGCCCCGGATGATTTCATCTCCAAGGTTATCTTTAATGGACTCCAAAAAGTCTAAGAACTGCACCAAATCCATCCCAGAAACGTCGTTAATGTTATATCCGTTAATCTTAACGCTCAATGATCTGGGGTTAAGTCGAGCTCCCTTACATACCGGGCAAACTTCACGGGTCACAATCTCACTAATGGCTTCTTTGTGGTGCTTACCCTCACGACTGTTGATGATTGAACGTTTGATTCTAGGAACCACCCCCTCGTACTGGCTTGTTTTGTAGTAAGCGGGCGCATTGGACAGTTTTTGTTGCGGCGCGTGCATCAACAGGTCGTACTCTTCAGGAGTGTAATCTTTAACTGGCTTGTCGTTATCAAACAAACCGCTGTAGCCGTATCCCCGCCAACGCCAGGTTCCGGGTCCAAAACTAACGAAGGTAATCGCTCCGTCATTAAGTGACTTCTCTGGATCAATTAACTTCGACTCATCCACTTCATCGACATAACCTAGACCTTGACAGTACGGACACATCCCTTGAGGCAAATTAAACGAAAAGACCTCCGAGTACCCCACAAACGGCTTTCCAACCCGTGAGAACAGGAGCCGCAGTAATGAGTAAATTCCCGTATAGGTGGCAAGCGTCGACCGGGCGTTGCCGGTTAGTTGTTTCTGTTCAATTGCAATGGCAACTGGCAAATTTTTGATGTCACCAACGTGCGGCTGCCCGTACTTTGGGAGATACTGTTGTGAAAAACTAGGAAACGTTTCGTTTAGTTCACGACGTGACATGGCCGCAATCGTGTCGAATACTAACGACGATTTCCCCGATCCGGACTCACCGACAAAAACGGTGATTTCGTGTTTAGGGAGTTTGACGTTAACGTGCTTTAAATTATTTTGGTGTGCGTCAGACACATCAATTGAATCTTTATAATAAGTGTCGACCATGGTTTACCTCACTAATCTTGACGTGTTTTACTTAACTTTCTTGATTCGCTCATCACACAGAACAATGCGAATAAAATCAGTCCGCCGGATACGATAAATAAAGCGGGATAGTTGAAAAATTCAACCATTAATCCACCAAAGAGTGGGCCCATAGCCCTTCCAAGTGACATAAAAATATTAAATAGTCCCTGAAACTTTCCTTTTTGTCTGGGGTCCGCTAACGTATCAATCCACGCCGGAATTCCCGGCAATCCGTTCATCTCACCAAAGGTCAAAATAACCATGATAATTACGAAAACGGCGTACTGTCTAGCAAATATTAACATAAAGAAGCTTAGCGCGAAAATGATTACCCCAAAGGCAATCTGACGACTCATCTTAAACCGAGCCCCGATTTTATTAATAATCGGTTGAATGAAAACAATCAATAACCCATTAATCGTCCACAAGAAACTGTAATTTTCAAATGAGATCCCTAGTTGAGTCATGTGGACTGACATGACACTTTCCCAGAGCGTATAACTCATATAAATACAAAAAACCATGATGCAGATTAGCCAAATCAGTTTTAAACCGCGACTCTTTTTCTCAGAAACATCGTCGTCATCTTGTGAACGCTTAACGGCCGTTGGAGCTGGCCGATGTAATTTAATGTTAAATTCAAAAATCGTCATTAGTAACAACACAATGTAAAAACCAGTTGCCACGATGAAAACAATCGAAATCCCGTACTTCATCAAGAAACCAACCAACGCGGTTCCGACAACGACCCCCAGATTAAGCCCTACGTACAACGAATTAAAAACGTATCGCGTACTTTTAGAGGTGATCATTGAAGCATACGAATTTAAGAGCGTCATGCTGGACCCATTGCCTAGTCCGTACAGCAGTAACATAATTCCAAAGATGGGCCAGCCGTGAAAGAAGATCAAAGTCACAATCGAAGTCATCGTAATTAGGACACTGATGATGGCGGTCTTATATGGTGACCAGCGATCGAAAAGATAACCACCTAGATAGTTCCCAATAATCATGAACATTGACATGGCAAACAGTACGATGCCGGCCGTTGTCAGAGATTCATGAAGGTAATTATGCATGTAGACCGTGGTTAGCGGCCACATAAAGGATGACCCGGTATTTAATAATAACGAATAGATTAAAACGGTACTCAACCTTAATTCTTTTTTTCTTCCTTTTACCATTTGCTTGCCTCACTTCATTATTCATTTTAATTTTTTCTTTAATTTCAACGCTTACACGATCGACCATAATAAAAGGGGAAACCCAACCGTAGTTGAAATCCCCCTAATAATCAGCAATGCTTACTTTTTTGTCGCATGCTTCTTTTCGTTATCACGCTTTTTGGCAACCAATCCGGCTACCATCGAACCCGCTACCAGCACCGAAACAACACTGGTTAACAGGATTTTCATTTTATTTTTCATGATGAAACTCCCTGCTTTTCTCCCTAATATAGTTATATCTTGTTTGCGACAAAAAAGCTACTTCTTTCTCTAATTTATAATTTTTATAATGTGATTGCCGACCGGTTACACCATCCACACTGTGTAACCGCACTTTCAAAGATGAAGTTACCTGTCCCACGCTTAATCAAACTCTCTACTAAAATTAAATCCAATTTTAACTGGGAAAAAACCGATCCTTCTACTATAATTAAGGTCCATAAGGCAAATTAACGAAACGTTAATTGGAGGGAGAAACACATGATTCATATTGTTACTGATTCAACTGCTCAATTAACCCCAGATGAAATTCAAAAAAATAATCTCACGGTCGTACCACTTCAGGTTACCATTGATGGTAAAACTTATGAAGATGGTGTTGACATTACCAGACAAGAATTTTCCGATCATCTTGCAAACGACAAAGAATTTCCGAAGACCAGTCAACCTTCTCTGGGTCAATTCATTCAAGCCTACGAAAAAATTCAAAAAGAAGATCCAGACGCTTCAATCATCTCCATTCATTTAACCAAGGTTTTAAGCGGAACGGTTGAGACGGCTAGGACCGCTGCCAAACAAGTGGGCGGAGACATCTCAGTCCTAGACAGTGATTCCACTGATAGTGGTCTTACTTTTGCCGTCATACGCGCTAAAAAATTGGCCGATCAAGGCAAGTCTGTTAACGAAATTATGGACAATTTAAAGGCTTTTGTACCAACCATCATGACCTACGTTTTCATCAACAGTTTTGATTACATGGTCAAGGGTGGGCGTGCTAGCCGGGCGGTTGGCTTTATTTCCTCACTAATTCAACTAAAGCCCGTAATTCAACTGACTGAGGGAACTTTAAAACTGAAGTACAAGTGCCGTGGCATCAAGAAAATGACCAAGATTGCCAATCAGGTCACCGATGAAATCATTAATAATAAGGATATTTCCGAAGTTGGTCTTTCATACGTTGATGACGGAACGGCCCCAAAGAAAATTGCCGCTAAGATCAAGGAAGCTAGACCTGACATCGACGTCACTTGCCGTCTGACAAGTCCCATCGTTATGACGCACGTTGGTCCCGGTGGATTTGGCTACATCTTCGCATAACTTAATCCTAACAATTAAGATCGGACATTTATGTTCGGTCTTTTATTATGAAAAGAGGAAATCATGGAATCATCGCTTGTTTATTCGGACTTTTAATGAGCCAATTATGATAAATTAGCGGTTAACACCGTGTCAACATGTGGGTATAATTAAATTATTACATAGAAGGAAGGATTTTTTATGCCATCATCAACTTTTTTAAACCTCCCCCAGGCAAAAAAGGACCGCATTAACACAGCCCTTTTAAATGAATTTTCCGCTCATCCCTTCGCTGACGCCCAAGTTGCCAGGATCATCAAGGATGCCAAAATCTCACGTGGAGCCTACTACAAATACTTCATTACCTTAAAGGGCGGCTATGATTACACGCGCAGACTGGTTTTATCAACCATTCATCGACCTTTCACAAATAAAAAGCTTGATGAACTGAAACCAAGCGACTACGTTGATGCCGCCCGTTCCTTTCTAGAAGATAGTGCTGAAAGTGAATACTTTGAATTTATTCAGATGGACATCCTGCATAATCAGAAAAACATTGATGATTCGGCAATCATTAAGCTGCCAGCCAAACGGTGGGCCATCACCGTTCTGTGCCACCAGACGATTAAAGAGGCCATGGAATCTCCCAGTGATTCCGAAAAATTACTCCATCGGCTTCAAAGAGTCCTTGAAATTATTTATTAATTAATCCGTACAAAAAGGAGACCCAGAAGTGGGCCTCCTTTATTAATTGATTTCAAGCATTAATTAATCTAAAATTCTTCGTAAGTGGCTGGATCTTGATTATGAGTTCGACCATCTGGCTTGGTTAACGAATCAATCGTTTCCATATCTTCAGGAGTAATCTCAAAGTCAAAGACGTTCAGGTTACCACTCTGTCTACCAGGATGAGCTGACTTAGGAATTGGCAGGGTTCCTAACTGAATCTCCCAGCGTAAAATCAATTGACCAACGTTTTTATGGTACTTAGCGGCCATATCAACCAGAACTGGGTTCTTTAACATCTCACTCGCACGACCAAGTGGGCTCCAGTCTTCGGTTAAAATCCCGTGTTCTTCATCATAGTGACGCATATCAGCCTGATTAAAGTAGGGATGAAGTTCAATCTGGTTGATTGACGGCATGACACCAGTTTCATCAACTAACTTGTCCAAGTAGTCTGGTAGAAAGTTGCAGACTCCAATCGTCCGAATCAAACCATACTGTTGGGCATCGATCAGTGCTTGCCATGCTTCAACGTAGTTCCCCTCTTTGGGATTAGGCCAGTGCAACAAGTAGATATCAAAGTAGTCTAGACCAGCCCGATAAAGTGACTCTTGAATGGCATTAATGGCACTCTTTCGGTCGTAGTAACGACCTGGCAACTTTGAAGTTACCAACAAATCAGAACGGCGGACGTTCGAATTTTCAATTCCACGACCAACGGCCCCTTCGTTTTCGTAGTTGTAGGCAGTGTCGATTAACCGATAACCCTTATGAATGGCAGAAGTGATCGCCATTGCACCTTCAAAACCCTTTAAAAGATAGGTCCCAAAACCAATCTTTGGAACCTGCATTCCGTTATTTAACGTGTAATACTCATATTCCATGATGAGAACTCCTCTCAATGTGTTTCTACGATTAGGATAAGCGGAATGAATATTCGTTTCAAGCAAGTCGATTTGTGATAGGATAGTAGTTACGATTTAAGGAGTGATAACGTGAAAAAGAAAAACCAAAAAAATAACGGATCCTTTAACTTTCGGGGATTCTTCCATTTAATTCGACAAACTAAACCCCACTACTGGCAACTAATGGTCGGACTGATCCTGGGACTAATCGCTACCGGAGCCCAACTAACGGTCCCAAAGATTGCCCAGGTCATGGTGAACGACTTCGCCAAGGGCGTGAGTCTAGTCCTGATTTTTGCCATGGTTATTTTATTCGTCTTGAGTGCCCTCATTAACGCAGGCTCAGGAACGCTCCTGGGTTTCTTCGGTGAAGACGTAGTGGCTAACCTTCGAGAACTACTATGGGAGAAAATGGTGAAGTTAAACGTTCACTACTTCGATAGCGTGAAGACCGGAAAAATGACTTCGCGGCTTGTGAGTGACACGGATCAGATTAAAGACTTACTGTCAGTTTCATTTCCCAACACGATTACATCGATCTTTCAACTAATTGGGGCTTTAATAATCATGCTAATCATGGACTGGCGAATGGCCTTAATCATGTTTATTGCCATCCCCATCGTCATGACCGTGATGCGACCCATTATTCACAAGTCGAGTCAGATTGGGAAGTCGCGTCAGGACCAAATGGCTGATTTCAGCGGAAAGGCGCAGGAAACTTTAAACGAAATTCGCTTAGTCAAATCATCAAATGCCGAACCGTACGAAACCAACGCTGGTTCTAACTTGATTCACAATCTGTATCGAATCGGCCTCAAAGAGTCGGTCTACGATTCCATTGCAGGACCAATCCTGAACACGGTCATGATGGCTATGATTGTTGGAATCTTGGCATATGGCGCTCATCGGGTTGCCATTGGAGCCATGACCATCGGAACCATGTTTGCCTTTCTAATGTACCTGTTTCAAATCATTGGTCCCGTTAGCATGCTGGGTCGTTTTGTCACTGACCTCTCGAAGGCCAATGGTTCTACCGAACACGTCCGAGAACTCCTCATTGAACCCGAAGAAGACTTTGCGTCAGGATTCTCGGATGATATTGGAGGTAAAACGTTGCGTCTCAATGACGTTAGTTTTGCCTACGACCCCGACGAACCGGTCCTAAAAAACGTCAACGTTGCCGCCAAGCCCAATCAAACTACGGCCTTCGTTGGACCTTCTGGAAGTGGAAAATCAACCATCTTCAGTTTGATTGAACGTTACTACCAACCAACGTCTGGCACCCTTACAATTGGCAAGGAAAACATCGAGGACATTAACCTCTCCAACTGGCGGCATCAAATCGGACTGGTTAGTCAGGATTCAGCCATCATGGCGGGGACGATTCGCCATAATTTGACCTATGGACTAGACGAGCAGTTTACCGATGACCAACTCTGGCACGTCCTAAGCCTGGCGTACGCGGAGGGCTTTGTGAAAGAGATGCCCGACGGACTTTCCACTCAAGTTGGTGAACGAGGAATCAAGGTCAGTGGTGGCCAAAGGCAACGACTCGCGATCGCTCGGGCCTTTTTGCGAGATCCAAAAATCTTGATGCTTGACGAAGCCACGGCCAGTCTTGATTCACAATCAGAGGCCATGGTTCAAAAGGCGCTTCATCAACTCATGAAGGGTCGTACTACCCTCATTATTGCTCACCGATTGAGTACCATCGTTGATTCAGACGACATTTACTTTGTTGACCACGGTGAAATCAGTGGACACGGGACTCACGAAGAGTTAATCAAGACTTTGCCCAAGTATCGCGAATACGTTAAAATTCAATTCAAAAAATAAGGAATTCAGCAATGAATTCTTTTTTTGTGTCACAAATCGGGATTTTCCTGTTATACTTTAAGAATTATTTAAGAAATTGGAGGTTACATTTGATGGACAATAAAAAGTTATCATTATTTGCGTTAGTCTTAATGATCTTTACATCCGTCTTCGGATCAGCGAACATTTCCAGAGCGTTCTATCTAATGGGGTATGCCTCAATCATCTGGTACATCCTGGCAGCGCTCTGCTTCTTCATCCCGTTCGCGTTCATGATTGCGGAGTTTGGTGCGGCTTTTTCAGAAAAGCACGGTGGCATCTACACTTGGATGAGCGAATCAGTTAATCCTAAATTCGCCTTCACGGGAATCTCCATGTGGTATGCTTCCGCCATCATCTGGATGGTCAACACCAGTTCCGCCATCTGGGTCCCACTTTCAAATGCAATCTTCGGCGTTGATAAAACGTCAGATGCTCATCTCTTTGGACTTTCAAGCGTTGAAACCATCGGCCTTTTAGCCGTCCTTTTAATGGTCGTAATTACGTTCATCGCTACCCGTGGAATCAGTCAAATTCAGAAGGTCACTTCCATCGGCGGGTTCGCTGCCATGCTAACCAACGTAATCCTCATTGTTGGTGGGGCCATCATCCTTTTAATTAACGGACATACCTTTCAGCCACTTTCCTGGAAAGCCGTCTTAGTATCACCCAATCCGCAATACGATTCATTAATTAATGTCCTCGGATTTATCGTATACGCAATCTTTGCCTACGGTGGACTAGAAACCATTGGGGGCCTCGTTGATCAAACCAAGACTCCCGAAAAGACTTTTCCTAAGGGAATCACCATCTCGGCCATCACTATTTCCGTTGTCTATTCGATTGGCATTTTCATGGTCGGAGCTTTTACGAACTGGAACCAGATCTTGGATTCAAAACACAACATTAACTTAGTCAACATCCCTTTCGTTATCATGAATAACTTTGGTTATCAACTGGGGACCGCCCTGAACTTTCCTCATGGCGTCTCCGTTCAAATCGGGATGTGGGTCAGCCGTTACGTCGGGGTTTCCATTTTTCTTGCGCTAAGTGGGGCCTTCATTACCCTCGTTATTTCGCCAATCAAGACGATCGTGGAAGGAACACCCAAAGAAATCTGGCCGAAGTTCTTTACCAAAATCAACCGACACAACGTACCAGGCAATGCCATGGTGATTCAGGGACTCTTAGTCATCTTATTCATCCTCGTAATCTCGTTTGGAGGACAAAGTGCCAAAGCTTTCTTCAACATTTTGGTTCAGATGACCAACGTGGCCATGGTAATTCCGTACCTGTTCATTGCCTTCTCGTTCATTGGTTTTAAAGCCAACCAGAAAATCAAGAAGCCCTTTGTCTTCTACAAGAATTCACTGGTCGCCAAATTAGCGGTCTGTGTCGTAATGCTAACGGTCGGGTTTGCGATTATCTTTACGATTATTGCCCCCGCTTTGAGTGGCAACTATGTAAGTAGTATCTGGATGGTCGTAGGACCAGTACTGTTTGGTATTGTGGGTTATCTTTTATACCACCACTACGAAAAGAAATATCTAAGTAAATAAGCAAAAATGAGACGTCCCTTTGGTGAGGGGCGTCTCTTTTTACGTTTGAACTGTTCGATCTCCCTTAGCTTGAACTCGGTGACTCATGTATAATAGTTACAAGACATCGTTTACCGCAAAGCACTAAGAGGAGAAAACATTATATGGAATTATTAGTTTCAATGTTTCCGATACTAGTCCCAATAATTCTGCTGGGCTTTTTAAACATGCCAGCTTTAAAGGGAATGAGTGTAACGGCAATACTTGTTATTTTAGCTAGTTTATTGGTTTGGAAGATGCCAATGAAAGCTCTGGCAGCCTCAGCCATTCAGGGAGTCCACAAAAGTCTGACGATTGCTTGGATTCTCCTTGGGGCACTGTTATTACTAAGAGCACTGGAATACACCGGATCAGTTGACCGGATTAACGCTGGCTTCACCAATTTAACCACCGACATGCGCCTGCAAGCCATCCTGATTGTATTTCTGTTTGGGTCCCTAATTGAGGGAGTCTCGGGCTTCGGTGCTCCAGCCATGGTCACTGCGCCACTGCTAATCGCTCTGGGATTTAAGCCCCTATCTTCAATCGTTTTGGCCCTTGTCGCCGACTCAACGGCCGCCTCGTTTGGAGCCGTCGGGACCCCGCTAACGGTTGGTCTAAGTAACACCGTTAGTACGGCTGAGATGGGAAAAGTCGGGTTAAAGATTGCTAACCTCGAGTTAATCAGTGGGACCCTGGTTCCGCTGATCCTAATCGTGATGCTGGTTTTCCTACTTCCCAACCAATACACCAAGCACCGCTTCAAATCAGTTTTACAGGTTACTCCATGGTGTCTTGCCATTGGTTTAATCTACTCGACTTCAACCATTATCAGTCAATTATTACTGGGATACGAATTAACATCCGTTATCAGCCCAATCATTGCGCTGATTTTTGCCATCTTAAGTATTAAGTTCAACATCTTACTACCAAGGGATGTTAAGAAAAATCCATGGCAGCAGTCCGAAAAAGTAACCATCAAAGAGCCCCGAACCGATATTTCACTAATTAGAGCATGGTTACCATACGTCCTCGTAGTCGTTCTATTAGTGATCCCTAAACTCGTCAAACCGGTTCATAACTGGTTAAACAGCCACGTCAACCTATCATTAACCAACATTCTTGGCTTTAAGGCAATTGACTCAAGCTGGCTCCTTTTAGCTTCACCGGGAACCGTCCTCTTGATTGTTGCCCTACTAACGGTCCTGCTTCGTGAAGAATCATTTCGTTCGTTTTCACACGAAGCGTGGGACGTGGTGAAGTCAATGAAGACCACGCTTCTGACTCTAATTGTGACTTTAATCATGGTTCAGGTCTTTACTAACACCAACTTTAACGGCGCTAAACTTGACAGCATGCCCGGTTACTTAGCATCGTTTATGGCTACGCACCTGCATGGCGTCTGGTTAGCAATCGCACCAATCCTAGGCGCAGTGGGATCATTTGTCACCGGGAGCACGACCGTCTCGACCTTGACTTTCTCATCAATTCAGGCTGATGTCGCCGTGGACGCTGGCTTAGACAAATTTCTCATCCTTGCCGGTCAAGTCATCGGCGCCGCCGTTGGAAACATGATTTGTGTCTACAACATTGTTTCCGTTAGTGGAGTAGTTGGCTTGAAAGGTCAAGAGGGCACGGTGATGAGAAAGACTGCCATTCCGGCGGCGGCCTATCTCTTCTTCCTCATTATTTCCATCTTCATATTCAAATAATTACAGGTAAACAAAAAATCCATCCCAATTCAACATTGGAATGGATTTTTTTCAGATTTAATTATCAAAAATTTTAATCTTTAAACGTCCATACTTCGTTAAGTAAAAAGCCAATAAACCCTAGAATCAGGATTAAATCAGTCCACATGACGGAAAGATGAGAAATTCCAATTATTACCAAAAGAAACACAAGCAGGGTCACAATTCCACCCCAAATACGTTGCTTTGGAGTAATTTCACCCGCAATCTCCATTGCTGGATTCTTAATAAATAAAGTGACAGCCCAAATAATGATACAGAGGGCACTTAAAATAATTAAAATCCAGTCAATGAAACCAATGGGAAAACCATAGATAATCTCTTGGATGCCTTCAACCACACTAGTGCCAAATAAAATCATGGCCATGGCCGTCCACAGTAAACTGATACGACTAGTAAATGCGTTTTTCTCCATATTTAACACCTACCTTTAGATAAATTTTAACATATATTTAACTTTGAAAGAAAATGTTGAAGAAAAAAGGGACTGACATCGTTTGTTCATTGACATCAATCCCTAAAAATATTTTATAGCAATGCTTTAAGTTTTACCTCTGATCAGCGGCCCACTTGGCAAACTGGGTCCAAATCTCATGCTTTTCTTTCTCATCATCAGTACCCTTTGACGCCTTAATCGTCGAAGCTAACTTGGCTTTTAAGGATTTTTTCTGATCAGCTGTCAAATTTTTAACCGACTCAGTTAAATTAACCTGGCCCTCTTCCATTCCTTGATTAGCCAAGTTCAAGGTCCCGTGCTCGTGGCTGTTTTCAATAAACGACCAAATTGGGATAATGATAAATAAAGTCAAAGCAATTCTAGGAAAGAAAAACGCCAAAATAATCAAAATGACGTACGCCGCAATTGAATAGTTAAAGTTTCTGGCAAAAATATAGTTGAAAACTTCATGTTGCTTGGAGTGCTTTCGGTACTTGACTTCAGCAATTTGCGACACAATGATGCGAAAGGCCACCAATAAAATTAGTGAAAGAGTGCCATAAAGCATCACCGTGATTTGCGATGTATCGTCGGTCATAAGCTTAGTAAAAGTTGGAATTAACGACATGAAAAAGAGGAACACCAGGTCCATGACAACCGTCTTGTTGGCGACTTTTTCGGTATCATTGAATACTTGTGCATGCTGATACCACAAGTTCCCAACAAAACAAAAACTAACGGCATAGATTCCAATGGCACGAAATAGAACCAGATACTCAACGTTTCCACCCATTTTCTCAATCGGCAGTTCCAACACCATCACGGTAATAATGATGGCAATAATGGCATCACTGAAGGCATCAAGTCGATCTTTCATTTTTTTCTTGATTTCACCCATAACGTTTCCTCACTTTGATAGACTTACGCTAATTATAGCACGCCATTATGGAGATTTTAAACACATCAAAAAAGCGTTTCACAATTACCAACTTCATGATTAAATTTATCTACAACCAAAAAGGCTATCAAGTCCTTGATAGCCTTTCATTTGGCAAAACATATCATAACCGCGATCACTGATTAACCGTCTTTATGGTGTTCCACTATCTTTTGAACCATACTTGATGCTCCAGTTAAGCGTAGCGTCATATCCTCCGGTACTACCGACGGCACTTCCACTCTGGTTCATCCTTAAATCAAGACCTTGATTAGCATTCCATTTAATTGGAGTCGTAATCTTACCATCTTCCTTTTTCCCAGGATAGTTGTAAACCTGAACGTTGCCAGTTCCTGGATTCAAAATGGTTGGTTGCTTGCTGTTTAAGGCAAAGTAAGCCAGTGAAAATGGTGACCCGGGTCTCCCAATCTCATGCGGATTTTCAGGAGTATTCTCCTGAGAGAGCCAGACACTGTACGGACTCTTAACACGACGATCATCGGTTAAACTAGCAATCTCGTATCCTTTGTTGATGTCAATCGGGGTCTTTTTCTTACCGAGGTTTCTCGGTTGCATGTACTGATCCTTAAAGAAGTAGTCATTTTGAAAGCCGTAGTCTAAATCCTGCGGTTGATTCAAAACAACCGATCCATTATAGAAATTATAGGTCTCTTTTCGTCCTTGAAACTTAAGTGAATCCTGGTTGCGATCGGTTCCCGTCAATTCAGGGATTGAACTCATATTATCAGGATTATTGTCCCCGAGTTGAAGGTCAGCGGTAATATTAGTTACCTCTCGACCATTCATGTCTGGAAGATTCTTAATCGTAATCTTCTTAGCGTTCTTAAAGTTAGAGTTGGAGTCTTTCCCACTAATCTCATAATCGGTGGTGTCACTTACCGTATAATCACTATTACTAATTGGTTCTCCGTTAACATCAATGTTCTTGATGTCTTTAATACTTGGAACCACAAATGAATACGAACCATCTTTAAACTGCGTGCCTTCAATCATGTTATGAAGGGAAATCTTGTACTGAACCTCACTTCCGTCTTTGACGTCGGTCAGATTATTGGTCCAAGTATTACCACCGTCATTTGACATCTGGTTTTGTAAAATAACCCGTGGTTTAACGTTGTCGTACGGGTTATTCGACATTTCGACAGTCGCCTGACTTGACTTAACCACTCCGTCATCCGGTGCCGTAAAGTTACTTCCCTTAGCGGTTACCGTATTCTGCTTAGTATTAGGATCTGGATCAGTAATAATCGTTCGAAATCCAACCGAGTCAGGTTTCCCATCATCGTCGATGGGTTCAATTCCGTTGGGGTATTCCGCCACGATTTGATCGTTATCGTCCAGACCACGCATCCCTAGATTGGTCATGTCATCCGTAACCTTAACGTTATCCCAGGTATTTCCTAAACCATTATCTTTGTAGTTGTAGGTATCGACCTTATAAAGCATCACGTCTCCAACCTTAGCGTTAGTGACAAGGTCCTTAAATTCACTTGGATCGATTTCCTTAATCATGTCATTTGCGGCACCGGTATCACTATCATAGGGATTAATATCCTTATACTTCCCCTCACGTTGAAGTGCACTTAAATCACAAACTAATTTTTTAACTCCAGGAATCTGAGGAATTTCGGTATTGGCAATGGCACTGACCATGTTCAACGCACCAGTTGCACCAGTAAATCCCCACCAGGCGTAGTTACCGTTAAATTGACTTAAAGGAACATTTTCAGTAGTGGTATGCTGATCAATTCCGTCAATTGAGTGACCAGACTTGGGATCATTATAAGTAACCGTTGCGGTGGCATGATCCGACCTGGCGTTACTATCTGGTTGCCAGTCATTAGGCATCCACTTGTAAGTCACCGGGATCCATGTTCCCTGATTAGCCGTTAAAGATGGCGTCTGACTATAATCATGGTGATTGATTCCAATATGATCTTTATTGTGCCAGTCAAATGGACCAGTGAATTCATTTGGGTAAATGAACGCCGTATGTGGAATCTTTCGCGGCAATTTATGGTCACTATAATCTCCGTTGTAGTATGGATCAAACTCAAACGATAAAGCATTGTGAATAAATTGGGTTCTCAAATATGCTTTTTTAGGATTAACATGATCATTGTCAATTGCCTTTGAAGCGGTTCGGACATTTCCATATGAACCGAGTGATTCACCCGATGATCCGATGGCATTTGGATTGTCATTTTGCAGGGTAAAGGTCAGTCCATCAGCTAATGTTTTAACTTTTTTCGGGTTTTTCATATAAACGTAAAACTTAATTGTAAACGGTTTTTGTAAATCAACTTGGTTCTTCCACCACATGGTTTGAGCAGAATGATCATCACCAGTATTATCAGTTACCACCTGAACGTTGGGATATCTTTTTTGAACGCTTTCATTCGGTTGAATCCCAGCAAACATAAATTCATCCATTGACGGACCTGATTCTGGTGGTGCAGGAATGTTATACGGATTATCTGGATCCGCCCTAACACTCATCATTGCGCCACAAATCATAAATACAGCAGTACAAACCACTCCTATTAATAGCTTATAAAGTACTTCTCTTTTTATTCTCATTTTTTCTCAATTCTTTTTATTTTTCTTTTTGTGATAGAACATCCGACAAATCCAAAAAATAATCCAAATTTCGATGGTCAAAAATACCGCAATTAAAACCGGTACGTATGACTCTACTTGGTTTGATAACTTTAGTGGGGTAAACGTCTTGTGCAATCGAACCATTTGCTTGTCAGAATGGATCATAATATCCATCCGATACTTACCAGGCTGCAATTTTTGATAGGGAATTGTCCACACCAAAGGAGTATTCGGGGCAATACTGACATCCGAATATTCCTTTATCGTATCCAACTTTTCGTTATGAAAAACTTTGACTCGCACCCTCGCATGTTGAATCAGCTGTGGGTAATTATTCTTAATCGTAACTTTAAACGCATTTAATCCATCATAATTTCCACTCTCAATGTTTGAAATTTTTAAACGATCTAATTTCAATCCATCCTGTCCACTTAACGAAACTCCAATAACGTAACTGGCTAAACTGTTAACCTTCTCGTTTGAAACGGAAGGAACCACTCCAGTAGCAGTGATGCCAGCAAGTTCTGTTCCCATAACTCGTGAATTTGTCCTGATTTGGTAATTGACTACCTTACTTGCATCCGGAGCCAAATTCACTTCTCTTTTAAGTTTTCCAACAACTTGTCTAGAAACCGAATTCTGATCATTTTTAAGCACGCTTGGATTAGCGTATGAAATACTGCCACTCGACGTGGTCGTTGCATTATTCAGCGTTAACCTAATTTTAATGGGACGGTCTCCGTGATTTTTCAAAAGAAGCGGGAGCTGGTATTCCCGATTCGGTTTAGCTTGAATCGCAAAATACTCCTTTCCCTTTTGAAGCGGAAGTCCACCCAAAACCGGCGTGGCAGAAAATGACGGATAATCATCCGAATTGGCCTGGGAAGTCATTGGCACAAACAGTTCAATCAACAAAACTCCAACTAAAATTATAATTTTAATTAGTTTTCGCATTTGAATTTTATTTCGAATTCTTCAATTCTAATTTTTTAATGAAATGACGGTTTAATATAATCAGAAAAGCGATAAAGAGAAAAATCACTCCGGCTACCATTGTGCCCCATTTAAGCATTTGTCCTGTTTGAGGTAACGTACCTTGTTGCTCCCCACTAACAGCAATGGTTGGCGGAATTTTAGTGCCTTCTGATTCAGAGGGACCTGGGGTTTTATTAGACATGTCTTCAGGTTGACCACCCTGTCCATTGGGTCCTGGGGTTACGTTTCTACCAATTCGAATTGTGGTATTTGAATTAGATTCACTCTTCGCAAACGAAGCTGCATTCGCTTCTAACCCAATGGCTATTAAAATAGTTAGTCCAGTTAACAGTACCATCCTTAAAAACTTAGAACATTGTATTCGCATTTGTACATCTCCCAACCTAGTTATTTAGATTGATCGTTTCTTTTATCAAGTTCTGCTTGCTGTGCGGCAATCAAATCCTTTTGTTTTTTGTGTTGACGGTACAAAACGTAGCATAAGATCAAGATTAAGATTAACAAGATAATCAATAGGATGATCCACCACCAGTTTTTATTAGCATTATTAATTGCTGCCTGAGCAATTGAAATATGGAAGTCTTTTTCAATATCCCACTTGTTTCCGTTAATGTCTGAAGCCTGCAAACTCAAATGATAATTACCGGGTAACAACGCGTTTTTGCCAAAATTATTCATAAAATTAAAGTTGGAATTAGGCGCCATACTTAAGCCACTCTGGTTGGCCTTACTCAAGACCTTCTTCGGATTACTCTTTCGGTAAATCTTGTCTTTTAAATGCATTTGACTAACCGTCGTGGGCTTTTCGTTCGCTAACTTAGTATAAATCACCGGTTCATTAGATACCTTCCCCGGTTTAATGCCTTGAGCCGTAAGCTTTGGTTTAATGGTTTGATTAGTGTTGTCACGAAGATAGACGGGCATTGCTAAAGCAAACTTATTATTAACGCTGACTCCCCTTAACTTAGCTGCGGAAGGTGGTAATTGTGGACTAACGTACAGTCCACCCATGATGACACCTTGATAGGTTTTGTCCGGAGCTTTTACGTTAAAGTTAACGTTGGTTCCCTTATTAGGAGCTAAGTTAATCGTCTGCTTCTTGTCTCCTTGGACTAAATCCTTGAATTTATACTTCAAAGTTTTATCAGTCGGAAACTTATTAGTCGGATTGAGCGCAATGGCACCTCCACCGGAAGTAAAAGCAGTTGTTGGTTCAATGCTAAAGGACTGGGGTGATTTGGATAAATTAACGATGCTCAAACTAATTTGTTGGGTTTGACCCGGCTTAGTTTGAACAAAGATCACTCCATCTTGCTTAATTTGATTCTTAGTGTAATTCGGTTTAACCGCAATTGATGGACCTTGGGCTGCATTTGTTTTTAAGGTTCCAAGTATCGGAATCATCAAAAGAATGGTTGCAACGGCAAGTAAAAACGGTAACCAGAATTTCTTCAACCTTGATAAAATTACAATCACGTCCTACTTAATTAATTTTCTAATTTACTAAAAAGAAGACAAACCGTACGTGGTCTGTCTTCTTGGTTATACAATACACACCCGTAAAGAGAACTATTAGTTAGTTGGGTTTTGTGGGCCTTGTGCGTTAAGAGTCCAAGTAATTTGTGCGTTGTAATCAGCTGGAGTAACGTTAGCTGGCATGTTCAAACTAGCGTCAGTACTCTTTGAGTAGTTAACTGAAGTTGATCCTAAACCTTGACCAGCATTAGCTGAAAGAACTTGGGTAGAATTGTTAGATCCGGCTTGAAGCAATGGAGTATTAACTTCAGCGGTACTGCCAGTACTATTCTTATAAGCGGTTTGATTTAATTGAACACCCCAACCATTACCAGGTTGATCATTAAATTGACCTAAAGCAGCTGAGACATTCCAACCAGCACCATTTGGTTGGTCTTTAACGGCACGACCATCAACAACCACTAATTGTGGCTTACCATTACCGGTTTGGTTATCATGCAACGGAATTCCAAATTGTGGGTTAGGATTGTTAGCTGCTTCACCGAAGTTTAAATCGGGAACTTCTGATAAAGTTAAGTATCCGGTTCTTACTTGAACGTGAGCATTTGACTTTTCTGATACTGAACCAGTAGTGTCATTAGGAGTTGAGCTAGTGTCGCCATTTGCAGTATCGGCATTTGCATTAACATTACCAACGGCCATTGACAAACCTAAAACGGCTGCTAATGATGCCACACCTAAAACTAATTTCTTACCAATATTTGCTTCCATAAAAAACTACCTCCAAAAAATATATTATTTTATTGCTAATAAATTGTATGTTTGTAATGGTGATAAAGCACCACAGACACGCAATCTAATAACATCTTTCACAAAGACATTATACCATAGAATAAAATCCTTGTGCAATAAAAATAGGAAAAATTTCACAACACCCACTTCTTTTCACAATATCCTAATAGAATCCTGGCTCCATGCAAAAGTCTACTATTAGTATAACTTATAAATGGATTATTTTTCAAGCTAAAAAAGTCACGGTGACCTTTCGATCACCGCGACTTCAATTAATTCTTATTAATTAGTTAGTATAAATTATCTTAGTACCAACCGTGTGATTGCCAGAATGCTTGGGCACCTGACCATGAACCGTAACGTGAAGTTACGTATTGGTTGGCAACACGATCTTGGTTAGCAGCTGAGTAGTCACCGTTTAAGTATGACTTAGATAATTGGTACTTACCGTAGTAGTTACCATTTGAAGCAGTGTATGAGCCACCTGATTCACGTGAAGTGATCCAAGCTTTGGCTGCATCGTCACCACCGTTGTTTGAGTAGCTAACGTTAGCTGGTTTAACGTTAGTTTGTACAGCGTAAGTTCTTTGGTTAGTTTGTGGTGCTGCTGGAGCTGGAGTGCTCTTTTGAACTGGTGCTTGTACATTAGCCTTTGGTGCTTGGGTTGATTGAGCATTAGCTTGTTGTTGTGCAGGTTGTGCTTGTTGTACAGGAGCTTGAGCTGGTTGAGCAGCTGGGGCTTGTACATTAGCCTTTGGTGCTTGGGCTGGTTGAGCAGCAGCTGGTTGTTGTACAGGTTGTGCAACCTTAGCAGCTGGGGCTTTAACAGCTGGAGTAGTCTTTGGTGCTTGGTAACCAGTAGTTTGTGCTGGTTGTGATACTGCGTTTGGAACAGTAACGCCAGTTGGGATTACTAATCTTTGTCCAACTGAGATTTGGTCAACATTTTGTAAATGGTTAGCTTTGGCGATTTGGTTAGCAGAAACTTTGTATTGTTGAGCAATTTCTGAAACAGTGTCACCTGCTTTAACTGTAACGTTTGTTGAAGCGTGGGTGGTGTTAGCACCTACTGCTAATAAACCTAATGCTGCGGCACTTGATAAAACTACGGCCTTGATACTTTTTGACTTCATAATAATAATCACTCCTAATCTAAATTTCTTAACTAATTTTCGTTTTCCGGTTTTCTGTTTTTTAAATTCGTTGATCTCCTGTATCAATCAACAATGTATATACTAAACGGAAAACATTACACACAAATAACACAGTGTTTAAAAAAATCGCCGATTTTTGTTATTTTGTAACATAAGTAACATGTTTTGCAACATAACCCTAAAAATCACCGAATTATTGAGTGTTTCCTGTATCATTTTGTAATTTTTACTCGTTTTTTTGCCATATACCCCCTTCAATTTCTGCAAAATTACCCCAAAAAAAGTTTGACAACCATGTTTTTAGGTTAATTCAACCTAATTTTTCCGTTTTTGACCAGTTTCTACTATATTAATGTATCGATTGTCAGATTCATCCTCAGTTTTGAATTTCTCACTACCATTTTATTTTTAATTACTAAAACCATATTAATATGGTAGAAAACTTTTTTATGTCATTTAAATTATCAGCCCTTTTTTACGGCCAGTCACTTTATGACCTGTACCAATTTGGCAATCAAAAAATTATTTTAAACTATTTATAATGAAGAAATGCGTCAAGTTAGGGATACTTTAGATAGCGCTTTCATATGTGGAACAATAAGGAATAAACCACTTTTTTTGGTAGCAGTAGTGTTATATAATTGGTCTTGTATACGAATAACTATAATTATTAAAAGGAGTGAGTATTAATGGCAACTGCTAACCGTGCATTATTCATGCTTTTCGGTGGCACTGGTGACCTTGCTTTGCGAAAGTTATATCCAGCCTTATTTGAACTTTACAAAAAGGGCAGTATTGACAATCATTTTGCACTGCTTGGGTTAGCTAGACGACCCCACACCGATGAGGAATTTCAAAAAATGGTTTTAGATTCCATCTCGTCAGAAGCAGATAATCAAGAACAAGCTGAAGAGTTTGCTAGTCATTTTTACTTCAGATCTCATGATGTTACCAACGTGGAACATTATCAGGCCTTGAGTAAATTAGCCGACGAACTTGACAAGAAATACGAACTTAATGGTAATCGGATCTTTTATGTTTCAATGGCCCCAAGATTCTTTGGAATCGTTGCTAAAAATCTGAAGGAACAACACGTTCTTTCAGACAATGGTGGCTTTAACCGCTTGGTAATTGAAAAACCATTCGGTCGGGACTATGAATCTGCTGAAAAATTAAATGATGAATTAACCGCTGCGTTTAAGGAAGACCAAATCTTTCGCATCGATCATTATTTAGGCAAAGAAATGGTTCAAAGTATCCCAGTTATTCGATTTGGTAACCCCATCATCGATGCCGTTTGGAACCACAACTACATTGATAACGTCCAGATCACCCTATCCGAAAAACTTGGCGTAGAAGACCGTGCCGGATATTACGACACAGCCGGTGCTTTACGTGATATGATTCAAAACCATACCATGCAAATCATGACCCTCCTTGCAATGGATAAGCCAGAATCATTTGTTGATACTGACGTTCGTGCTACCAAGGTCAAAACCCTTGAAAGTATGAACTTCTACAATACTGAGGGTGTCAAAGAGAACTTTGTTCGTGGTCAATATGGAGCTGGTAGTGGTTCAGCCGCCTACCGTGACGAGCCAGACGTTCCACACGATTCTAATAATGATACCTTTGTTGCCGGAAAAGTAACTTACAATCTTTCTAGATGGGAGGGCACTCCTTTCTACGTTCGAACTGGTAAGAAGTTAAAAACCAAAGCCACTAGAGTTGATATTGTCTTCAAAAAAGACATTAACAACATCTTCAGTAAAGCCGGTTTGCCAGATACTCTTAAAACCAACGTCCTCTCAATTTTAATTGACCCTCGCGGTGGAATTACACTGAGAGTCAACGTCAAGGATTCCAAACAAGGTTTCCATACCGAAACCATCGACCTTAGTTACCTACAAAATGATGCTCGGGCTTCAGAAGTTCCTCAACCATACGAGCGTCTTTTCCATGACATCTTAAATGGTGATCACACCAACTTTGCAAGCTGGCCAGAAGTTGCCGCCGCTTGGAAGTACGTTGATCCCATTCAGAAGTACTGGGACGAAACCAAACCTGATTTTCCTAACTACGAACCAGGCTCAATGGGACCAAAGGCAGCAGACGAGTTATTAGCTCGAGATGGTCACAGTTGGTACTTCCCTGCTGAAAAGTAAAGAAAGTGCTTACAAAATTTGAAGTTTCTATTTCACAATTCTAATGTGAAATGGTAAACTACTAGTGTAATGAATTAACATATATATTCGAAAAGGAAGGTATATTATGGCTGATAAAAAAGCAAACATTGGTGTTGTTGGTATGGCTGTTATGGGTAAGAACCTTGCCCTCAACATTGAAAGTCGCGGTTACACAGTTGCAATTTATAACCGTACTGCAAGTAAGACTGAACAAGTAATGAAGGATCACGGTGACAAACACTTGATTCCAAGTTACAACGTTAAGGATTTCGTTGAATCAATTCAAAAACCTCGTACGATCTTATTGATGGTTAAAGCTGGAAAGCCAACTGATGCCGTTATTGCTGAACTATTACCATTACTTGATAAGGGTGACACTCTTATTGACGGTGGTAACACTAACTTCCACGATACTATGGCTCGAAGTGAAAAACTTGCTAAGTCAGGTATTAACTTTATCGGAATGGGTGTTTCTGGTGGTGAACTTGGAGCTCTTAAAGGCCCTTCACTAATGCCCGGTGGTCAAAAAGAAGCCTACGACCGTGTTGCTCCAATCCTTGAAAAGATTGCTGCTAAGGCCGAAGATGGCGAACCATGTGTTGCTTACATTGGCCCTAACGGTGCTGGTCACTATGTAAAGATGGTCCACAATGGTATCGAATACGGTGACGAGGAATTAATCGATGAAACCTTTAACCTTTTGAGAAATGCTGCTGGTTACTCAGTTGATGACCTTGCTAAAATCTTCAAAGATTGGAACAAGGGTGAGTTAAACTCATACTTGATCGAAATCACTGCTGACATCTTGACTAGAAAAGATGACTTAGGCGACGACAAGAACAAGCCAATTGTTGACGCAATCTTAGACCGTGGTGCTAACAAGGGTACTGGTAAGTGGAGTTCAATTGATGCTTTAGACATTGGTGCTCCTCAATCAGTTATCACCGAATCAGTTTACGCTCGTTTCATCTCAATGATGAAAAAAGAACGAATGGCTGCTTCAAAGGTTCTTCATGGTCCTGCCAAAGAACCTAAGTTTAACAGCGACGAAATCGTTGAAAAGGCTCGCCAAGCATTATACTTCGGTAAAATCATGAGTTATGCTCAAGGTTTCGAACAAATGCGAATGGCCTCAGAACACTACGGTTGGGACTTGAAGTACGACCAATTAGCTAAGATTTGGCGTGCTGGATGCATTATTCGTGCCCAATTCCTTCAAAACATCACTGATGCCTTTGATAAGGATCCTAAGTTAACTAACTTGTTAATGGACCCATACTTCTCAGACATCGCTAACAAGTACCAAGACTCAGCTAGAGAGATCGTTTCGTTAGCTACTGAAGCAGGTATTCCTGTTCCATCATTGTCAGCTGCCGTTTCATACTTCGACTCATACAGAGCTCAAGTACTTCCAGCTAACTTGCTTCAAGCACAACGTGATTACTTCGGTGCTCACACTTACGAACGTACTGACCGTCCAGGTAACTTCCATTACCCATGGTACAAAGAACAATAAAATCAACGTTTTAAAAAGATCGACTTTAATAGTCGATCTTTTTCTATGTTTTTAGCTAACAAACAAGCATTATAGTCTAAAAAGCTGTATTATGATGGTGTAGTAGATAGTTAAACAATTAGGGAGGAACAAGACAATGTCCGAACGAAAAGTATACAATGATTATTTCTATGATGAACCAGCTTTTAACACCCATGACGGTGGATACATTCCACTCAAGGTGCCTGATGTTCCAGAACACAAATTAAACATCCCCGAAATTTTAAAGCCCGATAAAGAAACCGATACCGACATGTGGTACACGGTGGATGCTCAACCAGGTGAAACTCAGATTTTACCCGGTGAAAAAACAAAGACTTGGGGTTACAACGCTAGTATTTTAGGTAAGACCATCATTTTAAAAGAGGGTAAACACATGCATGTGACCTTAAAAAATGACTTACCAGTTTTAACCACCTTTCATTGGCACGGACTAAATGTTTCCGGTCCATACGTTGACGGTGGTTGTCACGCACCAGTTTACCCTGGTGAAAGCAGTGAAATTGAGTTTACGGTGGATCAGCCTGCTGCCACATTGTGGTTGCACGCTCATCCATGTCCAGAAACTTCTGAACAAGTCTACAAGGGTCTTGCAACCCCAGTGGTTGTTCAAGACGACATTGAATCCAAGTTACCTTTCCCAAGAAATTACGGAGTCGATGACATTCCCGTTGTCCTACAAGACCGTCATTTCCACAAGGGTAACCAACTAAACTACAGAGAAGACTACGATCCAGACGGTGTTCAAGGTCCAACTGCCATGATTAATGGTACCGTGAACCCCTACTTTGATGTTACTACCCAACGAGTACGACTCAGATTCCTGGACGGCTCCAACCGTCGTGAATGGCGCCTTCACTTTGATGACGATCTAAAGTTCACCCAGATTGGTTCTGATGGCGGAATTCTTCCTGAACCAGTCGAGTTTACACACCTCATGATGGTTTGTGCCGAACGTGATGAAGTCATCGTTGATTTCAGTGGTTATAAACCCGGTGATGAAGTTCAACTCTACTCCGACGACGTTCCCATCATGACGTTTAAGATTCATGAGTTCGCACCAGACAACACCAAGCTCCCAGATCACCTCGTTGACATGCCACCATTTGCCAAAATTGACAAGGACGCTCCCGTTCATAAGGCAGCTATGTCTGGAATGGACGAATCCGTTGAAATCAACGGCAAGAAGTTTGACATGCAACGAATCGACGATCGCCAAGAAGTTGGCAAAGAACGAATTTGGGAAGTATCTAACTCAAATGAAATGGATGGTGGGATGGTTCACCCCTACCACATGCACGGAACTCAATTCCGAGTACTTTCCAGAAACGGTGGTGATCCTTATCCAAACGAACACGGTTGGAAGGACACCATTGGGGTTAACCCTGGTGAAGTAGTTCGCCTGCAAGTTAAGTTCGACTTTCCTGGTGTTTACATGTATCACTGTCACATCACGGAACACGAAGACGGTGGCATGATGCTCCAAATTCAAGCTTATGACAAGAATGATCCACACAAGAAGTACAAGTTAATGAACATGGATACCCTACTGAACGCTCTTTCAAAAGAAGAGGGCATCCCGGTGAAGGACTTAGATATCCCCGCTATGAATTCATACAAAAAGATGGGAATCCACATGTGTTAATTAAAGATTGGAAAACAGCTGCAGTGATGCGGCTGTTTTTTTGTGGGTAAAATAATATCCATAAGATAATTTAATTTTCAAACAAAAAAAGACTTAGCTCAATTAAATATCGAACAAAGTTTTTTAAGGTACAAGAATGTGTACCATATATCATACTATAAAATTATACGTATTTAAGAAATAATTGTTATTTATATCTTACTTAAATATTTACTTCTCTTTATATTGTCTATTTTTTTGATGTTTCCTAAATTACTCCAATGACAATTATTAATTCCAACTTGCTTTAATGTACTTTTTATAAACACTCTTCTTATATAATTACCAGCAAATAGTTTTAAATACCAAGTTGGAGACTTAGATGTAGTGTAAACTTCAACATTCTCAATATTTTTTATATTACCTTTTATTCCAAATTTAGTGTCAGTATATGAAAATTTACATTTAAAAACTTTATCAAAGAATCCCTTTATAATTGCCGGAGCTTCATTCCACCAAATTGGGAATATAAAAACAATTTTAGATGATGATAAAATCATTTTTTGATATTTTTCCACTAATTGATCTGTTGTTTTACCATATTTAAATAGCTTTAATTCATCAGTAGTATATACAGGATTAAATTTATCTTTATATAAATCAATAACAGTACAGTTTCCTTTATTTTTATCCTCAATTGCTTCTAAAACTGAGTGATTAAAGCTTTTATTATATGGATGAGCATAAACGATTAATGTTTTCAAAATTTACCTACTTCCTAGTATATATATATTTACCATTTTAGAAATAATTACCTTTGTCCAATTCTTATCATAACTTTGGATATTATGATGTCCTATTATTATAGATAAACCCATAATAAAACTCCATAATTGCATTGTTTCAATATTATTTTTCATATGGATTTTATTTTCTAAAGAAAACTTATTGACAATATCTTTAAACTCATCAAAACCAGGTAAAGATACATCAGATGTTAATTCTTCATTTTCTGATTTTGTTGGTATGACATAATCACTTAAAAATAATGCATCAAAAAATTTTGGATATTTGACTGAAAATTCAACAAATTTACAACCCATATTTATAAGCATATTTTTATAACTAGATTCAATGGAAATATTTTTTGTAAGATACGCTCCAAATATTGATGATATTTCAAGTATTACATAGTTCAAAAAGTCATTTTTATTTTTAAAATGCCTATAAGGACTCGAATGCGTGACTCCACATAAACTAGCTACTTTTCTTAAAGAAACATTATCAATTCCACCTGATTTAACAATTTCAACTCCCTTTTTTATCATTTCATATTTTAAAGATTCTTTTTTATTTTTAACCATAAAACTCCTGCTTTTAATAAAGAACACAATAACAATAGTTGTTCAAAAAAATTATTCTTGCAGTATGACATTGACTATTTATTCTAGTATGAACTACCAAAAATTTTTGACTATATCGAATACTATCAATATTTAATTTTATGCTTCTAGGTAAAACTATCTCTTTATGACTAGTTAACTTTATCCAACTCTCTTTAATACACCACAAAATTGTCATATATTTATTAATACTCATTTCTTTTTTTGCTATCTCAAAATATCTTAATTCTTCATCATTATTGCAAAAATATTCAAAAAAATTATGATTATTTTTTAATACCAATTGACAATCAATTCCACAATTAACCGTAGTTATTCCAACAAATTCCTTATTGGAATAATGAGAGATACTTATGAAATATTTATCTTTAACTATCCCATTATAAATTAATATTGGCTTACCATTTTCTCTATTTACAATGTCAATATTAGAAAACTCACTTTTAGCATTAATTTCTAGAAAGATTGATTTAAGAAGAATTCTACTATAAACATAAGACAATTGTCTCTCTTTAGATAAAGAGTTGAGTTTTTTAGATCTAATTTCTTTTTCAGTTAAAAATTTGGTCAGATAATTTATATTACTATTATAATCAAATTCAAATGATTCAAATATACCAACTTTATTACTTATTTTACTCAATAATTTCATTGTTTTTTAAACTTTTTTCTAATTTAATTAATTTCATACAAGGTATTTCAAGCATAATATTGTTATCATTATCCACAACAATTGCCATATACTTAACATATTCATTACTATCATTGATTTTTTTACAAAAAATTTTATAATCATTATTTTTATTCATTCTAGAAAAAAAGACAGAATAAATAATATTTATAGGTATTATAGAATTCCCATAATTATTAAACTCATTTAATAACATTACTCGACCTATATTATCAATGCCAATAGGATTTATTTGACTATAATAATCTTTAATATCATTCAAAATTACACTTTCATCTTTTTCCTCCATCATAGCCATACCAATATCATTCTTAAATAACTCAACACTATTTAAATATTTAAAATCATTCCCAAAATAAATATTGTCTTTTGCTACACGATAATATTTAGAAAGATCAATATTAACCCCTTTATTGGATATATAATCATAAGGATGAAATTTCTTCTTAGCTTTTTTCTCCTTAGATAAAATTATCTCACCACTAGAATGTAATCTATCTTCTCTCAATACTTTATGATTTGAATTCATAAAATCAGATCTAATTTCAAACTTAAACATCATTTCATTACTGCTTTTATTAACTAAAAAAAGCCTAAATTTTAATAATAGTGGATTTTGTTTATAAAATTTAACGAATTCATTAAATTTAAAGTTCTTTATCTTGTTTATTTCAAACCCATCAAAATCGTGAATATCACAAAATAACTTGCTTAGCTCGGCGCATATTTCAACATGGAAAACTCCTGCCAAAACATTTTGTCCTTTAACAATATGTTCTTCTAAATGTTTATCAACAGAAATATTTATTTTCTTCTGACCCTCAATAAATTTGTTGCTATATTTATTTATTTTGTTAATCCAAGGATACTTTATCTTGTTTACCACATGATTATTCTCGTCTAATTGAGTTTTATAATTATATTTTCCTAAATTAATATAATCTAGTTGCCCTTTAGGCATATTTTCTGTACCCAATTCTCCAAAATATAAATATTCTGAACCATTTCCATCATCATTAAGTTCATTTAAAAAATGTCTTACTCCTTCTGTTGGATCAATATAAGTTAATCCCCGCTGATTTTGTTGAATTTCCATAACATCTGAATTAGATGCCATTCCAACTTTGTCCCATGCAGGCCAACCAATAACTTTAAATATAGCATTAGAATTATAATTAACTGCTTTTAATTCATTAGTTATTTTAACTAGAACATCTGCGCCAGCGGAATAGTCAGCTTGACCATCCATACCAAATCTTCCTGAAATGGATCCCATACTAATTACAAATTTTGTATTCTCATTAATAAAATATTTATTCAATAAAAATAAAGAATTGGCTTTTAATGTAACAACTTGATTAGCTAATTTCTCATTTTTATTGATTATCTTACCAAACGATGGCAGACCTGCACCATTAACTATTCCTTTTATGTCTATACCTTTATTTATTAATCGTTTCTTTAAATTGTTAACATCATCATCATTACTACAATCACACGAAACATAATCAATATTATATCCATTACTTTTCAAATACTCTAAATTTTCTAACAATTCTTTAGAATGTAATAATTTATTAAATTCATTAGCCATATATAAAGGTGATTCTTTACTATGTTTATTAAATTCATCCATCATGAATTTTCGTTTATAATCATTTAATTCATCATCATTCATTCTTGCAATTTTATATGTTTCTTCGGTTATTTTAGTTCTTCCAGTTATAACAGCAGCGCATTGGTACCTTTCTAACATCCCAATTAATATTTTATTTGTTATTCCTCTGCCACCGCCAGTAAACAAGATTGTATCGCTCTTACTTATTGAAATATCTTTACTTTTATTTAATTTAATTGCAGGTATTGTTACTACCTTTTTCCTCTCATTTTTCGTGTATGCTATCTCAATATTATTTCCAAATGAGGTCATTTCAGAAATGATTGTTTTTTCTAGAATATCATTATCATGTATATAATCACTATCGAAATCTACAACTTTACAATTAATCGGCCTTAGTTCTTTTTCTAATCCCTTAATAAATCCGGTTAAAATTCCACTTAAACTATTACTTGTATTACCACCCTTTTCAATGCCAAAAGCATTGCCAACATTAGTTAGTCCTATATAGCAGGCTCCATTACTCAGCATTTCATAATTATATTTAGATGAATAAAATGCACAATTGTAAATATAATTAACTTTGTCATTCCATTTATTAAATGTATCGTTTAAATCTGAATTAGTAAAAAAAGAACTCATATTCAATATTACGTCGAAATTACTTTTATCTTTAAAATAATTTTTCAATTCATCATCAGATGTATTATAACTAAATGAACAAAATTCAACATTATTCGTTTTACTTAATAACATAACCAAATTACTGGAAAGCTCTTTATTATCACTATTTCCAATAACCATAATGTTCTTATTATACAAGTTTAACTTACTATCTTCGTCTACTATTGAATATGGAATAGTAACTGCTTCATATCTATTAGCTTTATTCATAATACTTTCCCTTAAAGGCCTCAATAACATCATCAACAGTTTTAACTGATGAATTATTGTTAATATCATCAATGTTTAAATCTTTAGCTATCTCATTTACAATTTCGCCAATTTTTACGGAATCAATGCCCAAGTCCGCTTCCAACTCTGCGTCATTTTGTAAAATTTCTTTAGGATATCCTGTCTTCGATGCAATTGTATTTAATACAAGATCATCAATGTTTGTACCATTTTTATCCTTTACTTTGTCATTCTTCTTATCATTATGTTTAATAGATTTAATTTCACCTGTATTATTTAAGTTAGTATTAAAGAAATCAATTATATCTCCTACAGATTTAGGAATAATTGTTTGATTTGTAATATCAATGTTACTTTTTTTAGAAATTTCATTTATTATTTCACCGATTTTAACTGAATCGATACCCAAATCAGCCTCTAATTCAGCATCATTTTGTAAAACCTCTTTGGGGTACCCTGTCTTCGATGCAATTGTATTCAATACAAGATCATCAATGTTTGTATCACTTTCATTTTTTATTTCATCATTCTTTACATTATTATCTATACTTTCATTTTCTAAACTTGAATTGCTTATACTTCCAATATTAATATTTGTATCATTAAGGTCTATAATAGACTGAATCTTTTTAGCTACTTGCGGAGAAACTGCATATTTTATGCTGATATTGTCATATTTACTATGAATCATTTCAAATACGACATTTTCCGGATAGCCAGTTATTTTTTGGATCTCAGTAATTTTACTATCGTTTTCATTCATTGATTTATTACCTTCCATTTCTGTACGATCTTTAATTAAATTCAATTTAATTTGTATTATTGCTTCACAAAACGTTAAATTATCATCGCTTTTAGGAGAATTTAAATTAATTGAAACATAACAATCTGATAAAATATTATCTACTAGATTAGTCAATATATATCCTGATCCAATTTCTACAAATATTCCTACCTTATATTGATAATGAATCTCTTTAATGCTTTTCTCAAAATCAAACTTTTTAATTAAACTATTTGAAATAATTTCAGGAATATTTTTAATATCACTTTTAGTTAACTCTCTTTGTAAAATTGGCGAATAAATATTATAGTTCATTTCATTAAACTTAAATTCAGTAATAGACTTTTTAAACTTTTCAACTACCGGCTCCATTAGTTTTGAGTGAAATGGGAATGGACTTTTAACTATAGATGATTTTATTTTCTTTGAATCCAAATATTTTCTTAATTTTAAAATTTTAAAAATATTATCTGAAGTAACAACATGTTGATTGTCGTTAACAATAGATATTTCCATATGATAACTATCAAGTATTTTTTTAATTGAATCTTTATCCATATTGATACTTAACATTATTCCATTATTTGTTTGGGGCAAGAAATTCAATATTTTAGCCCTTCTGTAGCATATATCAATTCCGTCTCTAAAAGAAAATACATTTGCACAACCTAATGCAGATATTTCTCCTAAACTATGGCCAATTAAAATATCTGGTTTTATTCCATAACTAATCATCGTTTGAAACATTGAATATTCAACTATAAATATAGCTGGTTGCATTACATAAGAATAATTAATAGCAGGGGTGTTAATTAAATCGCTTAATTTGTCATTAGTTTGTGATACTTCCTGATAGTATTTATCTCCTAGCGCTAAATATTTTTTAAAAATACTATTGTTAAAATCTTTAAACATTTTTTTATATTGAGATCCATGTCCAGGAAAAGTAAATGCTATATTATTATATATTTTTGGTATACGTTGCAAAATATCATTATTTTTTAATAAAGTGTTGTCTTTCATTATCAAAACCCCTTAAAGTAATCCATTACTACTAAAAACAGCTTTAATAGTCGATAATGAATAATCAATTTCGGCATTTGTTAATGACGATGTAATCGTTGCTCTCAACCTACTCGAATTATGAGGAACAGCTGGGTATATTGCAGTTGCTATATAGACACCTTTATCTAATAATTCTTTTGTGATTTTCATGTTTAGAACATCATCACCAACAAATATAGGAATTATTGGTGATGTGCTTTCCATTACATTTAATCCCATGGATAATAGTCCACGTCTAAACCTTAGTGTATTTTCCCATAATTTTTTTCTCCTCCATGTTTCTGTTTGGATTTTTTTAATAGATTCAATTGTTCCAGCAATAATTGTTGGTGGTAAGCTTGCATTAAAAATATATTGATTGGAATTATGCTTTATATACTCAGCAGTTTTTCTATCTGTTGCAATACATCCACCAACCGTAGCCGCCGATTTACTAAAAGTTATCATCCTCATATGTACATCTTTCTCTACATTAAATAATTCTGAAACTCCTCTTCCATGTTTACCTATAAATCCAAAAGCATGCGCCTCATCGACTAAAACACTTGCATTATATTTTTTTGCTAATTCATTGACTTTATCTAGTGGGCATAAATCACCGCCCATAGAATAAACACCTTCAACAATGATCAATTTTTTATCATAGTCATCATTATTAGAAAGAATATACTCTAACTTTTCCATGTTATTATGTTCAAATATTCTTACGGTTGCACCAGATAATTTAATTCCATCATCTATACTTTCATGATTAAGTTTATCAGTAATAATTAATGTTTCATCATCAGCTATAGATGAAATGGCAGCCAAATTTGCCATAAATCCAGAACTTAAAATAACCGCAGATTCAGTATTAAAAAATTTGGCACATTGCTTTTCTAATTCAACATGCATATCAGTTGTTCCATTATGCAGTCTTGCACCACAGGTTCCACTTCCATATTTATCAATAGCATCTTTCATTTTCTCTTCTACATCCGCATCTGTTGCCATACCTAAATAATTATTAGAAGTAAGCATGACAACATCCTTATTATTTATTACAGATGTCCCATCTTGTGCAGATTCAAACGAGGGTTCAAATACGTAATTTTTAGTTCTTTTCCCTTCAATTATATCTTTTACATTGTTATTAATTTTTTCTTCTAATCCATTTGAAATATTCATACTATTCTCCCTTTTTAATTTTTTTATATAATCTACTTTTTTCAATTAAATCTTTCTTACATTTATACACAATTGCAACTCTCGACGTATTTAATAATTTCTCTGAAAAACTATTATTATTAATCATATCTTCAATACTATAAGCATCATAAGTATCAAAAAAAGCAATTTTTTCTTTACGAATATTTGTCACTCTAGGCAAAAAATTATATTCCCAATTCTGATAATTATTAGATTTAGTATGAAATTCAGTTTTTGTATCTGGATCACTTATTACGGAAGTTAATAATTCTACTGCATCTTGAGTTCCTAAATAATTTCTAAACTTAGATTTAAATGAGTTATCTTTGTTTGAAATATGGGAAGGTACAGGATTCGTGACGTACCCATATTTAGAATCTTTTGTTGTATTTTTGGTAATTACAAAAAAACATGCTGATTTTTGTGGGTCAATCACTTTACTATTTTCAATTGTTGCTTTTAAATCTAAATAACTATCATCAGTATTAGCATGAACGGCACCTACAACTACTGCATCATATTCATCTATATTTAAACTATTAATAGCTTGATGCAAAGTTGTAACAAAAGAACTATCACCTGCATCGATAACTAAATTAGAGCCTTGAATATTTAATGCATTAGAAATTCTTCCTGCAACAATATTATCCATAAATCCAGGCAAACTATCTTCGCTTAAACTAGTAAAAGAATTTTTAAATTTACCTTCAATTTCATTTAGAGTGCTATCATTAATTTTCGAATTTAATTGATGCAAACACTCAGATAGTTCTTTACTTCTAATCCTACTATCATAAGAGTAAGCTTTTTCAAGCCCAAGCATTCCTCCAACAAATAATCCTATTCTATCCCGTTTTATTTTTGATAAATTATTTTTTGCATCAATTAAAGCATCATTAGCCGCTATTAAGCCAATTTTTTGAGAATAATCAATCTTTTCAGCAACGGTTGGAGGTAATTTATATTTTAAATATGGAAAATCAATAGTAGTTTCATTATTTTTAATAAAAGAATCAACATCTTTAAATTTACTAGATGCAAAACCAATACCATTTATTTGATATACATCATCATATTTAGACTCTTTTTGTTCTTCACTAAAATATCCTTCTTTATACTTTTGAACTATTATATTTGCATTAATACCACCAAAACCAAAAGCATTTATCATTGCCGTTTTAGGTGTTTTGTTTTTACTGAGCCAATCAACCTTTTTATCAACTACAACTATATTATTTTTTATATCATCGTCTAAGTCACTTGGATACTTATTAAATCCAAATGTAATTGGATAATTAGGTTCATCAAAATATAACAATACTTTAAATAAATTTGCCATCCCAGCTGCTGAAAAACTATGGCCAATTTGATGCTTCATAGAGCCAACATATAATTTATCTTTTCGTAAATATTCATTCATTAAATGTTCAAGTGCTGTTAATTCGACTTTATCCCCAACTGGTGTTCCAGTAGCATGCATTTCAACATAATCAACATCACTAAAATCAATGTTGCTCCTCAACAAACTTTTTTTCATTGCTCTATATTGACCTTCAGATGAAGGGGCATAAATCGACTTACCTGATCCATCACTTGAGACACCAGAACCTGACACAACTCCCAATATATTATCGCCATCATTTTCTGCATCAGTTAATTTCTTTAAAATGACCGTGCCACATCCTTCACCAGGAATTAATCCATCAGCACTTTCGTCTAGAGGATTTGCGGTAGTTGAGGATAAAGCTCCGATTTTAGAAAACGCAACATTTCCAGTAACTCCAATATTCCCCAATACACCAGTAACTATTGCACTATTACATTCACCCAAATGAATGTTTTTGATTGCTTCATCTAAAGCTAATAAACTACCCGAACAAGCGCCATCAAGAACAAAAGAATTACAATTCAAATTAAGTGTTTTTGTAACACCAGCAAGCAAATTAGATGGAAATATATTAAAAAGAGATATATTTTTACTAATAAATTTATCAAACATTGAATCCTTTAATTTGCTCAATAAATCAGATGAATTAATCCCAAATTCTTTAGCAATCTTAAAATATTCTACATACCTTTTAGCTAAGACAAAATTTGCATAAGCTTCATCACCTAACATATTTCCTACAACCAATAAAGAATCTTTAAAATCATCAACTGAAGATCCCGTCGCGTCAATAGCACTTAATATGGTATGTAACATCAATTGCTGAGTTTTGTTTAACACTTTTACAGAATCAAAATCTATATCAAACTTTTTTAAAAGCAAAGAATCCATAGGCATTTTATTTAAGAATCCTGATTTTTCACAATATGTCTTGTCATCTTCACTATGATTTGAAGAATAATACTTAGATTTATCCCATATAGAATCATTAACAACATTTACTCCATTTTTTCCACCTTTAACAAATTCAAAAAAGTCTTTTTCGTTAAAAATTTCTGGTGGATAAGCACAACCAATTCCTACAATAGCAATTGGTTCATATACATCATTCATTATATATATTCCTTCCGTGGACAGTGTCCACTTTACTATTTTTATCATTCTAGTTAACTTTGGAATAAAACACAAGCATAATAAACATAAAACTGAAAAATAATTCTTTAAATTAAATACAAACTGGTATATTTAATAACTAATCTCATAACCATAATTTATTTCAGTAAAACTGCATTGCATTTTATCAACTTTATGATAATATTAATTACAATATAGAGCTTTAAATGGTTCAGAGAAGCCACAAGCATAACATGTTATCCATATAATGATTGAACGATTGTGTTCTCATGCTATTTTGTGCGGTGAATCTGGACCCTGCAGAATTAAATGGGAGGACAATTTTTTTATGCCAAAATTGACAAAGTATCAAAAGCGCATCACGTGGTCAACTGGGATTGGGTTCATCCTGGAACGAATGGACGCCATGTTCATGTCACTGGCGCTGGCTTCAATCATCATTAGCTTAAACATCTCAAAGGCTCAGGGTGGCTTACTGCCAGCCATTACCGCCATCGGATCCATTTTCGGTGGGATTGGCTTTGGCGCAATCGCCGACCGTTATGGAAGGGTCAAAACTCTCTGCTGGACCATCATTATCTATGCCATTGGAACCGCCGGAATGGGACTTACCAACTCGTTCTGGATGCTATGTCTCTTTCGCATCATCATCGGTGTCGGTAATTCTGGTGAGTATGGGATTGCGATTACCATGCTAAGTGAGGCCTTCTCCAAGAAATATCTCGGTCGCTTGTCGGCCGCTGCTGGAGTCTGCGGTCAGATTGGTTCAATTATTGCCTCCCTCCTATCTGCCTTTATTCTTCCCCACTTTGGTTGGCACGTCCTCTTCTTCATTGGGATCGTTCCCGTTATCTTAGCTTGGTTTATCAGATTTCACTTACCCGAGAGTAAAGAATTTACCGAGAACCGAAACGCCATTGAAAAAGATCCTAACCGTGATTTCAGCCACTGGACCGAATTATTCGCCACCCCGAAAGAATGCTTTCTAACGGTCAGAATCATGATTATGTTCATGATTCACATCGCCGGCTATAACGGTCTCATTAGTTGGCTTCCCTCAATTGCTCAAGAAAGAATGCACATCTCAGTGGCCGGTTCCTCCCTCTGGATGATTGCGACCATCGTCGGCATGTCACTTGGGATCATGTGTTTTGGGATCGTTCAGGATCACCTCGGCAGTCGTCTGGCGTATGGCATCTGGCTACTAGCCGCCGCTGCCTCAGTCTTTTTACTGATTATCGCGCAAAATAAGTTGGAATTCCTCATCGGTGGTGGAATCGTTGGTTTCTGTTCCGACGGGATGTATAGTGGTTATGGAACCATCGTCAGCAAGCTCTACCCAACCGAGATTCGGGCAACGGCCAACAACACCATCATGAGTATTGCTAAAAGTGTCGGCAGCTTTTCCACCGTCCTGATTGGATTCTTGATGGATCGCTTTAACCTCATGGCGGTGATCCTCTTTTTGAGCGGGATTTACCTCGTTAGCTTCGTAATCATGCTGTCAATCAAGGAATTAAAACACGAAAACAAGACTCCCATCACTACATCAGAAAACACGGAAAAGGTGGCATAATAACTTGAAAGTCCGAATTTTATCAACCAGTGACGTGCATGGATACGTGTACCCCACTAACTATACAACCCGCAATAACCACGCTTCACTCGGCATGCTTCAGGCGGGTGCCATCATCAAAAAAGCACAACAGGACGAAAAAGACGACGAAATTATCGTAGCAATTGAAAATGGGGACTGGATTCAAGGATCACCATTTTCAACCTTTTTGTCAGAACAGGGCGCAGACAAACGTCGTCTTCTCAGTCAAATAACGGCTGACGTTGGATATGATGCCGCTACCCTGGGAAATCACGAGTTCAACTACGGCCAACAGTACATTAGGGACACTGAGAGTAAACGGAATTACCCCATTTTGAACGCCAACATTGAGGGTGCCATTTCTAACAAGATTGCCGATCAACCGTACGTAATTATCGAAAAAAAAGGCGTCAAGTTTGCCATTCTCGGACTAACGACCGCCTTTATTCCCAATTGGGAGCGTCCCAATAACATTCATGGATTAAAATTTAATTCAGCACTAGCAACGGCTAAGCAGTATGTTCCTGAATTACGTCAAAGGGCGGACGTGGTCATTGTCGCCTACCATGGTGGGATTGAAGCCGATCCCAAGACCGGTGAGCCAACTGAAAAAGACACGTCAGAAAACGAAGGCTACCGCATTGCGACGGAAGTCCCTGGAATTGATGCCCTCATTACGGGTCATCAGCACCGTCAGTTGGCGGGAAAAATTAATGGCGTTCCCTTCACTCAACCTGGAGTTCACGGCAGTGATGTCGGTGAAATTGACCTGGATTTAACTTCTAACAAACAGCTTGTTAGAAGTTCCAGTCATCTCATTTCAACGGCTCACACCCAACCAGACTATGACCTAATTCCCGATCATCAAATCGAAAGCGAGGTGGAAGACTGGCTGGATCAACCAGTCGGCCAGACCACGGGAGCAAGCATGCTGATTGACGATCCCATGAAGGTCCGAATGAACAATCATCCCTACATCGACTTTATCAATCGGGTGGAGATGGATGCAATGAACGTTGATATCGCCGGAACCGCCCTCTTCAACGATGATATTAAGGGCTTTCATCATGACATTTCAATGCGTGAAATCATCAACGGTTACAGTTACCCAACACCATTATGGCCGAAAAAATTACCGGAGCGGATTTAAAGCGGGCCCTCGAAAAATGTGCCGAATTTTTCGCCATTCAAAACGGTAAGATTGTCATTGACCCCAAATTCATCACCCCCAAAATGCAACTATTCAACTACGACATCTACAGTGGAATTGACTACGAATTTGACATCTCCCAACCGGTTGGCAAACGGGTGGTTAAACTCAACTATCACGATCAGCCCGTTGCTTATAATCAGGAATTAAAGGTTGCGTTAAATAACTATCGGGCCATTGGTGGTGGCGACTATGACATGTTTAACGCCCAGAAGGTAATCAACGAAAGTCCAGACAGTGCCTCCGACTTAATTGTGCAGTATCTAAAAAGACACGACCCCTATGTCGCCACCATCCCGAATAATTTAACGGTCAGAAAATAAAAAGAGCTTCCGTTTGGAAGCTCTTTTAGTCTACTCATCTTCATTAATAATTTTATCGATAAATTCTTTAGTTCGTTGATTTTGGGGATGGTCAAAGAGCTGATCCGGTGTATTCTTTTCCTGGATGTAACCGTTCGCCATAAACCAGACTTCATCGGCTACCTTTTTCGCAAACCCCATCTCATGGGTCACCACTATCATCGTCATGCCCTCATTAGCCAGTCCTTGCATGACATGAAGCACTTCACCGACCATTTCAGGATCAAGTGCACTTGTCGGTTCATCAAATAACATAACTTGCGGATTCATGGCAAGTGCTCTAGCCATGGCAACCCTTTGGGCCTGTCCACCAGAGAGACTGGACGGATAAACATTGGCCTTCCCCTTTAATCCCACTCGGTCTAGTAATCTCAGTCCAATTGAAGCGGCCTCCTGATCTCTGACGTGTTTCACTTTTTTAGGAGCCAGCTTTAAATTTTCTAAGACGGTCATGTTAGGAAAAAGATTAAAGCTTTGAAACACCATCCCAATCCGTTCACCCAAAGTAGCAACCTCTTTGTGGTTGAACCTGGTAAGATCCTTTCCATCAAAGATAATTTGTCCACTGGTGGGTTCTTCCAACATGTTCAGACACCGCAAAAAGGTACTCTTACCAGAACCAGAGGGACCAATCACACAGATGACCTGGCCCGTTTTAATGGTTCCGTCGATGCCCTTTAAGACCTTATTTGCTCCAAAATCTTTCTTTAAATCGTTGACTTGAATCAACGCTTCATTATCAGTTTTAGTCATGGTTCATCCTTCTTTCAAAGTAGTTAAGCACCCTTGACAACGAGAACGAGAGGATAAAGTAGAGAATCATTGCGACGGCAATTGGTGCCACTCCTCTGTAAGTGTCAGCCCGAACGATGTTTAGTTCGTACACGATTTCTGTTACTCCAATGATTGAAACGATGGAACTGTCCTTGATAATGGTGATAAATTCATTTCCAAGGGCGGGCCAAATGTTCTTAAAAGCCTGGGGCAAAATAACCGATGCCATCATGTCTTTTTTAGAAAGCCCCAGACTTCTCGATGCTTCTGACTGCCCCTTGTCAACGGCGTTAATCCCACCTCTGATAATCTCACTGACATAAGCACCACTATTTAAGGAAACGGCAATAATGCCGGCGGTTAACGCGGGAATGTTGACCAGAACACCTAAACCGAAGTAAACGAACAGGACCTGTACCATCATAGGTGTTCCTCTGACAAACTCGGTGTAGGCGACTGACGGCCAGCTCAAGAACTTGTATTTCGAGAGTCTCATCAGTACCAAGATGATGCCAAGAATGATGCCGAAGAAGACGGAAACGACTGAAATAATTAAAGTATACTCAACCCCAGTAGCGAAGTATTTCCAGTAGTGCCACATTGACGTGTTGTGGGTATTAACCTTCATGTGCTTCCCGGCGTCCTTTAGGTATTGTGGAATCAGGTTCTTTTGGTGAATCTGATCAATACTTTGATTGACTGCGCCTACAAGGGACGTGTTCCCCTTCTTAAACGCAATGGCAGTCCCAACGTCGTTTTTATTTAATTTGTAACCCGAATCAACGGCCTTTAGGGCATGATCGTTTGCGACATAGGCTTGGGCCACCGGCTTTTCAACCCCGACGGCAGCAACCTTGTGGGTCTTAAGTGCCAGAACTAAATCTGGTGTCTTGTCCATCCCAACTACGTGCGCGTTGGGAATATACTTTTTAGCTAAACTTTGTTGCAGGGTTCCGGTCTGAGTTCCAACCTTTTGCCCCTTTAAACTATTTTTGTTTTTAATTTTGCCGGCATCATTTTTGTTGATGAGAAAATCTTGTCCACCGCTATAGTAAATTTTGGAGAAATCAGCATTCTGCTTCCGTTCGGGAGTGGGATTAATTCCGCCAATTGCCATGTCAATTTTACCCGACTGAACGGCTACCAACAGGGAATCAAAACTCATATTCTTAATCTTTAACTTAACGTGTAAATTTTTCGCAATCTGTTTGGCAATGTCAATATCAAGTCCGACATCGTCCTGTTTCCCATTCTTATTAACCTGAAACTCAAACGGAGGGTAATCCGGAGCGGTTCCAACCGTCAGTGTGCCTGATTGCTTGACTCGGTTCAATGATTGGTCATCCGCGTGTGCTGGTCGTCGTGTTAACAAGGTACCCATTCCAACAATGACAACGACTAACAACAACTGCATGACCGTCTTTAACTTCGACTTACTCATTGAACTTCATCTCCTTAACAATTTCTTAATTAATTTTTCAAAGTGTACCACCTGTGAAATGAAAAGCAAATCTAATTTAAGAAAATTTGCTATCAAAGAACGCAAAAAGACTGAAGCCATGCGGCTTCAGTCTTTTTTGCTTTTTTTATTTTAATTCAGCTTTAGCCTTGTCAATCTGCGCTCTGACCTGCTTAAACCCGGTTCCACCTTCGGAGTTACGGCGCTTTACGGCCACTTCTGGATCAAGTTCATGATAGACATCGTCCTGGATTACAGATGAGGCTTTCTGTAACTCTTTTAAACTCATGTCCTGTAAGTCACGGTGCGTCTGAATGCAGTTTAAGACTAATTTACCAACAATTCCGTGGGCCTCACGAAACGGAACCCCCTTGGCCGCCAAGTAGTCGGCCAGCTCGGTTGCGTTTGATAAATCATGCTTGGTACTATCACGCATCTTGTCCTTATTGATCTTTAGGGTGGAGAGCATCCCGTTGAACACCTTGAGTGCCGGCAAGACGGTCTTAACCGCATCAAAGACCCCTTCTTTGTCTTCCTGTAAGTCTTTATTATAGGCCAATGGCAGTGATTTCATGGTTGACAGAAGTCCCATCAAGTCACCATACACGCGCCCGGTCTTTCCCCGAATCAGTTCGGCCATGTCTGGATTTTTCTTCTGCGGCATGATTGAACTACCAGTCGAATACTCGTCACTGATTTCTAAGTACTGAAACTCATAACTAACCCACATACTAATCTCTTCACAGAAACGGGACAGATGCATCATCAAGATGGAACAGTTACTCAGAAATTCCAGGGCAAAGTCACGGTCAGAAACAGCGTCTAACGAATTGGCATAGACCTCATCAAAGCCAAGTTCTTGGGCAGTAAACTTCCGGTCAATGGGAAACGTAGTCCCGGCAAGGGCTGCCGCTCCCAGTGGCAGCATGTCCGTGTGCTTCTCATTAAACTCAAAACGTTCCTTGTCCCGCTTCATCATCTGGTAGTACGCCATCAAGTAGTGGCCGTACGAGATGGGCTGGGCATGCTGAAGGTGCGTATAACCCGGCATGATGGTTTCCACGTTTTCATCCGCCATCTTCACCAACGTCTTCTGTAAAATCGTAATCTCGTCAATGATTTTGGGAAGCCGCTTTTTTAGGTATAAATGAAAATCCGTTGCCACCTGATCGTTTCTGGAACGCGCCGTGTGAAGTTTTCCGGCTACCGGACCAATTCGATCGGTGAGGATCTTTTCAATATTCATATGAATATCTTCATTTGCTTTGGAGAACTTAATTTTACCAGCGTGCAAATCGGTTTGAATGCCCTCTAAGCCACTGACAATCTGTTTAACGTCGCCAGCGGGAAGAATGCCAGTCTTTTCTAGCATTTTTACGTGAGCCAGCGATCCCTCAATATCCTCGTCAGCCATTAACTGGTCAAAAGAGATTGACGAACCAAAATTATCAACCGATTCATCAGGTTGCTCGGTAAAGCGGCCACCCCATAGTTTATCGCTCATTTACTTTTGTCCTTTTGCTTTTGATTTTTAATCTGAACCTGGGAGTTCACCTTCGTTGGAAGACCCCACAATTTGATAAAGCCCTTGGAAGCCACCTGGTCGAATGAATCCGATGAGGTATAAGTAGCAAGATCCTTATCATACAGCGAGTTCTCTGACTTTCTGCCAAGGACGGTGACGTTACCCTTAAATAACTTAACTCTGACCAACCCACTGACGTGTTTCTGCGAATCCTTCAAAAAGGCCTGAAGTGACTCCATTAGTGGTGAGAACCAGAGTCCGTCGTAGATGACCTCACTGATTTCGTTTTCAACAATGGGCTTGAAGTGTGCCAAGCCTCTTTCAAAGGTCAAATCTTCGAGTTCCTTGTGAGCTTTAAGGAGCACCGTTGCTCCAGGAGTCTCATAGACTTCTCTGGATTTGATTCCAACTAACCGATTCTCAATGTGGTCAATTCGACCGATTCCATTTTCACCAGCAATCGTATTTAACTTCTTGATGATATCAGCGAATTTCATGGGCTTGCCGTTCAACGCAACTGGAAGACCTTTTTTAAACGTAATTTCTAGTTCGGTTGGTTCATTGGGCGTTTCTTCAACCGGTTTGGTCATATCAAAGGCATCCTCTGGAGCGCTAACCCATGGATCTTCTAAGACCCCGGCTTCGTTAGCACGACCCCAGATATTACTGTCAATTGAATATGGTGAATCTAAATCAATTGGGATATCAATATTGTGATCCTTAGCGTACTCAATCTCGTCTTCTCTAGACCAGTGCCAGTCACGAACTGGACTTAACACGTCTATGTCGGGAGCAAGGGCATGAATAGCAACTTCAAATCGGACCTGATCGTTTCCTTTTCCAGTACAACCATGAGCGATCGCATCGGCGCCTTCGTTCTTTGCGACCTCAACCAATTTCTTTACAATCAAAGGTCTTGATAAAGCAGAAACAAGCGGATACGATCCTTCGTACATGGCGTTGGCCTGTAAGTCGACTGAAGCATACTCATCAGCGAATTCATCTTGAGCGTCAATGACGTATGAGCGGACGGCACCCACCTTTAGCGCTTTATTTTTAATGAATTCTGGGTCCTTGTTTTCGCCAACGTTGATGCAGGTTGCAATGACGTCATAACCTTTATCAGTCAACCAAGCGATCGCAACTGAAGTATCAAGACCACCAGAATATGCTAGAACAACTTTCTTCCTTTTATCTGACATTACTAATTCACCCTTTTCTTTTAAGATTGTTCTAAGAGTACTACGCGAATATTGATTTTTCAACCACCTTTGGGATAAAAGTCACATATTCAACACTTAAAGGTTCTCGTCAATCTCTTGATCATCACTGTCGGGAATCTTGGAGTCGGCGTGACGCATGCCATAAACGAAGTAAATAATGACACCCAACAGGAACCAAACGACCGCATAAATTTTAGCCTGAATATCGAGTCCCATAAAGACAGCGAGGGAACCCAAAAAGCCTAATGCGGGTAAGATTGGATAAAAAGGAATCCGGTAAGCCGCCTTGGGGAGGGTTTTCCCTTCGCGTCTTCTGAGTGGATACATGGCCAGTGAGACCGCCATGAAGGCAATTAACGTCCCAGCTGAAATCAATTGGGCGAGGAAGGTAAACGGAAAAATGGCCCCCAGAATGATTCCAATGATGGTGATGATCCAGAGCGCATTACTTGGAATCTTTTTTTGATTCAGTTTGCCAACGGCCTTGGGCAACATTTTGTCACGGCCAAAGGAATAGATTAAACGGGAACCAGCCATCATCATTCCAATTAAAGCCACTAACATCCCGGCAACCGCCACGGCCTGCACGACGGTGGCAACAATAGTGTGACCACTTTGGCGAAGCGCCCAGCCAACTGGTTCGGCGTTGTTAGTATACATGGTGTACTTAAACATCCCTACCAACACTAGTGAAACACAAATAAAGAAAATCGTAGCGATTACTAACGAACCGATGATGCCACGTGGCATGGTTTTTTGGGGATTCTTAGCTTCACCAGAGTTAGAGGCAATGGAATCAAACCCAATATAGGAGAGAAAAATCGTTGAAATCCCAGCGTAGATCCCTTGCCAGCCACCGAAGACCGTGCCATCAGGATTCGGGTGACTTTTCGGGAAGAACGGAACGTAGTTTTGAGCCTTGATGGCGGTCGCACCAACCACGATAAAGGCAACGATTGCTAGCAATTTCAACACTACCAACACGTTTGAAATTCGAGTTGTTTGTCGGTCACCACGCATCAAGATGTAAGTGACAAGTGCCAACACTAAAACGGCAATAATATCAATTACCCCTCCGTTAGTACCAAGTGGGGAAGAAATTGCCTTTGGTAGCGTAATTCCAAGCGGCGAGATTAGTCCCTGAACGTTTGATGAGAGTCCAGCGGCAACAAAGGCCACGGCGATTAGGTATTCCGCTAGTAGCGCCCAGCCAACGATCCAGCCCCAAAACTTACCGAACAGGACTGAGATCCACGAATAAGCAGAGCCGGCAAAGGGCAAGACGGAAGCCATTTCAGCGTAATTCATTGCTACGAGGCCAGCTACTAGTGCTGCCAAGATGAACGAAATGACAACGGCCGGTCCGGTGTACTTGGCTGCTACAATCCCAGGTAAGGTGAAAATTGACGTTGAAAGGATGGTGCCAAGGCCGAGCGCGAGGAAGTCCTTGACGGTCATGGTTTTTTCCAAGTGTTTATCTTTAGATATATAGAAATGAAAATCAACTTTTTCATTCATCTTGTGCCAAATATTTTTCATGCTTCAAACTCCTTTTGATTACCAACCCATGTTTGCGGGTGATTTAGTTAATTTTCCGTCGTTTAATTCTTGCATTGCCTGCTCAATCATTGAAAAGGCTTTTTGTAAATCGGTTTCTTTAATTACCAACGGTGGTTGGAAACGTAAAACATTGCCACGGACGGTAATCATGATTGCGCCCAACTCAAATATCCGATAAATTAGTTTGTTAGCGGCATCACCGTCTGGTTTCTTGGTCTGCGGGTCAACAATGTCAATTCCACCATTTAATCCATACATCCGAACATCACCAATAAAGGGAAACCGGTTTTGCATTCGCTTAAAGAATTGGTTGGCCTGTTTGCCTAATCTTGCGCTTCGTTCTACCAAGTGTTCGTTTTCAATGACGTCTAACGTAGCGTTAGCAGCGGCCGCCGACACTGGATTACCAGCCGTCGTAAAGGTATTCCCAGGTGCATCCAAGGCATCCATAATTTCTTTTCGACCCGCAACAGCACTGAGCGGCAATCCGGATGCAATTGACTTTCCAATCGCAACTAGATCTGGATGCACATTCTTAAAGTAATCAATTGACCACATCTTCCCACTTCGTCCAAGGCCCTGATTAACCTCATCTACGGCAAATAGAATCCCGTGATCCTTGGCGAATCGATACACCCGATTTAAAAACCGTTCTGGTGCTTTAATAAAACCACCATCACCTTGAATGGCTTCGATCTCAATGACAGCCGTCTCTTCAGCTGGTAAATAAGTCTCAAATGGCAACTTAAAGGCCTCAAACATCCGATCACTGAACTCATCATCATTTTCACCCTTTAGACGATTCAATGGACTTGGATAGGGAACCTTCACCACTCCAGGTAAAAGTGGTCCAATTTTACGTGACATGTTGAGACTAACTGCCGAAGTACTAATCGATCCATAGGTTGAACCATGATAAGCACCGGTAAAACTCACAATGTATTGACGGCCCGTGAATGCTCTCGCAAATTTAATAATCGCATCGTTCGCGTCAGACCCAGAATTACCAAAAGCCACTTTAGTTGGCCCGTCAATTGGAGCCAATTCAGCTAATCGTGGCGCTAACTTAGCTTCTTCAGAAGTCGCAAAATAGGCTGGAGTGTATTGAATCAACCGGCTAGCTTGATCTGAAATGGCTTTGACAACTTTCTGATGACAATGTCCGGTATTAGTTGATGAAGCACTGGATAAGAGGTCAATGTAACTGCGTCCATCTTCGTCCGTTAAAATGGCTCCGGCCCCTGATTTAATTACAATATCAAAATATTTAATTCGTGCCGCCTTTGAATAAGCCCGCTGTTCGTGAGCCAGCGTTTTTTTATTTGTCATTTCAAACCCTCCTTAAACTATTTATTAAAGTTAACTTCTTGAAAATAAAAAAATCCCCCAGTTCACGTAACTGGAGGACTTTACCTACTTACCCCCGCAGTTACCAACAAAACTGTGAGGACTTAAAGAAGAAGTTAGCTCTGACTTAAAGGCATCTTATTATCCACACAATTTTTAATCATCACTGTGACTAAAATGAATAATAAAATGCTAATCATGGAAACTACGGGTGCCGTCATCGCTAAAACTTCCTTTCATTAGTTTCACTGATTGTAAATTGAAACGACCAATCCTGTCAATGCTTTTTTATCAATTTCTTAACAAACGACAAAATAAAAACTGAAACCAGCTTAAATGTCCAACTTCAGCTTTAACGATTATGCTTTTTTTGATTTAACTTGTTTGACATAACTATTCGCTTGCTTCCGGTTAAATTCATGTTCAGAACTTCCAATTACCACCGTCGCAAGTGAATTGCCGACCACGTTGACTGCCGTCCGACCCATATCAATGAACCGATCGATGCCGGCGATGAAGGTCAAACCAGACATGGGAACGCCAATCGTTGAAATAGTGGCAAGCAGCACAACAAAGGAGGCCCCTGGAACTCCAGCCATTCCTTTTGAAGTGATCATCAATACAATCAGTAAGGTGACCTGCTGTCCAATCGATAAGTGAATGTTATAAGCTTGGGCAAGAAAAAGAGCCGCCAGTGACTGGTAAATGGCTGAACCGTCAAGATTAAAAGTGTATCCGGTTGGGATAACAAACGAAACGATTGATGGATTAACGCCAAAGTGATCCATTTTTTGAATCATCTTAGGTAGAACCGCCTCAGAGCTGGCAGTCGAAAAGGCTAAAACAATTTCATTCTTAATAACCGCCAAAAGGTCCGAGAGTTTGAAATGACAGAGGCGAGCCACCACGCCCATTACTACCAAAACGAAGACAAGCATAGTGAGGTAAACTAAGAAAACAAAATAGCCTAACGGTAACAGGGCCTTAATTCCTAGTTCGGCCAAGGTGACCCCAATTAGGGCACAAACTCCAATTGGAGCTAAGTGCATAACCCAATTTGTAATTTTAAACATAACTTCTGAGACCGCACTCATGAAGTTAATAATGATTTGTCCCTTTTCACCGATGGCTGCGGTTCCTAAACCAAAGAAGACCGAAAAAACAATTATGGGCATCATATCACCCTTGCTTAATGACGCAAAGATGTTAGTAGGAATTAAGTTCATGATCATGGACCAGATTCCTGTATTTTTGGATTGCTTGGCAGTCGCTATGTATTGACTAATGTCCGTCGATCCATGCATTTGATGAACATTAATGTAAGTTCCGGGATGAGTGATGTTAGCGACTAAGAGACCCAAAATAATAGCAACCGTGGTCATTAATTCGAAGTAAACCAGCGTCTTTACCCCAATTCGTCCGACCTTTTTGATGTCACCCATTCCGGCAATCCCAACCGTTAAACAAGAAACCACAATTGGTAAAACAATCATTTGAATTAGGCTAATAAACATAGTCCCAATGTTTTGCATTACATTAATGGCATCTTTATTCTGATAAAAAATAACACCTAAGATAATCCCTAAGAACAAGCCAAATACAATTTGCCAACCAAGTGAAAAACGGTACCAGCGTTGTTTTTTCATAAAATCACTACCCCTATGACTTAATTGTTGGTAATTATACACCTAATTTACGGCACAAAAAAAGAGTTCCTAACCAAATGGTTAAAAACTCTGGGTTGCGTGGCAACGTCCTACCCTTGCAGGGGGCGATCCCCCAACTACTCTTGGCGTGCTGAAGCTTAACTTCTGTGTTCG
>NZ_JBWXVD010000004.1:0-150654 GCF_059901115.1 Fructilactobacillus sp. X7R4C1
TCAACGCCGCATGTAATAATATACCATGTGGTTAATTTATTGTCAATAGAAAAGTTTGACTAATTTTAACCAAATTGATATGCCGCACTTGACGACAACTAATACTATACTATCTATCACAGTTAACGTCAATACTTTTTTTAAATAAACCCAAATTAATTTAAATAAGAAAAAATTAAATTCAAAAATCCTCATTTTATTGATACACTTAAATAGTTAATGACTTATATAAAAAGAGGAAAAACATGGATTTTTTTAAATTTTTAATTGACTTTATATTACACATTGATCATCACTTAATCACGATCGTAAACATGTTTGGCGATTGGACATACTTAATCTTATTTGCAATCATATTTATTGAAACTGGAGCGGTCATTTTACCTTTCCTTCCTGGAGATTCACTTTTATTTGCAGCCGCTGCCCTATCTGCTAACTCCAATTATCATCTTAGTATCTGGATATTCATCATTATCTTCTTCTTAGCATCTGCCGGTGGAGACTCCCTTAACTTCTTTATTGGAAGAAAAGTTGGAAACGCACTAACTGAACACCACTTTTTTGGTAAATTTATCAAGGAAGAAGATCTAACTCGTGCACGTGAATTCTTCGATAAATACGGTGCAATTGCCATCTTTTTGGCTAGATTCATGCCAATTATCAGAACCTTTGCCCCATTTGTAGCCGCTGGCACAGATTTCAGCTATAAAAAATTCCTTAAATACAACCTCATTGCTTGTATCAGTTGGGTACTGATTTGTTGTGGAGCTGGGTATTTCTTCGGAAATATTCCGTTCGTTCAAGAACACTTTTCACTAGTAATCATTTTGATTATCGTAATTTCACTAATTCCAGCTTTAATTGGATATCTAAAAAGCAAGATTTCTACATCGAAATAGGTTTCAAACAAAAAGAGCCTGTCTATTAGATCTTAATCTTCTAGACAGACTCTTTTTTTAGTTGTCTTTTACCAATCCAAATTATAAAAGATAATCCCAAAAGAATAATTAAAAAAAACAACAAAAAGCACATTAAAAAATACTGATTCGGCAATACGTTAATGATTGGATCTTTCTTTGGCGTAAAAACCCAATCCTGATTTCTAAAAAGAACATCATGGAAATAAATAAAAACATCTTGAAAATCCAAAACACAAAAGACTCCAAAAAAAATTATAAATAAAATCGTCATCTCTGAAATCAACTGAAACTTCCATAACTTCTTAAAGTAAAGGAAACGAATCATAATGACAAGTAAAACCATGGATACAATTAACAATGCCAAATTATTAACTAATACCAACGCTCTTACATTGTTAAAATGTACCATCCCATTTGCTGAAATTGGAAACTGGTCCAAACTTAATTTAGACGCAAATGGATTCTGAATGAAACCAATCATTTTATAAAAATTACTCATTAATAATCCACTTGAAACATGAAATTGATTAGTTAAATTCAACACGGAAGATGCAACATAATAAAGCCAACTAGCATTGATAACAAAAAAAACGGCAAATGTTATTAAAAAAAGTAGTATTAAAACAAATACTACTAAATCTTTCAAACTATAAAGTATTCCATTCATCTAAGCTATTTACCTCATAAGTAGGTTGAACTTCTTTCTTTTTTACCTGTTCTCTGGTAGACACACCAGTATAAGTCAGCAAAGTATCTACTCCATCGTTAATGCCGGCCATAATATCAGTGTCATAATTATCGCCTACCATGATTACGTCTGCTTTGCTTAAATTCAATTGATCTAAAGCTTTTCTAACAATTAAGGTCTTGGGTTTGCCAATCATCACCGGCTCAACCCCTGAAGCATACCGAACTGAGTCGATAATTGAACCAGCACTTGGCAGCATCCCATATTCGCTTGGAATTCTCGCATCTGGATTAGTTCCAATAAATTTAGCACCATGGGCAATCCCCAGCACTGCTCGTGCTAATTTTTCATACGTCAAGTCACGATCAAGACCAACCACTACATACTCTGGATTATCTGTAAAAATATTGAAACCCATTTTCTCCATGGATTCCTTTAATCCATTTTCTCCAATAACGTATGCCGTTCTGACTTTATTTTCATGCGACTTCGCATCCTCACTAACAAAAGCAGCTGTAGCCATCCCAGAAGTATAAACGTTGTCATTTGTAACATGAATATCGTGATTAAGTGCCAAATTATGGACCACCTCACTTGGAGTCTTAGTTGAATTATTCGTAACAAATAAAAAAGGAATGTAATTTTTCTGGAGTCTCTCAATAAAACGCTTAGCCGCTGGGATTCGCTTTTTTCCTTGATAAACGGTTCCATCCAAATCAATTAAATATCCCTTGTAACTCTTCATCAAGATTTCACCTATTTCTGTCTAATGGTAAAGCCGCGCTTGCCATCTCTAAAATGTTTTGATTTAAAATTATTATTTGACGTCTGATTAGCATTATGCTTGCTTGCAGTTCCTGCTTTTCTATTTTTTCCACCAGCACGTTGTCTTTTTCTACTAGTTTTATGGCTTTGATTCTTTTCCTTTTCGGCTTCCAAATTGTGTAAGACAAAGTAATTAGAACCAAAATTGGCATCCTCAATAATATAATCTGGAATTGCCGCATGACGTAAACCTTTACTAACATTTCTAAAGTCAGCATAAAAACCTTTTAGCCGTAACTGATTATATCCCCAGTCACCAACAATGTAATCAAAACGTGTCAAAATGGGATTAAATTTATTGGCAAATTCACCTAAATCAAAAGCATTTCTAATATTAGCTTCAAGAACGTACACGTGGCCATTAATGCTTAAAGTTGTTTCATCAACCTGCTTAATAGTAGCCAAGGAATCTCTCTCATCATTCCTTGTTTCAATCAAACTCTCAATTTCGTTGTGATCCATTTTACTTCCCCTCGATCGGAAACTTCTTTGCTAGATAATCACCAAAAACATCCCGCAAAGTTTCACCATAAAAAATGTTATTTTTACCCACAATGCTAATCGCCGGGAAAAACGGAATAAAACTATAATGATCAATCAAAGCAATCGTGTATTTTTTATCGGGTTCTACTAGTTGATTATGATAGAATAACTGCTTTTTATTAGTGTCGTATCGAATCCCATCATAAATGAGCCTTCCAAAATATTTTCCCCGAAAACCCATTCCTTTTTGCTCAAAACGAACTAAAAAGTCCTTGTTCTTTTCCATTTCCATAATCATTTCCCACAAGTTATAACCATAAAATTGACTTTTCATAACGTGAATTGAATGTGGTAATAATTTATGGAGTTCGTTTTTGTCAACAATTCCCTTTTTTAAATCACCTAAAAACAAACCCGTGTTCAAAACGGCAGCAGTTGTCCCAGCTTTAGCTTCAATGGCCTTTAGTCCCAAGTCAACCAGTTCATTATCATCAGTTAGTGACGTTGTCATTGTATGAGGAATGTCAGCAACCTTACTACTTGCTAAAATTCTCTCACCGCGATCTTCAAGACGCTCAATCTCCTCTGCATCTTGCACATCGGTTTCCATTTCAGATGTTTTATATACACGTGCTTTAACGTTCTCTACTCTTTTTTCAGCGTTAACGTCAAAAGTAATTTCACCGACGTAGTGGCCCCATTTCTCAGCTGCAGTTAACATGGTTTGATTAACCATTTCACCATGAACTAACAAATGATGAGTGTGACCCCCAACGATAATATTGATGTCAGGAAATGCTTTCGCAATTCTTCGATCATTGCTAATCCCTAAGTGAGAAAGCAAAATCAGAACGTCATATTGCCCCTTCCAATCATTCAAACAACGCTCAATGGTACTTTTAATTGGAAGTGAATTCCAATCCATGTATTGGTACGTGGGATAAGGCGCCGTTAAGCCCATAAAACGGACCCGAACATCATTTTTTAGCTTAAAATCACGATACGGGATCGCCCATTTTGGAAGTTGACCAGTTCTTTCATCAATCACATTATCCAAAACAACGGGAAAATTGGCATCATCATAAAGATGCGCCAGTTCGTCATGTGACATTGTTAGTGCTTCATTATTTCCAATTGTTGCAGCATCATAACCAACTGAATTCATCAATTCAATGTTGGCCTTACCAGAAGTAGCATCAGTCAGCGCGTTTGATCGGTCAATGGCGTCACCGTCATCAACTTTAAACACTCGATAACCCTGCTTTTCCAATTGTTTTGTTCTTAGTTTCATAAATCTTCTGATCTTGGGCCAATTTTCAAAATGAGAATGAAGATCATTGGTATGCAGAATTGCTACTTTATCATCCATAAAATTACTTCCTCAAAATGTTTTCTGTAACTATCGCTAATTTCTATTTTAACATCCATCAATAACTATAATCAAAAAGTCGATGACTTTAATCATCGACTTCTTTGTTTTCTCTTCTTTTATCATTTAAAACTTTAAATCCATATAGAACAAGAAGCCAAACAACCGATCCAATTAATGCGATCAATGTTTGCATTTTGAAAATTAAAACAAAAGCAACGAAGACCATAAATCCAACAACGAAAAAGTCAGAATATGGGAAAAATGGCATCTTGAAGGTAAGTTTGTTTGTCTGTTCCTGGTTAAGTGACTTGCGATATTCATAGTGTGTAATAACAATTAAAGACCAAACAAACAAGAAACAAGTGGTAGCAATACTTGAAACTAATTCAAAAACACCGTCTGGCATCAAAATGTTTAACAACACTGAAATAGCAATCACAATCGTTGAAAACAAAATTGCATTTGCAGGAATGTGCCTTTTTGAAAGCGTTCCAAGCTTCTTTGCAAATTTATTTTGGCTCTTGTCGGTTAGAGAAAATAACATTCTACCGGTAGTAAAAATAGCACTATTACAAGAAGAGGCTGCAGCGGTCAAGACCACGAAATTAATAATAGCAGCTGCTGACTTAACTCCAATGTTTGAAAACACTTGGACAAAAGGACTCGAATTTGCTGAAATGTACTGCCAAGGAAAAATACACATCAGAGCCAATAACGAACCAACATAAAAAATAATGATTCTAGTTGGGACTTCATTAATACATTTAGGAATGATTCTCTGCGGATCTTGGGTCTCTGAAGCAGTCATCCCAATCATTTCAATTCCTGCAAAACTAAAAAGAACCATTTGAAAAGAAAGGACAAATCCCGATGCACCATGGGCAAAAAAGCCATCAGAATACAAATTAGACACCTGTGCATAACCAACACTTGTCTTGTAATGCATCAAAACCAAAACAATTCCAATAATGATTAACGCCACAATGGCCACCACTTTAATCAATGCAAACCAGAATTCGGTTTCACCAAAAGCAGACACGGTGATTGAGTTCAACAAGAATAAAATCAAAATTAAGAAGGCAGCAGTTACCCACTGTGGCAGGTCAGGAAACCAAAACTTCATGTATAGACCAGCAGCGGTTACTTCTGCCATTGCAATGGCAATCCAGCAAAACCAGTAGGTCCAGCCTGCCACAAAACCAGTTTTTTCTCCTAGGTACTTATTAATAAATTCAATGAACGAAACACTATTCGTATTTGAAAGTAGTAATTCACCAAGTGCTCTCATTAAGAAAAAGCAAGCAACTCCAGCAATTATATATGCAATGATAATGGATGGACCAGCCAAATGAATTGATTGACCAGCTCCTAAAAACAATCCGGTTCCAATGGTCCCGCCTAGTGCCATTAATTGAACGTGACGACTTTTAAGTCCACGTGACATTTGGTTTTCATTATTTGTATTTTTTTCCAACAAAAACATCCTTTCTTTACGTATGCCTACATTATACACGGATACGTGAAGCTGTTTGCTACTTTTTATGGAAATTATACAGATATTTTGTAAGAAAAACTACCAAAATTTCAAAAAAGGTTAAATCAATGACATAAAAAAGAAATCTTGGATTTACCAAGATTTCTTTTAGGTTATTTACTTGCTTTCTTTTCCTTTTCAAGTCGCTGAACATCAAGGGCAATCATCAATTCTTCGTTGGTTGGTACCAAAAGGGTTTTAATCTTTGAGCCATCAGCACTCAAATCTCTAACCACCCCACGCACATTGTTCTTTTCTTTATCAACGCCAATCCCGAAGTATGACAATTGATCAGTAACTTCCTGTCTAACGGTAATACTATTTTCACCAACTCCAGCAGTGAACACAATTGCATCAGCACCACCAAGTTCAGCTAGGTAGGATCCAATGTATCTAACAATTCGATTAACATAGATTTGACGGGCAATTCTAGCACGATGATTAGTCTTTTGAGCAGCCTCAACCTCACGCATATCAGCAGAGACACCCGAAATACCAAGTAATCCAGACTTAGTGTTTAAGACTTTAATCATATCGTTGATATCTGTCATTCCTTCTTTTTCCATAACGTAGGCCAAAAGAGAAGGATCAACATCACCTGAACGCGTAGCCATGGTTAAACCAGTAACTGGGGTAAATCCCATCGATGTGTCATAGGACTTACCGTTCTTAACGGCACAAATTGAAGCCCCCGCACCTAAATGCATGATAATCATCTTTAAATCTTCTACGGGTTTACCCATTAACTCAGCTGCTCTTTGAGAGACATAGCGATAACTAATCCCGTGGAATCCATATTTACGAGCCGTATATTTTTCGTAGTACTCATAAGGAAGACTGTACAGATAATTTTTCTCGGGGATGGTTTGATGAAATGATGTATCAAAGACGGCAACGCTAGTCACATTTGGAAGCACCTTTTCAAATGCCTTAATTCCTAGAACGTTGGCTGGCTCATGCAGGGGTGCCAATTCATCCAAACTTTCGATCTTTTTGAGAACTTCAGGAGTAATGATTACCGATTGATCGAAATATTCTCCCCCGGCAACGACTCGATGTCCAACTCCGGTAATTTCGTTATAGTCGTTGATAATATCAAGATCGAGTAATTGATCTAACAAAATTTGGATTGCTTGTTCATGATCCTTAACATCTAATGTTTCCTCAAATTTCTTCCCATCATCATATTTAATTTCAACATGTGATTTTGGTAAGCCAATCCTTTCAATTAAACCTTCTCCAAGAACTTCTTCTTCTGGCATTTTAAACAACTTAAACTTTAAAGTCGAACTACCAGCATTAATTGCAATAATCTTACCCATGAGTAATCTCCTTAATTTCAACTATTTCTTCAATAAATCGTTTTCTTCCCAATCAACAATCTCAGCCATGAACTTTTGAAAGGCAGTCGTATCCTTAAACGAAGGAAACTCTCCTAACATCACTTTTTGAACTTGGTGACTATCTCCACCACGATTCTGCAAAATTAAAATGGCTTTTTGAGCACTTTTATCCCCAAACAACTCTTGGGGTAAATTCAGTACTCCCTGTAAATAAACCGAATCTTGAAACCACTTCAAAAGTCCCTTTGCTTCACTCGTTTCAAAAAGATTGCTTGGAACTAGGAACACTCCAAATCCAGCAGGCTTTAAGTAATTCATTGACTGCTCAATCAATAAATGATGAACATATGAATGACCAGATTGTGACCGCGTCGCATAACTTTTTGTCTTTTCATCAATTGGATAATAACCAACTGGGAGATCAGAGACAACTAAATCAACCTTAGGAACCAACAGATGTTCAATACTATCCTGCTGAATTAGTTCAACATCTAAATCTTGCATTTCAGAACTAATACTAGCAATTGAAATCATTGAATCATCATTATCGATTCCATATCCCTTAACAGTATCATGAAGTGAATCGTGTAGCTGATTCATGACCGCTGTAAGTAAATTCCCAGTTCCAACTGCTGGATCAAGGATGCTCACGCTAGACTTGTGTTCATAAATCCGCGTAACTATGTATCCCATGATGTAAGCGATTGTATCAGGAGTTATTTGATGATTTGCCTGAATCTTATCTTCTTTAGTAGCTTTGATCATAACCATTTGAATAGCACGTCTAATCGATTCATTATCCATCTTTTTATAGTCAACCGTTTGATACAACTTAGTCAGTTCATCAACAACGTTGGATTTCGGAATACCATCCTCGACCCGAACGATATTGTTATCAATCATATTATCGGCGGTTTCGATGAAAGCGTCTAGATACGAAGTACCTAACGCCTGACTCAAGACTTTACTGGATTGATCAAAAACTTGAAACAATGATATTGATTCTTTCTCAGACAGAATATCAACCCCTCTTCTTATATATCTAGGGTTAATATTACCAGAATTCACGCATATTATTCAAGATTTCTCATTTATCTATTAGAATTATTCAATTCTTTCGTTAGTCTTTGATATTTTGCGGTTCGAATATGATTATTTTGAATTTGAAAATTAATCTTTTGGTAACGATAAACAACTATTCCAGACAAAAAAGTTAAAAACAAAATTGCAACTAACGTTAAACTCCCGCTTCTCTTACAGGTGACTTTTGGCTTCATAATTGACCCCATTAATTCTAATTTGACTAGTTAATATATGATGATGTAATGACCAAGATGCCTTACTAACGTTTAATATGATTGGAATATGTCCACCATTTACTCCACGCAATCGAACCATGTCATGATAATGTTCCATTATATATTCCTTATTTTCTTTCTTACTCTTTAATTTAATGGCATCTTTAGTGACTTTAATCATCTTAAACTGATAATCAGGTGATTCAATCACATCAAGATAACGATAAAAGGTTCCCTGATTATCACTCCACTTTTCCTTTTGAATTAATTGACTAGTAATCATAATCAAGCTAAATGCTAACGAGACCAACAAAAGTGAACAAATGGACTCAATCAACGAAAAACCGGCTCGATCATTTATATTTTTTAAGTAATTCACGTTCATAATTCATCCTAACCTGATGTGTTTCATACTGACTTTTTCTTAAGCAATGATATTCAAAATCATTAACGTTTAAATAAAAGATCATACCACTACAAATCAGAATTAGACCAACTAAAGAGTCAATCAACGTAAATCCAAGTCTAATTTTATTTAATAGTCTCAAGATGATATGCACCCCATCCAAGTTGAATTTTTTGTAAAATCGTTTTCTTTTGGTTCTGCGAATACCATCGAATTGTTTGCGGTTTAACGTATCCATCACTTTTGATCTCAATATCATGATAACTTTTAACGCTTAATCCCTTTGGCATCCTAATTATCTTATCTTTTTGTTTCGATTTGCCGCACTTAGCAAACACCACTTCATCATCTGGATAAAACAATACGTCCGTTGAATGATGACTATTCTGTGACTCTAGTAACGCGTCGTTCCACCCTGAGTCTAAAGTTTGAAAAAAGCGTTCCTCTTTACCCTCAAAAAATCCCAAATAGTTTCCGGCAACCAAGGTGATCCCTAAAATAAGGGATGTTAAAAACAAAACGAGGAGACTTTCCACTAACGTAAAACCCACTTGATTATCTTTGAACAGCATGATTTTTTACTACGACCACTCTTTCCACTTGAGCTTGTTTAGCCTGCTTACTCGTTAAATAATGGCTTCTAACTAACTTGTTAATGGTTACATTTCCGTCATGCTTTTCGTCTTCATAAGCATCGATTTGAGTTTGAATAACCGACACCATCGCCGATCCATGAATTTTTTTGGCGTGATCCTTTTGATTGCTTAAGTTCGGAATAATAATTAGAACCAGTAGCGAGATAATGAATAAGACAATTGTCATTTCAATTAGTGTGAATCCTTTTCTCTTCATTAGTAAATTCCTTTCATTGAGTTATACATTGGCAGTAACATCTGCAAGTAAGCACCCACAATTAGGATGCCGATCACCGCAAATGAAATCGGCTGGATTAACTTAATCAGTAAATTCGACTTTTTGATCATGTCTTTAAAGCTGAGCTGACTTAAAGCTTTTAAATTTTGGGCTAATTCAGACTGAGTACTTCCATTTGATAGAAACACAATCATTTCCTCAGAAACACAATCATTTCCTCAGAAACAAAGGAATAATGAGCTAAACTTGCTCCAAAACTAAGTCCATTGTTAAAACCATCTTGCATGGTCTTCCCAACATCATATAGAAGACTCTGATGATCAAATTTTAATAAACTAAAAACAACTTGTTTTAAGTCCAATCCTCCTTTGATCATTAGCGCAAAGTTGGAGGTCACAAAATATTGGTAATATGACTTAAACAATGAACCAAGTAATGGGATCTTTACCAACAAATTAATTCGATCAATACACTTTTTATTTTTAAAACTTTGATAACCAAAAATTCCCGCCACAAGCGCCATGAATATTAATCCATAAATGACATATTGAATAAAATGACTTCCATTAGAAGCTGATTTACCGGTTAAATCAGCAGTTTGGGGCATGATAAAAAACCTAACTGCAAAAATAATACTAAACAAGACCACAAACAAAAATGCTGGATAAATTACAACTCCCTTAATCTTTTCATTTTGAGCAATTCTTAACTTTAAGAACTCCCCGACCTCCTTCATCTCATTAATCAAATCTCCATGTTTATCGGCAATTTCTAATTGGTAATAAATTGATTCACTCAAAAAGAATCTCATCGATTCTGGCAGCGAATTCCCGTCCTCCAAACTTTGCATGATCCTAGTAACTATTTTCTGATTTTTTGTTGACACCACTTTAATAAACTTCAAGCTTTGACGGATAGAAAATCCCATCGATAAAAGGTCTCCCAAGGTTGAGAACAAGAATGACTGTTGTTTAAGGGAAACACATTTACCCGTAATAGTATTCATCTTTAACTTTTTCACTAATTATTCCTTTCCTCGAAAGCTCATCAATTCGATTCTTCCAATCATTCATATCGTCTTTTAATAGCGCATGATCACCAAATTTATCTTTAATAGTCATAAGAGTCTTAGTCTTCTTTGAAACGGTTGGTATTAATCGTTGATACACCACTAAATTCAAAGCTGATTTGATTCTTTCATAATCAACCCCGAGCTCTAGCAATCTTTGAATTGTTCCTTCAGGAGACCTTGCATGAACTGTGCTTAGCACTAAATGTCCCGATAGAGCCGCCGAGATTGCCACTTCGGCCGTTTGATGATCACGAATCTCACCAATTATAAAAACATCAGGACGTTGTCTTAATCCCACTTTAAGTAAATCAGCGTAAGTCATTTGGGCCCGATCATTAACCTCAAGTTGTAAAAAATTTTCTTCATAAATTTCAACTGGATCTTCAATTGTCATCACGATCTGATTTTTACTAATGCTTCTAACGATTCGATAAATCGTGGTCGTCTTACCAGAACCAGTAGGACCAGCAAACAAAAGTAAACCACGTTTTTTACAAGAGGACTCGATCTTTTGAATTTGATCAGCATAAAAAAAGCCACTATCGACATGATTACTGTCATAGATAATCCTAATTACCATTGATTCATCTTGACTGAAATTACCCACCGATGACAATCGTAAACGTAATTTTTGACCTTTGATTACATAGTCCATCGATCCTAATTGGGGCCTGCGATTATCCGTAACCGACATCCCACTTTGATATTTACAATATGAAATGACTTTTTTAGCCATGTCTTTGCTCAAATCCGTAATTTGAATCGTCCGAACGGCCGTATGAACCTTGATACAATAGTCTTTTTCCTTAGGTAAAATAAAAACATCCGAAGCTTGTCGTTGAACTGCAAATTCCATAATATTGTTCAACCATTGTGTCACTTTCACTTTAATCACATCCTTCATAACTAAATACGAAAAAAAGATGCAATCTAATTAAAGATTGCATCTTTTATAAACTAATTTAATTATTTAGCTTGATTAGGTAATACAGCAGCTTCATAAACATCTTGAACATCATCGTTATCTTCTAATTCATCAATTAGACCACTGTACTGTTCAACTTTATCTGAAGGAACTTCTGTCGTATTCTGTGGAATCAACTTAACTTCGGCATCCAATTTGTATCCTGCATCCTGTAATGCATCACGAACACTAGCCATGCTAGCAGGATCAGTAAGAATTTGATACTCATCATCCGTTGATTTCATATCATCAGCACCAGCATCCAACGCTGCCATCAACATACTATCCTCGTCGTCATCAGTATCTGACTTTGAAATCGTAATAAGACCCTTTCGGTCAAACATATATGAGACCGATCCGTCAGTTCCAAGGGAACCACCATGGTGAGTGAAGGCTGAACGAATAGCAGCAGCGGTTCGGTTTTTATTATCGGTTAAAGCAGAAACCATAACGGCAGTCCCACCAGGTCCATAACCTTCATATGTTACTTCTTCAAATTTAGCTCCACCAACTCCTGAAGCCTTGTCAATTGCTCGTTGAACGTTATCTTTTGGCATGTTTGCTTCACGAGCTTTTTCCATTTCTAGTCTTAATTGAGGATTTCCTTCGGGATCACTTCCACCAGCTTTTGCAGCTTGATATAAGTTACGTGAGATCTTCTGGAAAATCTTTCCACGCTTAGCATCTTGGGCGTTCTTTCGTCCTTGAATGTTATGCCACTTTGAATGTCCTGACATGATCACAACTCCTCTCTCTTTAAACATATTAACTCTACAATTATATCAATTAGTGGCCCTAGTATCAAGCACAGTTCTATTTGGTCGATTCACGCTTCTTTAATCCAAAGGGTAAAAAGACCTTGTTTTCATCAATTTCTTCATTATTCATCAACTTGGTTAAGAGTCGCATGGCAACAGCTCCAACATCATAAAGCGGCTGAGTAATAGTTGACATAGTTGGTCTAGTCATCTCAGTCAGTTTAGTATCATTACTAGTGGCCAGTTCAAATTCCCCGGGAACACTGACACCGTCATCGGTCATTGAGTTCATCACCCCAGCAGCCATATCATCATCGGTAACAATTGCCGCAGTTACTTCATTCTTTTTTAGTTGCTCTCTTAAAGCATATCCACCAGAATAGCTTACATCGGTCTCAAATAATAATGCTTTCTCAAACGGAATTCCAGCATCTGAAAGCGCGTCTTTATACCCTTTTAACCTGAAATCTTTATTAATCGATCGGTTTAAGGGTCCGGAGATAAAAGCAATACGATCGTTTCCGTTACTAATCAAATGGGTAACCTCGGAATACACGGCTTGGCGATAATCAATGTTCACACTAGGAATCTTACCACTAGCATCAACTGAACCTGCCAAAACAACTGGGGCGTGTGACTTTTTAAATTCAGTCCGAAGTTCATCAGAAATTTCATTTCCCATAAATACAATTCCATCAACTTGCTTGGCTTGCAATGTATTCATTGAAGTGAGTTCACGCTGATTGTTCCCATCCGAATTAGTCAAGATAATATTGTACTTATACATCGTTGCTATATCGTCAATCCCGCGTGCAAGCGAAGCAAAATAGGTATTGGTAACGTTGGGGATAATAACTCCAACCGTCGTTGACTTTTTACTTGCTAGTCCCCTAGCAACTGCGTTAGGTCGATAGTCAAGTTTATCAATGACACTCAAAACCTTTTGTTTGGTAGCATCTTTCACATTCTGATTCCCATTTACTACCCTTGAGACAGTTGCCATTGAAACATTGGCTTCACGAGCTACATCATAAATTGTCACATTTTGTTTTTTCAAATTTGGTTTCTCCTATTATGTACTACTAGACCATTAATTATTATAAATATATCAAAGTAAAAGAACTCATTCAAGTGAAATCGGTTACATTTTGAGGCAAAAAAAACCGGACTACCGTCCGATTTGGGTAAATAAATTACTTTTCGTGATGTTCGTGAATTGGATAAATTGTTTCTGCTCGATCTTGATCACTAAAGGCATCATCAGGATCAATCACAATGTCATCAGATTCTTTTTCTTTAGAAAGATCATCTAATTCATTTCTAGGAGCAGGATGTTCCTCAACGTTCGCCCTTAATGAATTAACAGCCTCTTGCAAATCAGATAACTTATCCCCCAGTGATTCATTTACTTTTTGCACTGAGTCTTTAGCATCATCCATCTTATCTGAAGCAAGATCCTTAAGGTCTTCAGCAGTGTCATTTGCGTAATAGACGTAATCTAGCGCACGATCTTTAACATCTTCAGTGGTATCAAGAAGAAAGTCTTTGATCTCACGCTTTCTCGATTCATCTAATAATTTGTACGCTACAAATGCAGCAGTTCCACCGATTACTGATCCTAAAAGCATTCCCTTTTTAAAATTCATAACCAATCCACCCCTTAATTTGTTCCTTCAGAATTTTTGTTGCGTTTGGAGAACAATCTACCAATCATTTTACCAGCAAAAGTTAAAGCCGAAGTCTTAGCTAACAAACCACTCTTCGATCTAACTTTTTCAGTTGCAGTTCTAGTTGCTTCATTTAAATCTGAAACACTAACACCTAAATCAGCAGCAGCCTGAAAAACTGGATCGACTTGATCCAACTTTGAGTTAACATTATTTAACAATGTATTTGAAATCACCATAATCTGCTCACACTCTTTGCTAATATGATTTGCATCATTAGTAAGACTATCAACATTTTTACTTAAGTCTTTAACCGTTTTTGATAAACGGACCAAAAACAAGCATAAAAATACAACTAATACTAAAAAAGCAATTGCAGCAATTAGCGCTGCTAACTCACCAATCCCCATTTAATTATCCTCCTAATGGCTTCTTCTCCATTTAGAATAGCATTATCTAACCCATATGACAATTTAAAAAGCTTAATTTTATTTGGGTCTCGTCTCTGTTAAAATGTTGATAATCGAAAAATTAGGAGCGGAGGACATTATGAACATATTTATCCAATTAGTGGCTAACGGAGCTAACGCTTCATCAGCCCTTAAATCAGGATCCGTTGAAAACGTAGCAAATCCATCGTTTTTAACTAAGTATTTTAGAAGTTTTGACTGGGCTAAAATATTCTCTAATCTTACTACCAAGATTATCAGCATTATCTTAGTTTCAATTTTATTCTTAATTATAATAAGAGTTGGAAGAAGATTTATTAAACACTATTTTAACAAACGTCAAAATGATATCTCGCAAAAACAGGATAAATTGCCCAAAATAACCGGAACGTCAGAACCCATTGCTGCCAGACGAAATAAAACGATGTACACCCTTACCACCAACATTTACTACTACACCGTCGTTTTCTTCTGGTTATATTCACTATTGTCAATGATTGGAATCCCAGTTGGAACGTTACTCGCAGGAGCCGGAATCTTCAGTTTAGCAATTGGACTTGGAGCACAAGGATTCGTCAGTGATATTGTTAGTGGCTTTTTTATCCTAGCTGAACATCAAATCGACGTGGGGGAACGCGTTATTATTAACAATATTGAGGGGTACGTTAAAGCCGTTGGGCTTCGCACGACTCAAATCACAAGTATCAATGGAACTTTAAATTTCATCCCTAATCGTAGTATCACCACCGTTTCCAACCTTTCCCGTGGAGAAATGATGACCATCATCAATATTCGAATTACTCCTGAAACCCCAATCCACAAGGTCGAAGATATCATTGCTAAAGTTAACGAAGAAAAGTGTCCCAATGACCCTGACATTGTTGGTAAACCAGTCATCTTCGGGACTAACTTCTTACAAGATGGCTCGCTTGCAATCTCCGTTTTCTTACACACTAAGAATGAACGTGAATTCGACGTTAACGCTGAATATCTAGGAGCATACCTGACTGCTATTAATAAGGCCGGAATTAATCTTCCACTTTCACCTTTAGTGGTGCCAGAACCACCACAAAGCACAAACTAAAAAAGAGCCTATCACTAATCGTGATAGGCTCTTTTTTACCACCAATCTTCAATTACACTAGTTAACTTACGCAAAGCATTGCCACGAGCGCTGTAGTGATTCTTTTGGGCGTCCGTTAACTCCGCCAAAGTTTTACCAACGTCAGGAAGATAAAAGAGAGGATCATAACCAAATCCATTTGTCCCTTTTGGAGTTTCTACAATCTGACCGATAACTCTTCCCACAACCACTAGTTGTTTACCATCCGGTCTTCTCACAATCAGTGTTGTATTAAAATGGGCGGAACGATCCTTTTGGCCTTCCATGTTCTTTAACAATTTAGCTTTATTAGCATCATCATTATGATCGCCAGCATAACGCGCTGAATGAACTCCGGGCGCTCCACCTAAAGCATTAACCACCAAACCTGAATCATCAGCTAACACCGGCAAATTTAAGTAGTCAGAGACGACCCTGGCTTTAATACTTGCATTCTCTTCAAAGGTTGAACCATTCTCATCAATCGGTGGAACATCTTCAAAATCATTAATTGACTTCACGGTTAAGCCTAATTTTGAAAGCATCTCCGAAAACTCATTGATTTTACCAGGATTTTTTGAGGCAAGAACAATTTGATTATTTTTCATCAGTATTTCTCCAATTGTTTAACAGGAATCAACTTAGCATCAATATCAGTATGCAACCAGTTTTTACCCACTTTATCAAATCTTTCAACATCGGCAGTGGTGTAAAAACGATCACTAGGCGATTTCACGTTTGCTAGTTCGCCCTTTTGCTTTAATTCATTTTTAACAGCATTAACCGTTTCGTATCCAGGATTAACCAAAGTAACATCGGGGCCCATTACATCCGCAATTAAACTCGCAATAATTGGAAAATGAGTACAACCTAATACTAACGTATCAATCCCACTATCCTTAAACGATTTCAAACCTTCAATAATCGTCTTTTTAGCGGTCGAACTTTGATAATCACCACTTTCAACAAGCGGAATAAAATCCGGACACGCCACTTCTTTCACAGTGATATTAGGATCAATGCCTTTAATTGTATCTCGATAAGAGTGACTAGCAACCGTACCCTTGGTCGCAATCACACCAATTTTTTGATTTTTAGTTTTCTTAACTGCAGCTAAGCTTCCCGGTTCAATAACTCCAATCACGGGAATTGGAAGGATCTTTCTTAAATACGAAAGAGCTGCTGCCGTGGCAGTATTACAAGCAATCACCATCATCTTAGCGCCTTGATCAACAAAAAAACTCCCGATCTCAGCTGAGTACCTGCGAACCTCATCTGCGGTTTTTTCACCGTAAGGAAGTCGTGCTTCGTCTCCAAGATAAATCATGTTTTCATGTGGTAATTTTGAAAGTGCCACTTTTGCAACTGTCATTCCACCAATTCCAGAATCCATATAAGCTACTGGTGATGATTTCATATTATCCCTCCTATTAACTTCAAATCTAATTATGGCGTTTTTTTAAATTTAGTTCAAGTTGCCTTTCTCCTTTATTTCACGGTGTTCTATGATAAAATGTTATTTGTAAAGTATCTTTTTGGAAGAGGACTCTGATATGAATAAATACGAAAAGTTTCGCAAAGAACATTCTGATTCACCCTTTTGGGGAATCGAACTTTTAAGAGATAGTCTTTTACCAGATTTGTTGGATCAAGATATTCACGACATCTTATACTGGGCTGGCAAGGATCTTGCCACTAAGTTCCCACTAGCATCAAATGATGATCTTCAAGTATTCTTTAAACAAAGTCAGTTTGGTAATCTAGAACTTAAAAAGGAAAGTCTCAAAAAAATCAACTGGAAATTAGCTGGACCAGAAGTCGAAACCAGATTAAAGCTGAACAAGGATCCTGATTTTATGCTTGAAGCTGGCTTTTTAGCACAAACGAAACAGCAGATCGATCAAATTGCAACCGAATGCGAAGCAACCATTAAATTAAACAGTGTGAACTTTATAGTTGTTTCTGATCCCAATGCTCCGGTCAACAATCCTAGTGATTTTAAACCAATTATCATTGCAAAATAAAAAAGAGCCATTTGGCTCTTTTTTTATGCTGTATATGCAGACAACAATTTCTTCAACTGATCCTTTGAATGAAAGCCGACAATTTGGTCGATAACCTTGCCATCCTTAAGCACCATCAAAGTTGGAATACTCATAATCCCAAATTCACGTGAAGTGTTTGGATTATCATCAACATTCATTTTAAAGAATTTAACCTTATCTGCTACCTCAGGATCCTCAGACAAGTCTTCAACTACTGGTGATTGCATCTTACATGGACCACACCATGGTGCCCAAAAATCAACAACTGAAATCCCATCGGCAGTGTCTTCTTTAAAGTTTGCATCATTAGTTTCATTAACCATAACATTTGCCTCCTTAACTTCTTACTATGAGTAAGTATAAACACGTATTGATTCAAATGCAACTAAGTTGCATACAATCTACTTAAACTTGACGACAGTTGAGCCGTCCCCACCAGCATTTGATGGTGAAAAACCAAATTCCTTAACGCGGCGATTGCGTTTTAGATAATTTATGACTCCCTTACGTAGAGCCCCGGTTCCTTTCCCATGAATAATGGTAACGGACGGATAACCAGCCAAAAGAGCGGAATCAATGTAACGATCTAGTTGTTGCATGGCTGATTCATATCTTTCACCACGTAAATCAAGGGTTGGTGAAATCCCACTTGAACGCGTTCGCCGCACACTAGGCGTGTGCTTTTTCGGCTTTGAAGTCTCTTTTTGAACCTTTTCAAGGTCAGACTCGGAAACTTTCATCTTTAAAATTCCAAGTTGCACTTCCCAATTATCTCTACCAATCTTATTAAGCAGAACACCCCTTTGCCCATAAGACTTAACCAGTACGTCATCACCCTCTTTAAAGTTATGCTTTGCTTTTTCTCGTCTCAAAACACGATTATGTTTAAGTTCTGGATGCTGCTCAAGAGAATTGATCTTTCCCTTAGCATCAATTAATTCATTTTCTTTGACTGATTGTTTACTTTGACGTTGAAGGTGATGAAGATGATTAATAATTTCGTTAGCTTCTCGTCTTGTTTTTGAAACAATTTGATTGGCCTGACGCTTGGCATCATTAACCATCGTATCTTTATTATTATTAAACTTAGTGAGTTGCTCGTCTAACCTAGCGTGCAATTGTTCATTATCTGCCAGTTCCACCTTGAGTTTACGGGCACGTTCATCGGCAGCTTTAGTCTGTTTTGTTAGTTGCTTAATCATTTTATTAATATCTTGACTATTAGAATCCATTAGTGAACTAGCTTCAGAAATGATCGACTCATCCAATCCCAGTCGCTTAGCAATGTTTAAAGCATTACTTTGTCCTGGAACCCCCATCAATAGTCGATAGGTTGGCTCAAGGGTCTTCTCATCAAATTCCATTGAGGCGTTGATCGTTTCTGGCCGATTGTATCCATAAACTTTCAGTTCTGGGTAATGAGTGGTGGCCAACACTTCACTACCTGATTCACCGATTTTATCTAGAATCGACATAGCTAATGCCGCTCCTTCTTTAGGATCCGTTCCAGCACCTAGTTCATCAATTAAAATTAAGCTTCTCTTAGTAATGTGTTTTAAAATGTCAATCAAATTATCCATATGAGACGAGAAGGTACTAAGATTAGCCTCAATCGACTGTTCATCCCCAATGTCAGCAAACACATTATCAAAAACACCAATTTGACTACCTTCATTTGCCATTACAAAAATTCCAGATTGGGCCATTAACTGATTTATCCCAAGCGTTTTGATGGTAATCGTCTTACCACCCGTGTTCGGACCAGTAATAATAATTTGTCGAAAATCAGATCCAATTGAAATATCATTTCCAACAACCTTTTGCTGGTCAATTAACGGATGCCTGACATTTTTTAAATTAACATGATTATCCCTTGAAACACTTGGCTTAGTTGCATTCATCTGATCTGCAAACTTGGCTTTAGCATTGATCAAGTCAAAATGGCCTAATTTAGAAGCATTTTCCATGAGTTCCTCTTGATAAGGTCTAATCATGTCGGATAATTCACCCAAAATTTTATGAATCTCTTTGCGCTCATCTAGTTGTGATCTTCTCAGATCGTTATTAGATGAGACTACACTTTGAGGTTCAATGTACAAAGTCAATCCACTTGTACTTTGATCATGAACGATTCCACCAAATTTTTGTTTGTCTTCTGCCTTAACTGGAATAACATAACGACCATCTCGAACCGTGATGATTGGCTCACTCAAATATTTCGATTGTTTGCCATGGATAAACTTATTCATGGTAGTTTTGATATTAGCTTCTAAGCGCGCGATTTTTCTTCTAATGGAACGCAACTGATTAGATGCCGAATCTAACACTCGTCCATCTTCGTCAATTGACGTCTCAAGTCGTTTTGAAACTTCCGGAAGATCATTAAAGTTCTTGGCTTCATCGTACAAAACATTCAAATCAATTTTATCATCCGCTAAATTATCAAAGAAAGTTTTAACCCGCACACTTGCAAGTAAAACCGCACTAACTTGAGCCAACTCAGTACCGTTTAAATCGGCATTAACCGCTAATCGTTTCACGTATGGAGTAATGTCATTTAACCTAGGAACTGGGATCATTTTGTTTAGGCGATAAATATGTGAGCCGTCATCTGACTCATCCAATGAGTGAGAGACTACATCATAATCACTACTTGGCCTTAATTGTTTTAATTCTCTTGATCCATTTTCAGTAGTTAGAAATTGACCCAGCAACTGCTTCACTCTGTTATATTCTAATGTATCAAGTACTTTTTCGTTCATTTTTTCATCCCATTTTACCGATTTATCATTTGATTAAATAAGTGTGGAGAATCCATCGTGATCATCTGTGAGACGGTTGAATTTTGATATTCAGTATTTACCCAATTATTGTTAGTCAATAATAATCCATCAAGTATTAACATTATCACTAACAAACTAATGATTACGCCAACAACCGCACCCAAGAGTGAATTCAGTTGTCTTAACACTGGCAAAGAAACAATTCGATTCAATAGATGTGAAACCCATCTTAAAATAACCGCCACTACTACAAAAGTTACCAAAAATGATAGTCCCCGCCAGAAGCCAGTATTGCTGTAAGCATGGGTCGCTAAAATCATATTAGAGACGGTTCTTAAAAAATCAGCAACCGGAATCACATAAACAAACGCAATTATTGCAGCAATCAAATAACTAATAAAGCTGAATAACTCATTTACCAGGCCACGATGATAACCATGGACAATCGAAAAGATTAGTATAATTATGATGATAATTGTAAATAACATTAGTCTTCGTCATCCTCCGCTTTATTGTTAATCTTATCAAGTTCTAATTGTTTTTTTAATTGATCAGAAATTGCATTAAACGCAATTAAAATGGCAGCATCTTCATCACTTACCCCTTTGGAGATGTTTTTTAACTGTGCCAACTGATTGTTTAAGATGCGCGCAGTTGTCTCCATGTGTTCATCTGAAGCATCCCCAATAAAAGTATATTCCTTCCCACCAATTTTAGTTTTAAATCTATTTTTACCAGCCAAAGTAAAACCTCCCGCAATGCTTCCATTTTATCATGAAAATCCTTTAAATTAATTAAAAAAAGGATGCTGGATTTCCAGCATCACTTAATTATTTAATTATTTTTGATCTTGTCCTGATTGCAGGAATGTATCAAGCATTTCTTGAACCATTTCCCACTCATTGTCATCTTCAATTGGTTCTAATTCTCCACCACTTGGATTAGCAGGATCATCATCCTTTGGCAATGCATAAGCCTCAATATCTACTTCATCGTTATCATCATCTGTTGCTGGATAAATAAAAATATAGGAACGATTGTAATCATCAGATGAGAAGGTAAATAAAATATTATACAAACTTTCTTTTCCATCTTCATCGACAAGCGTAACTTGTTCTTGTTGGTTGTTCTCGTTTTCTTTACTCATATTAGTTCCTCTTTTCTAATTAGAAATTACATAACTTACCCTTACGATCAAGGTAACTCTGTAAAATCAATTCAGCCGCAACCTTATCAATAACTTTTTTTCGTTTTGCTCTTGAAACATCAGCTTGTTCAATCAGCATTCGTTCAGCTTCAACAGTGGTGAGTCGTTCATCTTCAAAATCAACTGGCAGATTAAAATTTTTCTTTATCAAATCCCCATAATTTTTCGAAGCTTCTACTCTTGGACCAGAAGTATTATTCATATTCTTAGGTAGTCCAATGACAACGCCGTTGACATCATATTTCTGGATTAATTCCTTAATTCGTTTTAACCCAAACTCTTTTTCATCTTCGTTGATTTTAACGATTTCGATTCCTTGAGATGTCCACCCTAAAGCATCGCTCATGGCTACACCAACGGTTCTCGATCCAACATCTAATCCCATTAATCTCACTAATCTGACGTCCCATCCATTGATGGTGTTCTACCCTTCAAATATGAATGTAAAAGCACATCAATTATTTCTTCTCGATCGTAATGACACATTAGCGTCCGCGCATTATTCAATTTTGGAAGATATGCTGGATCGCCAGATGTTAAATAACCAACTAATTGAACATAAGGATCATAACCCTTTTCAATTAAGGCTTGGTAAACAGTCGCCAGCGTCTTATGAATATCTAGATTCGACTTGTCTTTAAATAATGAAATGTTTTCTTGTTTGTGCTCCATCATAGATCCCTCCCCTACAAAAAAGATAATACACGACTAATTTTCAAATAACAACTATTACTTATGTTCCTTAATCCAGGTCTTGGCAGCTTTTAAAGCATCATCAATACCAGCTGGATTTTTACCACCAGCTTGGGCCATGTTAGGACGACCACCTCCGCCACCGCTGATATTTTTAGAAATTGATTTAATTAAATCACCAGCTTTAATTCCAGCCTTCACTTGATCTTCACTAACTGCAACTAATAAATTAGCTTTGTCATCAGTACCAGTCCCAAGAACAAGAATGTCTGAAGCGTTTTTATCTCTCCAGGTATCAGCTAATTCTCTTAGTTGACTCATATTAGCATTTTTTAAGTGTCCTGCAATCAAAGTGACTCCGTTAACGTCCTGAACATCATCAAAAATGTCTGCGGATTCCTGGTTAGCTAGCTTAGTTTCAAGTGATTCTTGTCGACTTTCCAAATCCTTAATTTGACCTTGTAATTGTTTAACACGGCCGGGAATTTCATCGGTTGTTGGCGACTTAACTGTCTTTCCAATTTCCTTTAACATTCGTTCCTCATCATTTAAAAGATTAAAAGCATCTTTAGAGGTAACAGCTTCAATTCTTCTGACTCCAGATCCAACTCCGGTCTCAGAGACAATCTTAAATAATCCCAACTGACTGGTATTTTTAACATGATCTCCACCGCAAAACTCAATTGAAAAATCATCAATCTTTACTACTCGAACTTCATCACCATACTTTGCGTCAAAAAGTGCAATAGCGCCCATTTCTTTTCCGGTTTTTTGGTCGGTCACAACGGTTTGAACGGGAATGGCAGCAAAAATCTTTTGATTAACCATGTTCTCAACTTTTTGCAGTTCAGCGTCAGTGACTTGACCGAAATGGGTAAAGTCAAAACGAAGATAATCAGGACGAACTAGTGAGCCAGCTTGTTGCGTATGACCACCAAGAACATTTCTTAGTGACTGATCTAATAGATGAGTTGCCGTATGGTTATTCTCAACCCGATCATGGAAATCGCGGTCAACAACTAACTTGTACTTCTCACCTTTCTTCATATCACCGGTAATTTTAACAGTATGAAGATTTTGACCATTTGGAGCTTTTTGGACATCCTCAACTTCAGCCACTTCGTCACCATTTTGGTTATAAATCTTACCACTATCGGCTACTTGACCACCCATTTCAGCATAGAATGGTGTTTTATCGAAAATTAATTCAGCTTCTTTTTGGTCCGGCGTGATCTGATTTGCCAGCTTTTCATCAAAAATAATATCATTAAGTTTAGCAGCATCAACGGTTAGTCGATCGTATCCCACGTATTCACTAGGAGTTTTAATATCAAGTAACAAATCTCGTTGAACTTTCATCGATTTCTTCGACCCACGAGCGTTTCTAGCCCGGTCTTGTTGCTTTTGCATTTCAACATCAAAACCAGTTTCATCCACTTTAACCCCTTCATTACCAGCATATTCCTCGGTAAGTTCAAGGGGAAAACCATAAGTATCGTAGAGTTTAAAGGCATCTTTACCAGAAATTTCTTTTTTAGAATTGGTCTTAGTCTCAGAAATAAGGTTATTAAGCAGTTGCAAGCCATCGCTTAGCGTGGTGTTAAAACGCTCTTCCTCATTTTTAACAATCTTTTTAATATAATCACTCTGTTCAAGAACATCGGGGTAATAAGATTGCATGATTTGACCAACAACGGGAACTAGTTTATACAAAAAGGCATCATTAATACCTAATTCGTGTCCATTAACAGTTGCCCGTCTAATCAGGCGTCTAATGACATAACCTCGTCCTTCATTTGAGGGAAGGGCCCCATCACCAATGGCAAAGGTAATTGCCCGAATGTGATCGGCAATGACCTTAAAGGGGATGTCATCTTTCCGATTACCATCATACTTCTTACCATCACTTAATTCCTCAGTCTTCTTGATAATTGGCATAAATAAATCGGTTTCAAAGTTCGTTGGTGCATCTTGGAAAATTGATACAACCCGTTCAAGTCCCATTCCAGTATCAATGTTTTTTCTTGGAAGTGGCTCATAGGTTCCTTCAGGCGTGTGATTAAACTGAGAAAACACAATATTCCAAACTTCCAAATATCGTTCGTTTTCACCGCTAGGATAATTTTCGGGATCATCAGGTGCCAAGTTATCGTACTTTTCACCCCGATCATAAAAAATTTCCGAATCAGGACCTGAGGGACCTTGACCAATGTCCCAAAAATTGTCCTTTGCTTCAACAATATGATCAGGCGCAATCCCAACCTTTTCCCATAATTCCTTTGTTTCTTTGTCATCAGGATAAACGGTGACGTATAAATTATTTGGATCCCATCCAAACCACTTCGGACTAGTCAATAACTCGTATGCCCACGGAATGACTTCTTTTTTAAAATAATCACCAACCGAAAAATTACCAAGCATCTCAAACAGAGTTTGGTGTCTTGCCGTTTTACCAACGTTCTCAATATCATTAGTTCTAATACTCTTCTGCGAACTAGTTAATCGTGGATTACTTGGAACTTCTGAACCATCAAAATACTTTTTCATGGTGGCAACCCCAGAATTAATCCAAAGTAAAGTGGGATCATCCTTTGGGACTAGTGAAGCACTTGGTTCCACGGTATGACCCTTCTCTTTGAAAAAATCAAGAAACATTTGACGAACTTGACTACTGCTGAGCTTTTTCATGATATCCTCCATAATAATAAAAAATAAAAAACACCCTTGCTAGCAAAGACGCCGGGACGCGGTACCACTTTACTTGCAACGATGTTGTCATTACCTCTTTAGTCCCTATAACGTGGGAAACGATCTACTGTTTGGTAGCATCAAAATAACTAAGTACGGTCTGTTTTCATTTTTCAAACCTTCCTGTAGTACTTCACTAATTTGACATATCCAACTAATTTAAATTATATCCAGAAAATAAACTACTGTCAATTAGACTCTTACTGATAACGCTGCGAGCTACGCTTTTTTTGCTTCTTGCGGGCTCGAATTTGATTTCTGATCTCAATTTTACGATCTTCATCACTTTTTTGCTTAATAGCACGGCGAATCTTCTTTTTGTATCCAGGTTTAACGTTTTTCTTCTTTTTCTTAATCAAACCAATCATAGTAGGATCCAATTTATTTTGGGGCTCACGACGTTTAGCTCGCCGTCTTCTATCATAAGTATCAACTACTTCTCCATGTTTAATTTCTTTAGGAGTAAATTTAATCCCCATTTTCTCCAATTCAGAAATCTTTTGTTCTTCACCTGGTGCATATAGAGTGATGGCAGTCCCTTTCATCCCATTTCGACCGGTTCTTCCAACTCGGTGAATAAAATATTCTAGATCAGTTGGAATATCATCATTAATAACATGAGAAACTCCTGAAATATCAATTCCACGGGCCGCTAGATCAGACGCCACCACGAATTGATAATCAAGGTTTTGAATCTGCTTCATAACCCGCTTTCTAACTCGCGGTTGCATTCCTCCATGGATTTCAGCAACTTTTAATCCACGTTGTTTTAGATAATCATAGATCTCATCTACCCGCTCACGCGTATTCGCAAAAATAAGTACCAAATACGGCTCACCCATCGTGATCAGCTGATAAATTAAATCATTTTTATCTTTTCCCTTAGTCGAAATCAACCAGTTAGAAACATCCTGATTGATAACCGTTTTGGTGGGAATATCATCCATGACCGGATTTTTCATGTACTTTTTTAGAAATGGCCTTAACTTTGGTGGAACAGTGGCAGAAAACACCATCATCTGTAAATCCGCGGCCATTTTAGAAGCAATCTTGTCAATTGTATCTAAAAAACCCAAGTCTAGAGTCATATCGGCTTCATCAATTACTAGTTGACGAGCACGATGGATTTCAAGATCACCATTTTTAACAAGATCCCAGATGCGACCCGGAGTGCCAATCACTATCTGAGGTTGTTCATGCTCAAGCTTTGAAACTTGGCGTTCCTTATCAGTTCCTCCGACATAATTTCCAATGTGAATGGTTTTATCAGAGAATTTAGCAATTTGTTTTGCATTGTCATAAATTTGATATGCTAATTCCCTACTGGGGGTTGTAATGACAACCTGAACATCTTCTTTATTAAGATCTAAACCATCAAAAATGGGCAAAAGAAAGGCATGAGTTTTTCCACTACCAGTAGCAGACTTACCAATCACACTTTTTCCATGTTTAATGGTTGGAATTACTTTAGTTTGAATTGGAGTAGGATTATGAAATCCCAAGTCCTGAATGGCATCACTAATGAAGGGTTGAAAATGATAATCTTTAAATGAAGCTCCCATTAATTGTTCTCCTTTTTGTACTGTTTCACAATTTCTCCTAGCTGCTTAACAACTTGTGTAATCTCATCCTCATCAGCAGCTTTAGCTCCACTTGCAAGCGCATGACCACCACCGTTGTGTTCTTTAGCCAATTCGTTAATGGATGGTCCTTTAGAACGCAATCGAATGCGATAATTTCCTTCTTTTTGTTGGACAAAAATCGCCCAAGAAACCACAGTGCCAATATTACCAGGCAACGGTACCACTGATGACGTACTATCATCACCTAAGTTGAGGTCCTTAATTACTTCATTAGTCAAAACTACATATGCAGCCCCATTGTCGTCAATTTTCAAATTATTGTATACATAAGCAGCCAAACGGGCTTGGGCAGTATCAATTTCATCTTCAATTTGTGCCACGTCGGTAATCGAAAAATCGTACTGGTCTAATTTGCCTGCCACTTCAAACGTATGCGATGAAGTCGATGAATACTTAAATCTACCAGTATCTCCGATGATTCCAGCATACAATAAACGAGCTGCATCATCTGTCATCTTTAAATCATCATTAGCAGCAAATAAATCATAAATTAATTCGGAAGTGCTTGATGCTTCTGGTTCAACCCACATCAAATCCCCAAATTGATCGTCATTTGGATGATGATCAATTTTAATTAAATATTTTCCCTTTGTATAACGATCATCATCAACTCGCGGCTGGTTAGCAGTATCAACCACAATCACTAAGGCATTCTTGTAATCATCGTCACTTGCTTTCGTAACTTTTCCTAACCAATCAAAGCCTGGATACTGTTTTCCAACGGTCAAAACCTTTTTATTCGGATAAGATGCTTTAATAATGCTAGCCAACCCAATTTGAGAACCAACCGCATCTGGATCAGGACTCTGATGTCTGTGAATAATAATCGTCGGATATTCCTTGATTTTTTCGTTAATTTGCTGCTTTGTATTCATTAAAATAGCCTCTAATAATCTTAATTATTTAACAGTTAAGTATAACCCACAAACACTATAATTCAAAGTGAGGATCTGAATACAAGGGAAGCTTAACGTTTTGAAACCCTAAGTCTGAGAGACTAGTAAGTGTTATTCCCAACAATCTAACGCCATTAGTGGCATCAGGAAGCAAATCAAAAAGCTCCATTGCCAAATCATAAAAAAGACTGGCATCGTTTTCCATAAAATCATTCCACGAAACTCTTTTGGTTAACGTAGTAAAGTCACTGTACCTGACCTTTAAGACTAAAACTTTTCCATGTTTCTCATGCTGATTTAATGACTGCTCCACCATCTCAGAAATCTTATGGAGTTGTGATTCCACTTCTTGTCGGCTTTTTAACTCAGGACCATAAGTTCTTTCTTTTCCAATTGATTTGCGCTCTCTTTGATACTCAACCGGTCGATCATCGGATCCGCGAACTCGACGATACAAAAAATAACCAAACTTACCAAAATTCTTGATAAGATCCATCTCTGATTGTTGGTATAAATCATAACCATTTTGGATGTTTAATCGTTGCATTTTTTGAAGCGTCTTTTTTCCAACACCCCGATAACGTTCAATGGGAAGTTTCATCAAAAATTCGTGACTATCTTCCACATCGATCACAGAAACTCCAGCAGGTTTCCGGTAATCAGAAGCCTCCTTGGCCAAAAACTTATTGTAAGAAATCCCGGTGGAAGAAGTTAGATGAGTCTTTTCCCATATTTCACTTTGAATCAAATGAGCAATCAGTACCGGATTATCAATTCCCTTTTTGTTATCTGAGATGTCAAGGTAAGCCTCATCAAGCGCAACGGTTTCAATTCGGTCGGTATATTCATGAAAAATCGCATGAATTTGATGCGAGACGCTTCGATACAATTCAAATTCGGGTGCCTTAAAAATTCCCTTAGGACAAAGTTCAAGTGCTTTACTAGCAGGCATTGCTGAATGAACGCCAAACTTTCTCGCTGGGTAATTAGCAGTGGTCACTACTCCACGACCACCAGTCGTCCTTGGATCTTTAGAAATAATGAGTGGTTGATCAACAAATTCAGGATGCTCACGTTGCTCAATTGAGGCAAAAAAAGCATCCATATCAACATGTAAAATCCGACGTGAATGATTGATTTGAATTGATTCTTCCAAAAGTTCACCTTCTGTCCCAAACGTACGTTCTTGTTCATCCAATAAAAAAGATCGGACTCATCCGACCCTCTTATTAAGCGTTGTCATCATTTGAATTATTACTTACATCAGATGCTTTTTCTGATTCGTCTTTTTTGGAAGTATCCCTCTTTTTTGAATCATCTGAAGCACTATCTTCTCCTGGACGACTTGCACTTGCAATCGCGTTGAGGTCAAATACTAAATAAAGACCATCACAGTCTAAAGTAACCGTTCGCTTTTCATTATTAATTTGATCAACAATTCCATGAAGTCTGCCAATGGTAACCACATGATCACCCTTACGCAAGTTTTTCAAAGTGTTTTGATGCTTTTGTTGTTGCTTCTTTTGTGGTCTGATCATCATAAAATACATTAAAACGAACAAAAGAATTAATACAATAATTCCAGCATATTGTGATATGTTCTGCATGTTTTCACCTCATTCTTTATTTAACAATAGCTTACCAAATTGTCGATAAAATTTCCAATTAATTTAATTAGCTTCAGGATATTTCCGGCCTAAATGTTTATAACCAGCTCTTGTTACCATCCGTCCTCGAGCAGTCCGCTTGAGATATCCAATCTGTAACAAATATGGTTCATACATCTCAGAAATTGTTTCTGATTCTTCGCCAATATTGGCGGCTAAGGTATTTAATCCAACTGGACCACCATCGTAAAAGTCGATCATCGTTGAAAGCAAATTGAGATCAGTTCGATCTAATCCGTTCTTATCAATGCCTAAGGCATTAAGTGCGGTATCAACGCTATCAACATCAATCTCATCATGATTGGCCACCTGTGCAAAATCTCTCACCCGTTTTAACAATCGATTAGCAACTCTGGGAGTTCCTCTGGAGCGCAGCGCAATTTCGTGAGCACCATCTTCTTTAATCTTACTATGAAAGATTTTAGCTGAACGTTTCACAATCTTTTCTAAATCACGATCATTATAGTAATTCATCCGTTCAACAATACCAAACCGATCTCTAAATGGTGAATCAAGCAATCCAGCCCTTGTGGTAGCTCCGATCAGCGTAAACGGTGGTAATTCAAAGTGAACGGGGTGCTTGGTTGAATCGTCATTTCCAATGATAATATCAACATAGTAGTCTTCCATCGCGGAATATAACATCTCTTCAACTTCTTTAGGTAGACGATGAATTTCATCAATAAAAAGAATATCACCGGGTTTTAATTCGTTTAAAAGAGCCACCAAGTCACCTTTTTTTTCAATGGCGGGACCAGTGGTTGTCTTCATATCAACGCCCATCTCATTTGCAATCACGTTTGCTAGTGTGGTCTTTCCAAGACCAGGTGGTCCATACAATAAGACATGATCAAGCGATTCTTCTCGCTGCCTAGCGGCTTGAATGTAAATCTTAAGTTTCTTTTTTAAATCATCTTGACCAATATACTGATCAAAACTTTGGGGCCGAAGTGACATTTCAAAAGAATCATCGGTTTCATCATCACTTGATCCAGAAACTATTCGATCATCTGCCATTAACTTCCTCCTAATCTACTTAGTCAATAGTTTGAGACCTGAACTAATATATTGATCAGTTGTATAGTCTGCTTCTATTTTCTGTAGTTTTGTTTTAACTTTATCAACCTCGCGTTGCTTAAAACCAAGAGCTTGTAATGCACTCAATGCATCGTCTAACTGCTTATTTCCAGTGTCTTCAACGTCATTTACCGAAACACTACCAACAAATACGTCATTAGATGTAATCTTATCCTTTAGGTCCAACACAATTTGTTGGGCAGTCTTTTTCCCAATTCCGGGAAATTTAGTTAAATACTTAATGTTTCCAGCATTAATGGCACTAATTAAACCATTACTGTCATTACCAGCCATAATTGCCAAGGCACTTTTTGATCCAATTCCAGAAACATTCAGTAATTGTTCAAAAAGTTGTTTATCCGCTAACGAAATAAATCCATATAATGCAATCCCATTGTCTGAAACCGACTGGTGGATATAAACTCGCACCTGTTGGTCAGTACTATAGTGATAGGGATTAGCTACATAAACTAAGTAACCAACTCCATCAACATCTAAAACAATGTACTTGGGGGTCACATCCGTAATCATCCCATACAAGTATTCATACATACAATCAACTCATTTCCTATTGGATTAAAAATTCACATCTCTACTTTGATGCGGGTCCTGAATTCGCTTAAACATGGTCTCCAGATCTGAATTAGAAAAATGAACTAAAACAGGACGGCCATGGGGACAATTAAAAGGATTCTCACACTGTGGTAATTTATCTAACAAGGCCTGAGCCTGGCGCTTATCCAGATGATGATTAGCTTTAATTGCTCGTTTACAACTCATCATGATGGCAGCTTTTTCTCTAAACTGTGCAATCGAAAGCTGTTGATTACTCAAAACCCAGTCAATCATTTCTTTAATGGTATCTTCTTCCTGACCAGCTTTAAACCAAACCGGATGCTGCCTAATGACAAAACTATTTTTCCCAAATGACTCTAAATGGATTCCATTCTTCTCTAAAAGATCCAAATGATTTGAAATAATTAAAGCATCACTGGAAGTGTAATCAAGAACAATTGGAACCAATAATTTCTGCTCGTCTTCACTCACATTGCCAACTTGTCTTCGATAGTATTCATAATTAATCCGTTCTTGAGCAGCGTGCTGATCAACAACATACATCCCATCTGAACTTTCAGCAATTAGGTACGTACCATGAACTTGACCAACATACCGTAATTGTGGAAAATCATGAGACGAATTTGGACTTTGCTGATTGTCACCAAACGGTAAGTCGACCTCTTCATTTTCGTACTTTGCTTTAAATTTACGAGCGGAATTCGAATCTAAATCATTTTTTCGATAAATCATAATCGGTTGATGATGAGCTGGATAAGCATTGTGATTAGCCACTGACTTCATCGAGTCTGACTTACTAACCTGTGGAATCGAACTTTTTTGTGTATTTTGATCTTCATAGAGTTGATTTAAATTAAGTGAAATTTCCGTAGAGTTATGACGTGCAACCCCATTTTTTAAAGTCTGGTTATTCATAGCATCCGGAATCAGATTTTGTTTTGCTAAAGCATCATAAATTGTTTGTGAGACGAATGAACTTAATTCCTTCTTTTTGGAGATTCTGATTTCCTCTTTTGAAGGATGTACATTAACATCAACTAAAGTTGGATCCATCTCGATACTTAAAACGACAATCGGATATCTTCCAACCATCAGTTTTGATCCGTACCCATCAATAATCGCGTGATCAATGCCAAAGTCACGAATAAATCGCCCATTAACGATCACAGATGTATATTTACGGCTTGCTCTAGTTAATTCTGGCAAGCTGACGTACCCACTTAATTTAAAGTCCGGATTTTCAGCACTAATCGGAATCATTTGCTTCATACTTCGATTGCCATAGATTCCAGCAATGACTTGTTGCATGTTGTTTCGACCCGAAGTCCGTAGGAGTTCGCGACCATTATGAGTCAAAGAAAAAGCAATTTCAGGATGGCTAAGAGCCAATCGATTGACAATATCAGATATCTTAGATAGTTCCGTAGATGGTGCCTTTAAATATTTTAGCCGGTTAGGGGTATTAAAGAACAGATCAGAAACGACGACCGATGTTCCTCTTCGTGCCTGTGATGGCTCCACCTTTACAACCTTGCCACCATGAATTTTAATTTCAGACCCCTGTTCTCTACCATCCGAAGTCCTCATTTCCACATCAGAGACAGAGGCAATACTAGGCAACGCTTCGCCACGAAATCCTAATGATTTAACTCGAAACAAATCACGTTTATTATTAATTTTACTCGTAGCAAAACGTCGAAACGCCAACTCAACTTGATCAGGAGCAATTCCAGATCCATTATCAATCACCTTAATCTTTTTAAGGCCATAATCAACCACTTCAATGTCAATCTTACTACTACTGGCATCAATTGAATTTTCAACTAATTCTTTTACTACCGATGCTGGCCTCTCAACAACTTCTCCAGCTGAAATTTGATCGGAAAGGATTGTCGGTAATTGATGAATTTCGGACACAATATCACCGCCTTAATTTTCTAACTTAGTCTTCCATTTATACACCAAATTCATGATCTGAATCGGAGTCTTACTCATAAGATCTGTATTCTCAATGTCCTCAATAATCTTACTTTTGTTTTTATCTAATGACTTATCATTTTTGGGGTCATCCACTTTAAACAATGCCATTTGTTCTGAATCATTTAAATCAATTGAATTAGAAGGCGTAGTAGATGCTGGTTTATCTTTATGAACGGAACCTTGATCTTGAGTAACATGATTATCACTACTTTTTTGTTGCTCATCATCTTCTAACTTTAAAAGAACCGTGCTAGCGCGCTTCAACAATTGATCAGGAAGGCCAGCTAACTTAGCAACATTAATCCCATAGGAACGATCGGCTGGTCCATTCATAATTTTATGAAGAAAAACCAGGTTGCCATCTTTTTCGACTGCCCCAACGTGAACGTTCTTTAAATGTTTTAACTCTTGATCTAATTCGGTTAATTCATGGTAATGAGTCGAAAATAGTGTTTTAGCACCAATATTATCATGAATATACTCAATGATAGATTGTGCAAGTGCCATGCCATCATATGTGGAAGTTCCTCGTCCAATTTCGTCAAACAAAATCAATGAATTAGCGGAGGCATGTTTCAAGGCTTCATTGGCTTCCCTCATCTCCACCATAAACGTACTTTTACCCGAAATAAGGTCATCGGCAGCACCAATCCGAGTGAAAATTTGATCGAATATGGGCATCTCGGCTGCATCAGCTGGAACAAAACACCCCATTTGTGCCAGGATTACAATTAGAGCTAGCTGTCTCATGTATGTGCTTTTACCGGACATGTTCGGACCAGTAATTAATAATTCAGAAATATCTGGATTCATTATCACATCATTTGGAACATAACTTTGAGCCCCCATCACACGCTCCACAACGGGATGACGTCCTGCTTTAATGTTCAAATCATGACCATTATTAAACTTGGGCTTTACAAATTGATACTTCTCAGAAATAGTCGCAAAGCTCTGCAAAACGTCTAAACGTGAAATCCCACTCGCTAACTTCTGAATTCGCGGAATCTGCTTTTTAATCTTATCTCTGACCTGTGTAAAAATTTCATATTCTAAACTTTTAGATTTCTCTTCTGCTTCTAAAATAATCGATTCTTTTTCTTTTAGTTCCGGTGTTGAAAAACGTTCCGCATTGGTAAGTGTCTGAAGACGCTCATACCTACTATCATCAAGTTTACCAAGATTACCTTTTGATACCTCAATATAGTAGCCAAATACTCGATTATAACCAATCTTGAGGTTATGGATCCCAGTTTCCTGACGCTCTTTAGCCTCCATATCAGCTAACCATTTTTTACCATTTTTCATGGCATCCCGATACCGATCAAGTTGTTTATTATAACCATTTCTAATGACCCCACCATCCGTGACAGAAATTGGGGGTTCTGAAACGATGGCGTCTTTTATTAATTCATACACATCATTAACATCATCTAGTTTTTGATAAATTTCATCAAACTCTGGAGTATCTAGGTCATTTAAAACATGCTTAATTTTGGGAATTTGTTCAAGTGAAGTCTCCAGCTGAATCAAGTCTCTACCGTTTACTCCGCCAAATGAAATTCGTCCAGAAAGTCGCTCTAAATCATAAACTTTAATCAAATTGTCGGAAAGCTCACTCCGCTCATAATAATTATCTAAGAGCGTCCCAACTAGATTCTGGCGTTGCTCAATCTCTTTCCGATTAATTAGCGGCCGCTCTAACCACTGCTTGAGTTTTCTGCCACCCATTGCCGTTTTAGTATCGTCAACGATCCATAGCAACGTGCCACTCTTTTTGCCGGTCCTAATGTTTTTAGTTAGTTCCAGATTATATTGCGAATTATGATCAATTTTCAAAAAAGAACTTGGCTCATATCTAACTGCTGGTTGAATATGAGATAAACTACGCTTTTGTGTGTCCGAGATATAAGTTAATAACATTTTAAGGGAGTCAATTAGCGTTGGATCATCAATATTAGTAATGACATTTGACCCCACCTCAGAAGTTTGATCCTCTTTTGAAATAAGAACACCGATTTCCTTTAGTTGATGAATCAAATTATCATCGATCGAGTCGTTAACTACAATCTCTTTTGAATTAAGATTAATCACTTCGTTTAAGACAGCTTCATCGCTTGCTAACAAGCTAACCTTTAACTCACCTGTAGAAAGATCAATGTAAGAAAATCCAAAAGAATGCTCATCTTTATTATAAGTAACCGCAGTTAAGTAGTTGTTGACCTTGGCATTTTCGGCATTGGCATCAGTTTGAGTTCCAGGCGTAATTAGCTGAATAACATCCCGATCAACCATTCCTTTAGCAGTCCGAGGGTCTTCCATCTGTTCACAAATTGCTACCTTGTATCCCTTATCTACTAAGGTATCAATGTAATTTTGAACGGATTGATGAGGGACGCCACACATCGGAATGGGATTATCTGACTTCCTACTTCGTTTGGTTAAAGTTAACTCCAACAATTGCGCACCTTTAATAGCATCCTCGTTAAACAATTCATAAAAGTCGCCAATTCGATAAAACAAAAAAGCATCAGGATATTGATCCTTAACTTTTTGATATTGTTGCATCATTGGCGTAGTTTGTTTTGATTTTGCCATTAACATCGCTCCTCTTTAAAATTCTTGATATGGGTGATCCTTGTTGATTAAAATATTCTTAATTTTTTTAGCTTTGCCAGACTTGTTATCGACATCAATGTAGCAACCTGACAACACTGCTGCGCCAGTTTCTTGAACCTCAAACCGATTAGGACGTGCCGTCATAAACTTATTAATAACGGGTTCAAACTTCATCCCAATCACTCCATCATCTGGTCCAGTCATCCCTGCATCAGTTAAAAAGGCCGTCCCACTTGGTAAGATTTGCCCATCACTAGTCTGCACGTGGGTATGGGTACCCACTAATGCGGAGATTTTCCCATCCAAATGAAGCGCCATGGCCTTCTTTTCACTAGTAGTTTCGGCATGAAAATCCACAAAGATGATATTAAACCCATTGGTATGTAGCTTATCAAGAAGCGCATCCACTTTACTAAATGGATCATCAATTTCATCCATAAACACGCGACCTTGAAGATTAATCACAGCTACCTTACTACCATTAACGTTCATTTCTATGTAGCCCTTTCCTGGGACATCTTTTCCAGGATAGTTAAGGGGACGAATTAAATTTTGGGTTTGATTAATAAAATCAAAAATTTCTGGATTATTCCAGGCATGATTCCCCAAAGTAATCACGTCTGCTCCGGCATGCATAATTTTTAAATAAAGGTCATGATTAATCCCACGTCCCACCTTTGTTGCATTTTCGCCATTCACAATGGTTACCTGTGGTTTTAAGTCATGTTTTAGCAAGGGTAGATATTTTTCTACCGTTGCCACCCCAATATTGCCAACCGTGTCACCTAAAAATAAAAATCGCATATCCGCTCTCCATCTTCTACTGTAATACCCTTATTTTACACTGATAAATCAAAATAAAAAAGACCAGGATAATCTCTGATCTTTTACTTGGCATATTCAACTGAGCGGACTTCCCGAATCACATCTACCTTGACATGACCAGGATGATTCATTTCCTTTTCAATCTTATCTTTAATATCTCTGGCAAGTACAATTGCTTCTGTGTCAGAAATCTTTTCGGGTTTGGCAATCACTCTAATTTCGCGACCCGCCTGAACAGCGTAACTCTTGGAAACCTCGTCAAAACTATTACTAATTTTTTCAAGTTTATCTAAACGATGAACGAAGCTTTCAAGTGAATCACTCTTTGCACCAGGTCGTGCCATTGAAATCTTATCGGCAACATCAACTAATTCTGAAATCATATAATGTGGCTCACTTTTTTGACCACCTAACTGAATTGTATCAATTACTTCTGGGCTCTCACCATATTTCTTTGCAATATCAATCCCAGCATCAACGTATGAAACATCAGTTCCACTATTTGACGACAGACCAATATCACGCAACAATCCCGCTCTTTTCGCTAATGTAACATCTTCACCTAACTCAGCAGCAAACACTCCCGCCAATTTTGCTACTTGAATGGAGCGTGATAAAACATTTTGTCCATATGAAATTTTATATTTCAATTGACCAATTAATTTAATCAAATCAGGATTCATTGAATGAATCCCTAAATCAAAGACAACGTTTTCCCCAGTCTCTTGAATTTGAGCATCGAGTTCTTTTTTACTCTTCTCAACCATTTCTTCAATACGTGCTGGATGAATCCTTCCGTCTTTAATCAACTTTTCAAGTGCCATTTTGGCGACTTCACGTCGAACTGGATTAAAGCCACTTAAAACCACCGCATTGGGAGTGTCATCAATAATTAAATCAATCCCAGTCAATGATTCAAAGGTTCTAATGTTTCGACCCTCACGTCCAATGATTCTACCTTTCATATCATCATTGGGTAAAGTTACTACAGACACAGTAGTCTCTGAGACAATATCAGCAGAACTCTGTTGAAGTGCTTCAACAATCAAGTTTTTAGCATCCTTAGCAGAAGTTTCTTTAGCAGCATCGTAACTCTCTTTAATCATTTGAGCACGGGTATCAGCCAATTCTTGCTTAGTCTCATCAATTACCATCGTACGAGCTTCCTCTTTAGTTAAATTAGAAACTCTGGCAACTTCCTGTTGCCGTTTTTCAATAAGTGAATCTGCTTTTTGTTGTTTCTTTGTCAGTTCTTGCTTTTCTTTTTCAAGTTTTTCTTCTTGCCGTTCCAAAGAATTATCACGTTTCTCAAACGCACTATCCTTTCGATCAAGCGTTTCTTCACGTTTCAACAAACGATCTTCTTGTTTTTGAACTTCAAGACGACGCTTTTTCAACTCTTTTTCTACTTGAAGTCGATAAGCATTCCCCTTCTCTTTTGCCTCTAAACTAGCTTCTTTAAGCGAGTTCTCAGCTTGCTTTTCAGCATCAGAAAGGATATCTTTTGCGCTTTCATGAGCAGCATCTAACTTCTTCTCAGATACCTGCTTATAGGTGAACTGACCAATCAAAAAACCAACAACGACAGCGATAACAGCGGAAACAACTGTAACTATCATTTACATATGCCTCCGTATCACTAATAAAAAATTTATTTAAATAACTAGCATAAACGTTATTCACTTCTTAATTCTAAAGTTTAGAAAAATCAGTGTCAACTAGTATGTACAAAATAGGAGAACCAATATCCTCCTATTTTCACTTTAAATTATCATAAATCATTTTAAGACCGCATTTTGTAGCGTAATCACGAATTTCATTTCGATCCTTGCCAAAATTAAATTCACGGGTCTTAACCTCACCATCAGGTAATGAAATTCCTACCCAGAAATTCCCAGCAGGATGTCCTTCCAATTCATCAGGTCCAGCAACTCCAGTAAAAGAAACCGAAACGTCAGTATTGAGAATTGCTTTCGAATTTTTAGCCATCCAAACAGCCGTCTCAGATGAAACCACTCCATGCTTATCAATCACTTCGCTTGGAATGTGCAAGACACCCTCTTTCACTTTAACTGAATAAGTCACAAATCCGCCTGGGAAAACCTCAGAGACACCTGAGACATCACCAAGCCGACTCTGAAACATCCCAGCAGTAAGTGATTCTGCCGCAGTGATTGACAATGCTTTCTTTTTAAGGATATTAACAGCTACTTTAGCCAATGAGTTATCATCACCAAAACCATAGAAATATTTCCCTACAATTGAGTTTACTTTAAAGATCATTTCATCAATTAAATGATCGACATCTGATTTTTTCTTTCCACTCGCAGTAATTCTTAGGGTAACTTCATTTCGCTTAGCGTACGTTGCTAAAGTTGGATTCGTTTGATGAGAAATCAAGGGCTTTAATTGGTCCTCAAGTTCTGTTTCACCAATTCCAAAGAAACGCATTACTTTGGAAGCAATAACGGGATTACCACTAGCTAATTTAGTCAAAATTGGAAGTGCATATTTAGTAAACATGTGTTGCATCTCAACTGGTGGTCCCGGTAAAACCAAGTAATCACAGTTTTTAGTCCTTAAAAACATACCAACAGCAAAACCATTATCATTTGGTAATACAGTCGAACCGTGGATATATTCAGCTTGAATATCAGCATTTTGAGGCTTTTCCATTGGATAATTTTTATGAAAATGATTAATTTTTTCCAGTGCTTTTTGATTCGTATCTAACCCAAGACCCAAATGCTTAGCTAGCACAATCTTAGTAATGTCATCTTCGGTAGGACCTAACCCACCTGTTAAAACCACTAAGTTGCTTCGACTTTCAGCAAGCTTTATAACAGCTTCTAACCGTTTGTAATTATCTCCAACGGTGTCTTGAAAGTAAACATCAATTCCTAAATTTGCCAGATGACGCGCAATAAAGGGCGCACTGGTGTCAGTAATTTCACCAAGGAGAATTTCCGTCCCAACTGATATTATTTCAGCATTCATCAAACCACTCCTAACTGTATTAATTAAAATGAATCAGAAAAAACTTTTCGGTTCTTGTAAAAGTACTCAATGCCAGAGTAAATGGTAAAGAATAAGCAGATGTACAAACAGATTTGGCCCATCGGAAGATTAATGTTATTAAATAATGCATTATTTAATAACAGAATAATAATCGCAATCATCTGGAAAAAGGTTTTAATCTTGCCTGGCCACGCAGCCGCAACAACTTCACCATCATTTTCAACAACAATTAAACGTAAACCAGTCACGGCTAATTCACGACAAACAATGATAGCAGCAATCCAACTAGCAACACTGCCAAGACCAACTAAGACAATGAAGGCACACATTACCAACATCTTATCCGCTAACGGGTCAGCGAATTTCCCAAAATTAGTCACTAGGTGTCGTCTTCTCGCAATTTGACCATCCAAAAAGTCCGTTAACGCTGCCACAATGAATACCACGGTAGCTAAAACCTGTGTAACTGGAATCATGGTTCCCACGATCATCACGCTGCCAAGATCCATTGGCACAACCAGTAAAATTAAAAATATTGGTATTAAAATTATTCTAAATAAAGTTAATTTATTTGGTAAGTTCAAAAGTTTATCCTCCTGAGGTTAAACGCTAAAATAACGACCTGCTATCTTTAACAGATCGTTATTTAGGTTTGGGTTAAAGTTTATCTGTAATTTTAAAAGTGACATTTCTAACTTGAGCATTCCCATTGTTAGCGGGCTTCTCTAAATTAGCTTTTTGACCGTTAATCGTGATGTCAGTAGCGGGGGCATTGCCGAGGTTAACGTTAAATTCTTTCGTGTTAGCAGGAATGGTGACATCATGAGTCTGGTTGGGATTTAAAGTTCCCTGCCAAACCTGTGATCCATTAACCGAAACAGCTGACCAAGACTTAGCATTTCCCTTTAAAGTGACCTTTGTTTCTTTTTCATTGGTTTTAACATTGTACTCGTTCTCATTAGCACCCTTAGCAATCTGGGTTCCTTGATTATTCTGATTCTTTGTTTTGGCCTCTTTGGCCTTATCCTGAGCGGCCTTCTTCGAACGCGAGCTGGCCATCGAACTTGAACTATCCGAAGATACGGAAACAGACGTTGTACTTGAAGTAGTATCTGAATTGTGATGAGCTAACTTTCCGGCTCCAACCCAGATGACGCCAATGATAATAATCACAATGACCACAATTCCAACAATCGGAATTAGTTTCTTCACACCAGATCCTGAAGGGCCTGATTCTGGACTCGTTGAGTGATGTCTAACAGAACGTTGTTTGGGCATCTCAGACTGAACTGGTTGAGGATTTTCCTTAATGTTATTTTGACCCTCACCGTTATCGTCCTCAGAAGAGCCAAACTTTTCTCCACCAGGAAGCTCGGAGTCATATTTTTGAATAAACTCGCTTCCGTTTAAACCAACTGCATCTGCAAACTGTTTAACAAAAGCACGAACGTAAAAATCACCAGGCAGTGCCTTAAAGTCATCTTGTTCAATTGCTTCTAAATAACGTTTTTGAATTTTAGTTTTCTTTTGAACGTCATCAATTGAAATTCCTGAGTCAACTCTAGCCTTACGCAATAATTGACCAATGTTTACACTTTTTTGATTTTTTTCTTCTTTATCCATATGTAAAACCCCATCGTTTTAGATTTCATTGTCAGTATATCACAACGCGTTACCTTAAAAAAAGATATACATTAGGAAATAACCTTCAAAGTTGTTTTATTAAAGTCAAAGAATTTACTAGCAAAATCAATTACCTCATGAACGGAAAGTTGGTTTAAGATTTGAACCTCATCAAAAAGATTGGTATATCCATTTAGTGGATCTCCCATTTGATTCGCAATAGCCGAGTTGGAATTCATAAGTGAAATATACTGTCCAATTTCTTCTCGTTTAATTAGGTTAAAAATCTTAGACAATTTTGCGTCGTCATTTAATCCATTCTTAATTTCACGTTCAACGGCTTTTCGAAACTCTTCTGGACGATTTGAATCCTCTACAAAGATCACAAATTGATAACCATCTTCTAGATCAAAGTCATAACCAAACGAATCATTTATGATCTCCTTGGAATAGAGTTTTTGATATGGCTCAGCATCTTCAGAAAAAATCATCGACAAAAACAATCCCAGTGATAATTCGTTTTTAGTGAATTGGACCCCACTACTAATCTCGTCGGGTCCTCTAAATCCAACCGCAACTTTCCCTGTTGTCAAATTCATAGTAGTATGCTCATCTGATATAATCGAGCTTTTCTTAATGGCATCGTTCGTTTGCCGCTTCAAGGTTAAAATCTCAGATTGACTAATTGAGGGAATGGTTCTTTCAAGTCTTTCAATCCTTTCAATCGCATCACTCTCGTTGACATTTCCAACGAGCATTAAATCCATATTGTTTGGAACATAATACTGGTTATACATTGCATACAAGTCTTCTGTCGTAATTTTGGCAATTGAATCAATTGTGCCCGCAATATCATGATCAAGTGGAGAGTTATGATACATATTTCCGATCGTATCAAAATAAATTCTAGAACCGGGATCATCTTGATACATCATAATTTCCTGTCCAATGATGCCCTGCTCTTTTTGAACTTTTTTTTCGTCAAAATACGGATGCTGAACCAAATCAACTAAAACATCTAAATTATCACCAACATGATTAGTTGTATTGAAAAGATAACTGGTTTGATCAAAACTCGTAAACGCATTTGAATCCGATCCAAATTTGCCAAACTGATCACTTGAATCATAATTTTGTTTATCAAACATTTTATGTTCCAAAAAATGAGCAATTCCGAGCGGCATCTTTCGGGATCGTTTATTTTCCAAAATCAAATTATTAATTGCACCAAAATGAACGTTTAAAATGCCGTAGGTTGAATGAAAGCCTGGCTTAGAGTCAATAAATACTTTCATTCCGTTATCTAATTGATAGCGGTAAACCGTTTCATTTAGCTTGTCATACTTAATTTCAACCATTATTAATTCCTTCCAATAAAAATTTAGCCCGCAATTTAAACTTCGAAGCTACTTGACTTACATCGTCACTGGTAACCCCTCTAACTCTATTAATCCATTGACTGGGGCTCAAATCGATCCCATATAGTTCATTAATAAAATCACCATTAAGCGTTCGGCGTTGGCTATCAAATTTAGAATAATATCCATCAATCAATGCTGATTTAATGTCTAAAAATCGCTGATCCGAATACTCTTGTTTCTGAATTAAACTAACTTGCTCACCAATTAACTGGCTAACTTGATCCACGTCCACCGCGTTAATGCCACTTTCAATTAACACATACCCCAAAGTAGAATTATAATTACTCGAAATGTAATATGCTAAGCTATGTTTTTCACGAATATTGTGAAACATTAATGATTGTTGGGCTCCCCCAAGCAAAGCATTAAAAACAATTGCTGCGTAATAGTCATCATCATTTACAAAAATAGGAAAATCAAAAGCTAAATCAAACTTGGATTGTTCTCCATTAATTTTTTCAACCTGAGTCCTGATCGGTAAGGGGCTAAAATTGCGATTCATTGGCTCATTAAATTCCCTTCTGGGTAAAAACGGTAGATGCGTCTCAATCATCTGAGTTTGTTTCTCCGAAAGATCGCCTAAAATCGAAATATAAATCTCGTCGTTTTTAAGAAGGTTTTCCCACTCTCTTACAACAGCTGCATTTTCTAAGTTTTTAATTTGCTCCTGATTTCCAATGATTGAATTGGCATAATTGGGTTGGTCGGAAAAGTAAAGCTCTCGAACTCTCTTCGCTGCATAATAACGATGGTCATCATTAAGAGAATCTAAATATTGAATTAAATTTTTTCGTTGAATTTCAAATTGTTCCTTGACGTAATGTTCACCATCAAGGTTGGGATGAAAAATAACTTCTGAAAGAAAAGTCAACGCATCGTCAAAAACGTCAGAATTATCCAACGTAAATTCATCATTAACAAAGCTCATAACCACTCTCAACACACTACGATTGCCAACTTTAAACACATTTGTTCCAAAGCTGGCACCAAATAGTTCGGAAAGTCTTCTAGCCAACTTTAATTTTGAATCGTACTTGTGACTATAATTTTCCATCATTTCCGAGACCATGGTTCTAGCAGAATAATCTGCATAGTTTAACGGGGCAACAAAGTCAATTGTAATCGCTGTTGTTTTGAATTTATTACTCTCATGAACATTTAAATAAACCCCATCTGTGATTGTTTTTTTCAAACTAATTCCTCCAAAATAAAAAGTTCCCATAGAAAGAATTCTAAGAGAACTTTATCAATTAGTATAACTAATTCTTTGTAAATACGTGTTTGAATTTAGACCAAAACCCTTTTTTCTGTGGCTTAATTTTCATCAATGGAACGGTTTCTCCAAGCAAGCGTCGTGCGATGTTACGATAAGCCGTTGATGCAGGATCATCAGTATCTAAAACTACTGGTTCGCCATGATTTGAAGTAGTAATCACCTTATCATCATCAACTACAACTCCAAGTAAACTAATTCCCAGGTGATGAGTAATTTCGTCAACATCCATTACATCGCCATTGTCCATCATACTTGGTCGAACTCGATTAATAACCAACCTTGGAGCTTCTTTTAAAGGATGCTTTCCTAATAGCCCTACAATTCGATCTGCATCTCGAACCGCAGAAATTTCCGGTGTGGTAACCACAATGGCACTATCTGCTCCGGCAACGGAATTGAGAAACCCTTGTTCAATTCCTGCTGGACAATCAATCAACACGAAATCAAACTGTGGCTTTAATTCATCAACAATATCTTTAACTTGGTCCTCTTTTAAGGCCGATTTATCTGTATTTTGAGCGGCTGGTAATAAGTATAAATTATCGTCAAAGCGTTTATCCTTTACCAATGCTTTTTGCAGTGGAACCCGTCCATTGGCAACGTCAACGATGTCATACATAATTCGATTATCTAGTCCAAGAACCACGTCAAGGTTTCTAAGGCCGATATCCAAATCCATCAAACAGACGCGCTTCCCCATTAAGGCTAAAGCAGTCCCGATGTTAGCTGAAGTAGTTGTTTTACCAACTCCACCCTTTCCAGAGGTAATAACGATTGCTTTTCCCATTATTCGGTTCCTCCTATTCGATTATAAAACTTCGGACTAATGTCTTTAATCTGATCTAAATTGCCATACTCGATAGTATGTAAGTCATTAATGTAAATAACAGTACGGCTGTTTTCAGAAATTCTATTCTTATTATCGCTGACGATATCAAACTGTTCTCCGATCCGAACCTGCTGGGCATCGTTTAAGTTGCCAATTACAATGGCCTCTTCATCGTTCGGAAATCCAGCGTGCACAATTCCTCTCACATATCCTAAATTATAAACGTTACCGCCCGCAAGTAATTTACCTCCCTCATGAATGGCACCAAAAAAAAGGACGTCGCCCTTGGCTGTAATCTCTTCACCATTTCTGATGGTTCTCCCAATGACGGAAACCTTATTTAAGTCCCGGATTCGGTATGCTTCTGATGTAGTAACTACATCAGCCATAAATCGCCTGATACTCATCCTTGGATATTTAGAAACAATCTCCCTTAACGTTTGCTTTTGCGCTCCAGTGAGAATCCGATTCCCGGTAAAAACATCAAAAGAAAATTGTTTAGCATTCCCTAATTCTTTTCCACTACTAAGTTGTTCCATCAAGTTCTTGAATTCATTAATGTCACTATCAAAACTACTGGTATCAGAAATATTAATTTCATAACCATTTTGAGTACCCTTTAAAACTACATTTTCCATACAGTCAATGCTCCTAGTTTAACTAAAATAATTGAAAAGTGCCCTGATTGGGAGATACAGAATTACAAATAAGATCAGGTTCAACACTAACGTTGGCCCTAAAGTATAAATCAATAACTGTACACCACTAAGAGAGGCAATATGTGCAATTCGGTCACCTAAGTAGCTCAAAATAAATACCACCAAAACATCCCCAACATAAAGTAGAGATGAAGTGACCATGTTTTCACGCACAAATTTTAAAACCATTCGATTAACATAAACCACCAGCGGAAATGCAAACGTAAAGATCCCAATAATTCCAACGTAATAAATATCATAAACGATTCCAATTCCTAAGGCCCACCAGCCCATGTGTAATTTCTCATGGCGCGCAAAAAGAGTGGCCATTACCAACCACAATAAGGTTAAGTAAGGTACCATTGAAAATTTGCCAAAAAGTACTGGTGAAAAAAGTTTAGAAATCGTTCCTTCCAGTAGAAATGAAATGACCAACCCAATTGGATATAAGAACTTTAACCGGGAAGGACGTCTCATTGGACTTCCTCTTCTAATCCTTCTTGCCAATTACGGTCACCGCCTCAATATCATCCATGTTTGCAGCTGGTTTAATGTTGACTTTTTCAGAAATACCATCACTATTTTGTTTAGTTCCAGCAACTTTTCCGACATAAAGTCCCTTAGGAGTCACGCCACCAAGACCATTAGTCATAACTTTCGTCCCAGTCTTGATCTTGTCTTGATTAGTAACACTTCCCATTACCAACTCATTAGTATCACGATTATAACCGTCAATTAATCCATTAACGACTTTCTTTTCTCCTTGAACCTGAACCGCAAAACGACTAGCAGTATCACTTTTGTCGGTGATTAGTTCGACTTTACTGTTGGTCTTATTAACTTCAGCAACCCGACCAACTAATCCAGAATTAACAATTACAGACATGTTCTTTTGAACTCCTGCAGCCGATCCCTTATTAATGATCAGTTGATTTTGCCATGAGGATGGCGTCCTAGTAATTACGCTAGCATTAATCGCCTTGTAGTCCGTGGGAGTCCCCTTTATATTTAACTGTTGTCTTAATTTTTCATTTTCATTTTCCAGTGCTTGATTTTTAACTTGAGTTTGAGCTAATTGTTCAACCTGACCCTTTAAATGATTATTTTCCTGATAAGTATTTAACAAATTATCAGTGGCACCAAACAATGAGCCAACGCCATTGGCAGGAATACTAACAATTCGATCGCCAAATCCAACAACATCATTTCCAACTTGTTGAATCAATGGAGGAGTAGCACGATTTTTTCGCACTGCCACTGACCCACTAATCAAACCTAAGCCAATAATTAAGCAAACGACAATGATTACTAGCTTTCGACTTGAAAAAAACTTGTGCATAATAATCCTCCGTACGTGCTTAAAATAAATAAGCGGGAATTCATCCCCGCTTATCCAATTTATTTTCTATTCATTGCCTCAATACTTTTAAGCGATTCACCGGTTCCAATCGCTACACAATCCATCGGATCTTTGGCAATTGTCACAGGAACTTGAGTGGCATCTGATACTACTTCTGGGAGATTTTTGAGTAGAGCACCGCCACCAGTAAGAACAATTCCATGATCAATCACATCAGCAGAAATTTCAGGAGATGTCTCTTCTAGAGTTTCTTTAATCGTAGTGATAATCTCAAGAATGTCTTCGTGCATTGCGGAAGCCACATCCTCCGCAGTTACTTCAACTGACTTAGGAAGGCCGGTCAATAAGTCTCTTCCACGAACGGTTTCATCATTCATGTCCTTTGCGGCACCAATTGATGCAGAACCAATGGTGCATTTCAAATGTTCTGCAGTTGGTTCACCAATTAGCACATTATAATTTTTTCTGATAAAGGTAACGATCACTTCGTTCAACTTATCACCAGCCATTCTCACCGAACGTGATGATACGATCCCACCAAGAGAAATAGTGGCGACGTCGGTAGTTCCACCACCAATGTCAACAACCATGCTTCCAGTTGGATCCATAACTGGTAGACCGGCACCAATTGCAGCAGCAAATGGTTCTTCGATTACATAAGCATCCTTTGCTCCAGCAACTCGAGTAGCATCAATTACGGCACGCTTTTCTACAGCAGTGATACCACTTGGAACACAAACCATTACATAAGGCTTACCACCGTGGCTTCCCAATGCTTTATCGATATAATATTTCATCATGGTCACAGTAGTATCATAATCAGCAATTACACCGTCTTTCATTGGACGAATAGCTTCAATGCTGGCAGGCGTTCTACCAATCATAGATTCGGCTTGTTGACCAACAGCAACAATCTCGCCAGTTTTTGTATTTTTAGCAACCACAGAGGGTTCTCGTAAAACGATTCCTTTTCCATCAACATAAACAATGGTATTAGCGGTTCCTAAATCGATTCCGATGTTTTTTGTACCTAATCCGAACAATTTATTCATCCCTTCAATTTTAAGTTTTAATTTTTAAGTAATTACTTTGATAAGACTAGTATATCATACTGCATTTATATCAGTCAGAAATATAAGGCCAAAATTAGTTACTTAAGTTTTTCTTCATTTTCTTTAATATATTTTCTAACTTCCGAGATAAATAACAGCGATCCAGTAACCAAAATTAACTGATTATCATTTTTACTGTCACGGACCTTTTTTACCGATTTGTTCAGTGCTTTATGCCAATCGCTAACTAATGAAACATTAGGGAAGTTATTGATATCAAGTTTAGAAAAGTCAGCACTTGCTCGCTTTTCTCCCGCAGAAAACCGTGTCAAAATAACGTCACTATTAGGCAAAGATTCAACAATTTTTAGCATTTCTGGATACTGTTTGTCAGCGAAAACCCCCATCACAATTGTAAGATGAGAATTTCTCCACTTACTACTTCTAAAACGAAGCGACGACAAAAGGCTCTGAATTGCTGGGACATTATGTGCCCCATCAATCATAATCGTGGGATCATGATTAATTACTTCCATCCTTCCAATCCATTTTGTTGAACTAATTCCCGCTTTGACCGAAGAAATCATGGATGGTTCTGTCATGTTTAAATATTTGAACGCATAAACCAAGAAAGTTTCAATCGCAATTGCAGCATCTTCCATTTCAAAGCTTCCAATTTGTTTCATTGAAATGTTATCAATGTTCAAATGAGCACTTGAAAAATTAAAATGATTTTGATTTACCGGCACGAATTGATAATCACGCTTTAATTCCCAAATCGGACTATCTAATTTTATAGCTGCTCGTTCAATCACCTTTCTCGGACCTGCTTTGATCCCTCCAATCACACATGGACGGTTTTGGCGAATAATTCCAGCCTTATTATCCGCAATTTTTTCTTCCGAATCACCAAGCAGTGCCATGTGATCCATCCCAATGGTAGTAATAATTGACATTTCCGAATTAACCACGTTGGTTGAATCGGATCTTCCTCCAATTCCGGCCTCCACAATCACAACGTCAACGGGATGATCACGGAAATAGATGAACATCATAGCGCAAATGATTTCAAATTCAGAGGGACCTAAATCAGGATCATTCTTATCAATTTCATCGACAATCGGCTTAATTTCACGCACCAACTCTAAAATTTCATCATCTGAAATTGGTTGATTATTCACACTGATCCGCTCGTTGAACTTAATCATAAATGGTGAAGTAAAAGTTCCAACTGAGAGTCCAGAAGCCATTAACATGTTACTTAAATAAGCAACACATGAGCCCTTTCCATTAGTTCCCGCTACGTGAATGCAGTTTAGCGTTTTTTCTGGAAAATCCAATTTCTTCATAAAGTGATCCATCCGCTTTGTAGGTGGTTCTTTTTTAATTCGTGGTCTACCATGGATATACTTTAATGCTGCACTGTAACTATCAATCACCATTGCCACTCCTCTAAAAAGAAGGCTCAGCTGTTTAGCTGAGCCTCGTCTTTTACTTATTTAAAGCATCGATTACATCTTTAAGTTGGATTTTAACGGCTTTAAGTTTAGCCTCATTGTCGGTTTGCTTTTCCTTTTGCTCGTTGACAACTGCCTCCGGAGCATTGTCTACAAACTTTTTATTAGCTAATTTTTTCTGTGCTCGTTTGACTTCCGATTCAAATTTTTGGACTTCTTTTTGTAGCCTTTCTTTTTCATCATTTAGGTCAACCAGTTCATCCAATGGGATACTGATCTCAGCATCAGTAATTACCGATGTCATAGCCAATTTAGGAATATTAATGTCAGAACCAATCTCTAACTTATTAGGATGACCAAATCGTTCAATGTAGTCACTGTTATCTTCTAGTACCTTTTTCAAATCGGAATTCTTAGTTTTAACTAGAATGTCAACTGGACTAGATAGTGGTGCATTAACCTCCGAACGGATATTTCTGACCGCTTTAATAACGTCAATCAGATGATTCATATTTGATTCTGCTTTTTTATCATCAAACTCATCATGAGTTACTGGATACTCAGCTACCACCAATGATTCACCAACGTGCGGCATTGAAAGCCAAATTTTTTCAGTAACAAATGGCATAACTGGTTGGAGTAATCGCAAAATTTGATCCAAAACGTAAGCTAGGATATTTCGCGTGTTTTGTTTGGCTTTTTCATCTGAGCCAGTCAAAATTTCCTTACTCATTTCAATGTACCAATCACAAAAATCATTCCAAATAAAATCATAAAGTGAACGGTTGGCTTCACCAAAGTTAAACTTGTCATATTCTTCGGTAACATGCTTAACAACAGAGTTTAATTTCGAAAGAATCCATCGATCGGATAAATTCCATTCTGATTGAGCTGGTAACTCTGGTTTAGACATATCACCTAAATTCATGATGACATAACGACTGGCATTCCAAATCTTATTGACAAAATTCCAGGCTGATTCAACCTTACTATAACTAAACTTCATATCCTGTCCAGGCGTTGTTCCAGTTGAAAGACACCATCTCAAGGCATCCGCTCCGTACTGATCAATAACATCCATTGGATCAATCCCGTTACCTAAAGACTTACTCATCTTAACCCCATGTTCATCACGAATTAAACCATGTAACAGCACGTTTTTAAATGGACGCTTACCGGTAAAATGTAAACTTTGAAAAATCATTCTTGAGATCCAGAAGAATACCAGATCATAACCAGTTACAAGCGTGTTGGTAGGAAAATAGCGTTGATAATCTTTTGAGTCAGTATCAGGCCAACCAAGGGTTGTAAATGGCCATAAAGCTGATGAAAACCAGGTATCCAACACGTCTGGATCTTGCGTCCAGTTTTCGGGATCCTTAGGAGCGTTTTCGCCAACGTAAATCTTGCCAGTCTCATTATTGTACCAGGCAGGAATCCGATGTCCCCACCATAGTTGCCTTGAAATAACCCAATCATGAACGTTTTCCATCCATTGCATAAAGGTATGCTCAAATCGTTCTGGAATGAAACTAACCGCATCATTGGTCTTTTGATTCTCCATTGCCTTTTTGGCCAATGGTTTCATTTTTACAAACCATTGAGTCGAAAGACGAGCTTCAACCTGAACCCCGGTTCTTTCAGAATGACCAACCGAGTGAACAATGGGATCAATTTTAATCATCAAACCTTGATCTTCAAGGTCCTTGACCATTGCCTTTCGAGCATCAAAACGATCCATGCCTTCATACTTCCCAGCATTTTCGTTCATCGTAGCGTCTTCATTCATGGTATTAATCCGTTTTAAATCATGTCTGTTCCCAACTTTAAAATCATTAGGATCGTGGGCTGGCGTAATCTTAACCATTCCAGTCCCAAATTCAGGATCAACGTACTGATCGACAATAATCGGAATGGTCCGATTTACGAGTGGAACAACCACTTTTTTACCCACTAAATCTTTATAACGATCATCACTTGGGTTCACTGCGACAGCAGTATCACCCATCATAGTCTCAGGACGAGTTGTAGCGATTTCAATGTAATTCTTTCCATTAAATTTAGTATCATCAGCAAACGGATACTTAACGTGATAGAAAGCGCCTTTATCATCTTTGTGAATAACTTCAATATCAGATAAAGCAGTCCGAGCCTTTGGATCCCAATTAATAATGTATTCACCACGATAAATTAACCCTTGATTATACAGGTCAACAAATACTTTCCTGACGGCTTTTGACAAACCATCATCCAACGTAAAGCGTTCACGACTGTAATCAAGCGATAACCCCAGTTTGGCCCACTGTTTATGGATCGTATCAGCAAAGTCGTCTTTCCATTCCCAAACCTTATCGACAAATTTTTCACGACCTAAATCGTACCGCGAGATTCCCTTCTCGTTAAGCATTGCTTCAACTTTTGCCTGAGTTGCAATTCCAGCATGATCCATCCCAGGAATCCAAACTGTATCATAACCTTGCATCCGTTTCTGTCTAATCAACATGTCTTGAAGGGTGGTATTCCAGGCATGACCCAAGTGAAGCTTACCGGTCACATTTGGCGGAGGTAAAACAATTGAATATGGTTTTGCCTTTTTATCCCCATTTGGCTTGAAAACATCCTCATCAAGCCATTTCTTATACATCCCTGCTTCAACTGAGTTGGGATCATATTTCGTTGACATATCTACTTCTTTTGCCATTTCTTCACCTCATTTTTAAAATAAAAAGCATCCGTCCAGAATAGGACGAATGCTCGCGGTACCACCTAAATTGAATTATTGCTAATTCCAACTTAACTAGATAACGGCTAGTACCGATTACATCTTAATTCATTCAACATAACTGCTCACAAGCAACAATGACAGTTTTAACGCATGGACTTTCCAGCACGTGTCCACTCTCTGCGCGTCATAACAACCAACCTCTTGATCAAAGCATTTAACATAATAAATATTACTCAATTTATAATCTTTAGTCAATCACATTAAAGTAATTCTGAAAAAACATCTTCATTAGCGTTCAAATAATCATCATTTGGGTGAATCTTACTGATCGTAATACCGTCAATGGCTTCTTTCATTAAACCATCCACGTCAATGTTTCTTTCAAACTTTCTGGCTTTCTCCACGTCCGGCTTTGTTTTCGGTGCTGGTGGGGTAAAGATCGTACAGCAGTCCTCATAAGGAAGAATTGATAAATCATAGGTGTCAATTTGTTCAGCAATCTTAATAATCTCAGTCTTATCCAAAGAAAGCAACGGACGTAGAACTGGCAAATTAGTCACATCATTAATGGCTCGCATACTTTCTAAAGTCTGTGAAGCAACTTGTCCTAACGATTCACCGGTAAATACTCCATCACAATGACGTGCAATGGTAATTGCTGCGGCAATTCTCAACATCATCCGGCGCTGAACCGTCATCAAGTAACCCTCTGGAACTTTTTCTTTAATCTCTTCTTGAATCTTAGCAAATGGGACCTGGATAAAATCAACGGTTCCACCCAATGCTGAAAGCTTCGCCGTGAGGTCCTTAGCCTTTGCTAGCGCTTGTTCACTAGTATATGGAGGACTGTAGAAATGAATCATATCTAACTTTACTCCACGCTTCATGGCCATGTACGCCGCAACGGGTGAATCAATGCCTCCTGAAAGCATCATGGTACCACGTCCGCCAGTTCCAACTGGTAGTCCTAATGCTCCCTGAATCGTCTCACTTGATAAATAAATGCCAGACATTCTGACATCAATCTGTAAGTTAATGTCAGGTCTTTTCATTTGAGCTTTAATCCCATCTAAATGATCTAAGACATACCCGCCAACCTCATCATTTACTTGATAAGTGTTTAATGGATAATCTTTATTTTGACGGTTAGTTGAAATCTTAAATGTTTGACCACCCTGGAATTGATTCGAAATCATTGCGAGTGCCTTTTTCTGAATATCTTCAATTGGGGTATTTTTTTCCAACTTAACAACTGGTGAAAAAGTCTCAATTCCAAAGACTTTTTTTAGGGCTGCCATCACTGGAGCTGCATCTTGACCATGCAAACTGACATGTAACCGATCCCGCTGGGCGTCAACGGTGACTCCATCAAACTGTTTTAAAACTTGCCTAATGTTATGTCCCAGCTGCCCAATAAAGACCCTGCGATTTTTTCCCTTTGTGGACAGTTCGCCGTAACGAACCATAATCTCACTATACTTCACACTCTCACTTCCTTACTATTCTTTAATGATTATCTAACTTAACTTTTTGAATTCTTCGTACAACTCATCAAATACTTGATTAAACTTATCAGCCTCATCTAAAGTATTTCTGTCTCCTAAGGAAATTCGAACGGCACTGCGAGCGATGCTTTGGTCTACTCCCATAGCATCTAAAGTTCCTGCCGTTTCCTCTTTTTTGGATGAACAAGCACTCGTAGTAGAAATGTAAATTCCATGTTCTTCAAAGGCATGCACGATCGTTTCACCCTTCACTCCCTCAATTGCAAAGCAAAGAATGTGTGGAGCAAAGTGGTCTGATAAACCGGAGAAAGGATGAACCTTGTTGAACTTAGTAATATGAGCATAAATTCGTTCTCTGATCTTTTGTTCACGTGCAATGCTTTCAGATTCATGATCCGAAATGATTCTGAGTGCCTTAGCCATCCCTGCTATCGCAGGCAAATTCTCAGTCCCGCTCCGTTGTCCTCGTTCTTGTCCACCACCATCCATTAATGGGGCAATCTTACGACCGTTTTTCCCATAGATCAAACCAATTCCTCTGGGAGCATGAAATTTATGCCCAGAAAATGTGACAAAATCAACTCGATCATTGAAAACCAAATCGTGTAGGCCTTTCCCAACAGCCTGGACGGCGTCAACATGAAAATGAATTTTGGGATATTGTTTTAAGACATCACTAATTTCATTGATGGGTTCAATGGCGCCCATCTCATTATTAACCGCCATGATTGACACCAAGATAGTATCCGGTCTAATAGCGGATTCTAAATCTTTTGCTGAAACTCGTCCCTCTTTATCAACTGGTAAATAAGTAACGTCAAATCCCAAATCTTCTAAAGCGTGCATTGAATTTTTCACCGCTGCATGTTCAACAGAAGAAGTGATGATATGCTTACCAAATTGATGTTTCTCTTTGGCGGTCCCCTTTATAACCCAATTGTCACCTTCAGTTCCTCCACTAGTAAAGTAGATTTCGTTAGGTTCTACTCCTAGGATTCTCGCAATTTGATTTCTTGATTGATTCAATAGATTAAACGATTGTTGACCAAAGTTATGAAGGCTGGAAGGATTTCCCCAGATCTTTTCACTTACCTGATTATAGGTATCCAAAACCTGACTATCTACTTTAGTCGTCGCACTATTATCAAAGTAAATCATTTGGTACCCTCTCTTTCTAATTCGTCCAAATTATAACAAGATTTATTATACCAGCATTGAAACATAATAAAAACAAGCTGAATTGTTCCAACTCTAATTCAGCTTGTTCGTGCTTACTTTTGATTTTGTGAATCTTGCTTATTTTTGTAATAAGTATTTTCAATTCGCTTGTAGGATCCAGGATTGGCTTTATCAATCGCAGTGGCAATCGTTTCTAAGCTTTCAGGATACTTATATTCATCGTCAAACAGATGCTTAGCTTTTACCAGTGCTCTGTTAATCTCTGGATCAGAATTTCGATAACGATTGGCATATTGCATCACTTGCTCAGCAAGCGATGAGCTATCAATCAAATCATCAGTCTTCTCTTCAAGAGTATCCCGATCTGATTTAATCACGCTTAACTGTTTTTGAACATCATCCATACTAATCTTGACCTTATCCATCGTCCGATTAAGATCCTTAATCTCGTCAGCCACAATGCCAAAGTAGTCAATGTAATCCTGTGATATACCCGGTAAATTCAGCTCATCAATCTTACGCTGAATCCCATGAAGTTCCAAATCAAGATCATCTAAGACCTGATGGGCCTTCTGCTCTTCATCCTTAAAGTCAGCAACCGAATCATTAATGGCCCGTTGTTTCTTTTCAATCTCCGTTAATTGACTATCGCTACTAGTAACGTTGTCAAGGATGTGAGTATAAATGGCTTTCTTGTTGTCAATTGCCTCACGATCTTTTTTATAGGTAGCTTCAATTTCATCAATTTGTTTTCCTAAAGCATTGGCCTTATCAATCTCACCATGTTCTAGTGAGTAATTATGACTGAGTCGATCTAATTCATCGATTAGAACCTGATTTTGTTTTTTGGCGTGTTGGATATATTCTCCAGTGATCTTAAATCCTTTATCAACTTTTTTCTTAGCAATTAATTGCTTTTCCATTAAATCGTAAAGACGATCAATCTTGGTCTCAATCTCACTATCAGAATCCTTGGCCAATTTTAAATCAAGGTGAGCAATATTTTCAAGGTTATCGGAAACGGCTGTTCTTAATTCCTCTAAAGAGACGTCAAATTCATCATCAGCAAATTCATACCCACTTGCATTCATTTTAGAATGAGTTGAGCTAATCTCATCAATTTGATTTTTAAATTCTACATTATTAGTAGCATATAAATGAGGAATTTGTTGCACATTAGCTTCTAACTGATTAGTTGACTTATTTAAATCACCAAGAATTTTATCAGCCTTTTCGTGATCACCATTTTTTGATAGATTAGAAAAATCATCAAAGGTCCCTTCAATCGTCGACAACTGATTTTCAAGCGCATCAATTGCGGGCCCAAAGGAAGCATTCTTAGTAAGCAATTCTTTTCGAAGTTCTTTATAACGACCTTCTAAATCAGTAATGGCCTTCTTATGTTCAGAATTCAGCTGATTCATTTTAGCTAAAAACTGACGAATTACCTTTACATCATCTTCTGAGGTTTTAATTTGTTGTTCTGCATCTGAGCAAACTTCCCGTGTCTTAACAAAGTTAATTCCCTTTGCGTCACTTTTTACCGCTTCAACGTTATTTTTGACGGAAGGAAGTAAGTTATTAGTAACGTTATCAAAATCAGCTTGAGCACTATTAACGCTACTTAATGAATCACCGGTGAGGCCGATATCTTTCACCTTATTAATCTCATCTTGCAGATTCAAATCATTTAGGCGCTTAACGCGTTTTTCAATTGTTTCAGCAATTTTTAATAAATGGTGCTGATACATGACCACGGCACAATAAATTACAGCTACTACAACTAAAATTCCAATAATGACGTTAACCATTAAATACCCGTCCTTCAACAAATTAATTATGTATAAACTTTTCCTCGTTATTAAAGTAATTATATCATAAATGAGAAAAATTTATGATAGCATTCTGAGTTTTTAAGATCATCGACTGCAACGTTGCATTGACTTTTAAGTGCTAATTTCATATAATTGAGCTTGTGTAAAATAATGCAGCAGTATGCGGTAAGCTCGTCAACATGTCCTTGCTACTTGTAGTTTAATTAGTAACCCACTGGCTGCTGAGGCGAAAGTTCAGAGGGATATGCACGAATACTAAGCGTACATCGTTATTTTACTCCAAATATTTTATTGGAGGATTCATTTATGTCAAGATATACAGGTCCAAGTTGGAGAATTTCTCGTCGTCTTGGAGTTTCTTTATCAGGTACTGGTAAAGAATTACAACGTCGTCCATATGCTCCAGGTGTTCACGGCCAAGGTCGTCGTCAAAAACTTTCAGAATATGGTGTTCAATTACGTGAAAAGCAAAAATTACGTTACATGTATGGTTTAACTGAACGTCAATTTTACTCATTGTTTAACCGCTCTGGTAAAATCCGTGAGGGTAAGCATGGTGATAACTTTGAAATTATGCTTGAAAGCCGTTTAGATAATATGGTTTACCGTTTAGGCTTAGCTACCACTAGACGACAAGCTAGACAATTAGTTAACCACGGTCATATTACCGTTGATGGCAAGCGAGTTGATATCCCTTCTTACGAAGTAAAGCCCGGTCAAGTGATCGGTGTTCGTGAAAAGGATAAGGACATGGGCATCATCAAAGAAGCTGTCGAATCAGTTGTGAGCCGCCCTGCTTATGTATCATTTGATGCTGATAAGCTTGAGGGTTCATTGACTAGATATCCACAACCAGATGAATTAAATGCAGACATCGATACTTCATTAGTTGTTGAATACTACAACCGTTAAAATATTGTGTCTGTTAAAGAAAAGGCGATCTCGATTGAGACCGCCTTTTTGTATCTCCAATTTCTTTAATGTTAAAATGTAGTAAATACTCAATAAGGAGCAAATATTATGACAGATGACAAAGGATCAGTTCAAAATCGACTTGATCAAGCAATGAGTGGAAACTCCCCTCAAATTAACCCAGATGAGCAACGAAAATACTTGGGAACTTTTCGAGAACGGGTCGACTTCGCCATTACGGTTTCTGAAGATAAAAACCAGGATGCAATCGATCAGTTAAGTAAAGAAATGAAACAACATCCCACTTATCAACTCTTCATTAACGGCAATATAGCTGAAGAACAGCAACAACCGTACATGAAGTTAGCCAGTCAAAATAACACCAACTTTACTTTAAAAAACAACAGCGCTTATGGTACGATGCCTAATCAATATGCCGTGGTCTTAGTTGCCCCTGATGCAATTAATAAAGACCATATTGATTTTGATCCTAGTAAGGTTAACGCCAAACATGACAACGATCAACCTAAAAAACACCAATCATGGTTTTCACGGTTATTTAAGTAGAAAGAAGCTATAGAATGCAAAAGCCCCTCGCCTACAGAATGAGGCCCACTAAAATTGAAGATATTGTTGGCCAACAGGATTTGGTTGGCAAGGGCAAGATTATTGATCGCATGGTAAAAGCTAAAATGCTTTCATCAATGATTTTATATGGTCCACCTGGCACCGGAAAAACCAGCATTGCAAGTGCAATTGCGGGTTCGACTAAATATGCTTTTCGGATGTTAAATGCAGCAACTGATACCAAAAAGGACCTCCAGGCGGTAGCTGAAGAAGCTAAAATGAGTGGAACGGTAGTGTTATTACTAGATGAAATCCATCGGTTAGATAAGACCAAGCAGGATTTTTTGTTACCACTACTAGAAAGTGGGCAAATTATCTTAATCGGGGCAACGACAGAAAATCCTTATATCAATATCAGTCCGGCCATTCGTTCTAGAACAGAAATATTTCAAGTTCATCCATTAACCAGTGATGACATAACCAAAGCCGTTAAGCGAGCACTAGCGGACAAGCAAAATGGCTTAGGTAATCTAAAGATCAAACTTGACCATAACGCCATGAGCTTTTTAGTTCACAGTACCAATGGTGATTTGAGAAGTGCTTTAAACGCCCTAGAATTATCCGCCAAGTCCACTAAGCCTGACCAAGATGGCGTCATTCACATTACTCTGGCTGATATTGAAGCTTGTTTACAAAAGAAAGCACTAAGTCAAGATAAAAATGGCGACGCTCACTACAACGTGATGTCAGCACTTCAAAAATCAATTCGTGGCTCCGATGTTAACGCGGCCCTACACTATGCCTCGAGGTTAATTGAATCAGGGGATTTAAACTCCCTAACAAGAAGATTAATGGTAATTGCGTATGAAGACATTGGGTTAGCTAATCCGGCTGCTGCTTCCAGAACAGTATCGGCAGTGCAAGCTGCTGATAAACTCGGTCTCCCTGAAGGACGGATTCCGCTATCTGATGCCATCATTGATCTTTGTCTTTCACCAAAATCAAATTCAGGAATTACAGCGATTGATAAGGCTTTATCTGACGTAAAAACTGGCAATTACGGAGACATTCCTGATCACTTAAAAGATGCCCATTTCAAGGGTGCCAAAAAACTAGGACACGTCGGTTATAAATACCCACATAATTATCCCAATGATTGGGTTAAACAGCAGTATCTTCCTGACAAAATTAAGAATGCCAAGTACTACCAACCAAAGCTGAACGGTAAATACGAAAGAGCTCTAGCTGATCAATATGAAAAAATCAACGAGGCTGAAAGGCATGTCGGAAAGGAATAATTGTCGATGCTCATAAAAGTTTTAATGTTATTTTTCTCCGTAATTTTAATTATTAACGGAATTTATTTTTTGACCCATGCTCATAAAAGTTTCCTACTGTTTCATCCCGAAAAGTTTACCTCATTAAGCATCATCTTACTCATTAGTGGTGTCATTCTAATTGTGGTAGCAATTTTTGGAATTATTTCAATATTCTTCGATAACACCGTTTTTACTCTGTTAGTTTTATGTGCGGGGTGTTTGTGTGCTGTGATTCCAGAACTATTCATCATTCAATACATGGATAAATAGCCTTTATATCTGACTTTTCAATTAAAAAATACTAGAATTAAGTTAAATAAAACATCGAGGTGGTTTTTATGCTACAAGAATACAATAATATTTTAGTTCCCGTTGATGGTTCATACGAATCCGAGTTGGCTTTTAAAAAGGCCGTTGCCGTTGCCAAACGTAATGATGCTCATTTACACATTGTCCACGTTGTAGACACACGAGCATTTCAAAATATCTCTAGTTTTGATACATCAGTAGTTGAAGAAGTAACTCAAAACGCTAAAAAAACACTCGAACAGTACGCCAGAGAAGCTAAGGATGATGGCGTTAACAAAGTCGATTATTCAATCGAATATGGCGCACCGAAAACAATCATCTCAAAGGAAATTCCCGACAAACTCGATATTGATTTAATCATGATCGGTGCAACCGGGTTAAATGGTGTTGAACGGTTACTAATTGGTTCAGTAACTGAATATGTCACTAGGATGGCGGTCTGTGATGTATTAGTTGTAAGAACAAATCTAAATAATCAAAAAGTTGATCCTAAAAAAGGAAAACAAAAAGTTTCTAAGTAAAACAAAAAATCATTCGATGATTATTTCGAATGATTTTTTGTTTTGGCAATTTTTAATAATTTATCAATCCGCCCGCTATCTCTTACTCCTTTCAAAAGATTGATTTTAATTTGGGTGCTTTCTGCCTTTTCAAACAGTTTTTCTCGTTTATAACTCAAATATTTCAAATTATAAAATGATTTCAAACAATAGAAGGAATACTTGCGTTTTAGGTAAGATATCATAACATTGGATTCAGAAATCACTAGTTGATTATCGTTAGCTACAAATGCGAAAGTGACAATGGCAAGTCCTAACTTAATGACAACATATCGATCAATTGTATTCATTTCTCTTCGATGTAGCAATTGCCCCATCCTCACCAAAGCATCATCCAAATACTTACGAGCCAATTTTTGACATCCCAATCTCCGATATGAGATTGCAATGCCCAAATAACTCCATGCAGTACAAATAAAATTTGTTTTGACGGAACACGAGTCAATCATAGTATGAAAGCATAGGATTACTTCATCTAAAGAAAAACCACAAAATAGTTCCGCAAAACCACGTTCACAATAATATCTTCCTTTGATTTCTCTTGAATCAATATTCTCAACTTTAATTGTTTCAATAATCGTATTAGCTTTCTTGAAATGATAATGAAGTAGAATGCATTCAACTTTCTTCAGTATTTTTTTAGCATAGCAATACTTTTCATCAGAACAAACTTCGTCTAAGTTCAATCCCAATCGGGACACAATTTCTGGAATAATCACCCATTGATTAAAACACCCATCATTTTCAAGCGCACTGATGGTTGACTGAGTACATAGTCCTTTGGCAAGCTCCGACTGCGTCATATGAATATCAATTCGGCGTTTTTTAATTCTCGCTCCAATCTTTTTCAATAGCGCTTTTGAGGGCATTATGACTTCCAATTGCACGTCATCTCCCTTGACGATTCAAAATTTCATCGTGTCTAAAATAATTAACGTTATGATCATTAATGATCCCCGAAGCTTGTAAAAACGAATAGAGTGTTGTGGGCCCAACTCTTTTAAAATGATACATTTGAAAAACCTGATTAAATTTTTTAATCATTGGTTTCATTTCCGAAATATCGATTTGATCATCAATAATTAAATGATCAACGGGGGTATAATTCACCTGCTGCCATAATTGGTCAAAAAAATGAATCCCCTTTTCCTCTAACTCAAAAACAATCTTGGCATTGGTTAAAATGGCATCAAGTTTCGATCGATTTCTAATTCCACGTTTGTCACTCATTGCAGTGTCTTTGATGGTTTCTGCGTGAGTAGACAAATAGTTAAAATCAAAATTATGATAAATGCTATCCAGTCCATCTAACTTCTTCAAAATTAAATTCCACTGAAGTCCTGCTTGCATTATTTCTAGTGACAGTTCTCTAAATAATGCTTTTTCGTCATAATCTGGAACACCCCACACCGTATCATGGTAATTCATTAATCGTGGACTCTTAGTTGCCCAGTTACATCTTTCCATTATTATCACCTCTTATAAGTATATACGAAGAACAATCTTCAAATAAAAAAAGATTATGACTATGTCATAATCTTTTTTTATTATTTATCCTTATATACTTTTTTCTGATCGCCCTTTTGAAGCGGCTTAAAGTCATGCAAAATTTTAGATTGACGGTCAAATTCAGCATAAGCTAGTTCAATCAATTTATCGATTAATTCGGTATAACTAATTCCAGAAGCTTCCCAAAGTTGCGGATACAAAGAAATATTGGTAAAGCCCGGTAATGTGTTAACTTCACTCAAATACGGCTTAAAATCCTTTGAAACAAGAAAATCAATTCGTGCCATTCCCTTTAATCCAAGGGCCTTATAAGCGTCTAATGCCATGTTCGTGATTTGATCATCGACACCATCTGGCAATTCAACTGGAATGGTAAATTGGACCTGACTGGCATCCACGAACTTGTTGTCATAGGTATAGAATTTGTCATCTGCTGGAACTTTAATTGCCCCTAGTTTTGATGCCTTGGGATTTTCATTTCCTAAAATAGAAATTTCGACTTCTTCTGGTCCCTCAATTGCTTCCTCAATCAAAATTTTGTTGTCATAACGAAAAGCATCTTCTAGTCCGCTATCCAATTCCTCTTGATTATGCACCTGATGAATACCGATGGAAGAACCTTGATTGGCTGGTTTGATAAACATTAATGAACCGAGCTTTTTAGATAATTTAGCATAATTCCAATCTTTACGATTATCTGGAGTCAATAAGACGTATTTGGTATTGTTAATGCCTGCTTCATCTAGGATTTTCTTAGTAATATCCTTATCATAAGACATTGCAGAAGCTAAGATTCCACTTCCAACGTAGGGCTTATTCATTAGACGTAATAGCCCCTGAATGGTTCCATCTTCCCCTAAGTTTCCGTGAATAATGGGAAAGAAAACGTCAATATCTTTAGCGCTATCGAAATTAATAATGGGAGCTAGCGGATTATTCATGTCGAGATTTAAAATCTCATCTTTTTCCACATCCGTTTCATCTTCACCATCAAATACACGATGTGAAGCATCATCGCTCAAGACGATTCCATCCTTAGTAATTAGGAATAAGCTGACTTCATACTTATCCTTGTCCATCGCATCATAAATATTATGCGCGGATCTTTTTGAGACGTCGTGTTCTGATGAATTACCACCAAATAATAACGCGACGTGCTTCTTATTTTTAGTCATATTCGCACCTCTGTCGTTCATAATAGAACCTTAATTATAACACAAAAATTAACCGGTAAATAATCCCAAATAAAAAAGCATGAATGAACATGCTTTCATGCTTTATGAGAAATTCTTATCTGTACTAAACATTGAACTCTTGTTATGGTATTGCATTGACATTATCAACCCAATCCCTATCATGTTACCAATTAAGGCAGAACCTCCCTGGCTCACAAATGGGAGCGGAATTCCAGTCATTGGCAGCAACCCAATGCTCATTCCAATATTTTCAAAAACATGGAATAAAATCATCATAATAACTCCACTAGAAATATAGGCATAGAAAACATTCTTAGTCTCAAAAGTAACCTTGATCATTTCATAAATCAATAAGAAATAAAGAAGAATCAATAATACCCCACCAATGAATCCAAAGTTCTCTCCCATCACGGAAAAGATCATATCAGACTCACGAACAGGAACGTAAACTTTTGAAACATTGAATCCCGTTCCAGTAAGACCTCCTGATCCAACTGCTTTCATACTTTGCCATAGTTGAAATCCTTGGTTACTCGTATCTGACTCAGGATGCAACCAAGTATCAATTCGAGCGAATTGATAAGACTTAAAGCCAAAATGACCAAGTAACATTCGACCCTCTTTAGTAATGGCAAGTGTCAGTGCAATGGCACCAAGACCACCTGTAACACCAAAGATTGGCGCCAGTATTTTCCACGTAACACCGGATACAATCATCATCCCCGCCAGGATGGCAATGAACACAATGGTAGTTCCAAAGTCATTTTGCAACTTTAGTAAAATCACAATTGGAATCGTCCATAGAATCATTTTACCAAGTAACGCCCAATCACTTCGAGTTTCATGAATTGGATGTTCATTATTGTGAGAAGCAATGACTTTAGCCAACATCAAAATATATGCAGGTTTCATGATTTCAGATGGTTGAAATGTCAGTGGCCCTAACTGAAACCAACTTTTAGCACCAGTTTGTGCCGCATAGGAACGACTATACAAGAACAAAACAGCAACTAAAAGAAAGATCCCAAACCAATACGCATAAGGTGCTAATTTCCATAACTGTTCGGAATCAAATTGCATAATCACAACGATGGCAATTGCACCAATTGCATACCACACTAATTGCGAAACAACCGCCTTTACGACACTTGTTTGACTTGTATCATGACTGGCAGCTACAAAGATCGACCCTATGCCCACCAAAGCAAGCATCAGTACACAAAAAATGATTCCCCAATCGATTCGATTCTCGTCTGTACTTTCCGACCTATTAAACACGATTAGAACTCCTTTTTTTCATAAATCATACTTATCTTTGGTGCAAATTATACTCTCTTATTACCTCAGCAACAGCATCTTCTTCGCTGTTTTCATGGAAAGTTTTGTCACCAACCACACAAATTGACTTCCCGTTCTTTTCTTCAATGGTGCCCACGGTATGACCGCCAATTTGCACCAATTTCAGCGCGTTTTCTTCTGGATCATCAATAATATTAACACCAATTCGTTTTTCTTTTCGAGCCACGCTTAAAAACCTCCTAGAATAAAAAATAGTTGATAAAATCAACTATTTTAGCTTCATTGAGCGACGATAATCTTCCTCAGCTTTTTTATTTCTTCCCAATGAAAACTTCTTGGGAACTGGATCGTATCCACCCTTAACCAGTGGATTACACCTCAAAATTCGTGTAACCCCCATCAGTGTCCCTTTCAATGCTCCGAAGCGATTGATCGCTTCGAGCGTATAATGCGAACAGGTTGGTGAGTACCGACAACTAGGCGGAAACAATGGTGAAATAAAACGCTGGTAAAACTTAATTAAAGATATAAATATTCGTTTCAATTTTTTCTCTCAATTATTTTCTACTGAAAAATCCACGACTCTTTTTATTGCTACTCATATGCTCAAGCATTTCACCAGCACCTTTTGCAACATTGTCTAAAGGATCTTCAGAAATATAAACCGGAACCGTTAACGCATTTGAAATTACAGTATCAATGTCTTTAAGAAGTGCACCACCACCGGTTAACATTACTCCTCGATCAATAATATCAGCTGAAATTTCTGGTGGAATTGTCTCTAAGACTGCCTTTGCACCTGACACAATGGAGTTAATTGAACCACTAATAGCTCTCGCAACTTCCTGACTAGTAATGGTTACCGATTTAGGCATCCCACTAACTGAGTCACGACCTCTAACCTCCATCTCTTTAACATCTTGGGTGGAAACGTCTGCCGTTCCAATCTGCATTTTAATTCGTTCAGCGGTGTGTTCACCGATAATAAGGTTATGTTCTTGTTTCAAGAAGTTAACGATATCAACGTTCATCACATCTCCAGCAATTTTAAGTGATTTACTGGCTACGATATCACCGAGTGAAAGAACCGCAATGTCTGAGGTTCCACCACCCATATCGATTACCATGCTACCATGAGGCTGGTAGATATCCATACCAGCACCTACGGCAGCTACTTTAGGCTCTTCTTCAATGAAAACTTCGCCACCAGCTGCGCGTTCCGCTGCTTGGATAATTGCTTTTCGTTCAATGTTAGTGATGTTTGTAGGAGCACAGATCATCGTCTGTGGTTTAGAAACAACGCCCTTAACGCTTAATTTACTGATAAAATACGAAAGCATTTCTTGAGTAATATCAAAATCAGAAATAACTCCGTCTTTTAAAGGTCTAATGGCTTTAATGTTTCCAGGAGTTCTACCTACCATTTGGTAAGCTTCAGAACCGACCGCCAATACCTTATTTGTTTTAGTATCAACGGCAACTACAGATGGTTCATTAAGAACAATACCCTTCCCCGTAACGTATATAAGAACGTTAGCAGTTCCTAAGTCAATCCCAATATCTTGTGCCATAAAAATACTTCCTTCCGTAACATCGTTTAACTAAATTATAGCATATCCAGAATAGCAAAAGAGAATTATCACATACGAAATTATCTAAATTTTTCTAACGATCAAGTTAGTCATTAGCAATTGCGTCGCTTTCTTTAATTGGGATTCGCTCAACTTCTGCGCCAAGTTTTTGCAGTTTCTTGTGAAATTCGTAGTAGCCACGATCAAGATACTTCAGATTAGTAACTTCCGTATAACCATCAGCAACTAGACCAGCTAAAATCAAGGCAGCTGCGGCTCTAAGATCAGTCGCAGCAACTTTAGCGCCCTCAAAATGGGTTGGTCCATACATGGTGACTGTTTCGCCATTAATGTCGAACTTAGCACCCATTCTGCGTAATTCTTCCATGTGCATAAACCGATTTTCAAAAACAGTTTCCGTTAGCTTGCTGACACCATCGGCCCTTAACTGAAGTACTGTCATTTGAGGCTGCATGTCAGTAGGAAAGCCTGGATATGGGGCAGTCTTAACGTTAACTGGTTTTAATTTTGCGGGTCCAATGACACGAACACCATCGCGTTCTTGTTCAACTTTAACCCCCATCTGTTTCATTTTGGAAATTAATGGTAAGTTATGTTCGGTAATCCCGTTTTCAATTAAAAGATTTCCTTCAGTAAGCGCTGCGGCAACCATAAAAGTCCCAGCTTCAATTCGATCTTGAACCACTTCATGACTAGCACCATGAACACTTGGTACTCCGGTAATTGTAATCGTATCAGTGCCTGCTCCAGAAACTTTTGCTCCCATTTTGTTCAATACTTTTTGTAAGTCAACAATCTCAGGTTCACGGGCAACGTTTTGAATCTTGGTAGTTCCCTTTGCAAGGGTAGCGGCCATCATTACATTTTGAGTAGCACCAACACTTGGAAAATCGAAATAAATATCGGTTCCAGTAAGTCCGTTAGGAGCAGATGCTTCTACGTAACCATCATGTTGTTCAATGTGAGCACCTAAGGCTTCAAAGCCACGCAAATGTAAGTCAATGGGACGACTTCCAATTGCACATCCTCCTGGTAAAGCAACTTTTGCTTGACCTAAACGAGCTAAAAGTGGACCCATCACAACAATTGAGGCTCTCATTTTTGAAACATATTCGTACGGAGCTTCTGGTGAAATTTTTCCAGAAGCATCCACTGTAATTTTATTCTTACTTTTATCAAAATCAACTTGAATACCCAAATGTTTTAAAACTTCATTCATAGTAAACACATCGGACAACATGGGACAGTTGGTTAAAACAGTCTCGCCATCACTTGCAAGAATAGTAGCAGCTAGAATCGGTAAAACGGCATTTTTTGCACCCTCAATGTGAACTCGACCATTAAGTTTGTTTCCGCCATGCACAACAATTTTTTCCATGGTACTCTCTCCTATTACGTATTATTTAAATAGTACTGTTAAATTTTTTAAGTTATCAATGAATGACATAAAGAACGAACTGCATATAAAACCAATTACGATCGAAAGGAGGACAATCAAGACCTTCCCTTGTCGTTCTTGAATTGGTAAAAACCGTTCAAAGTGAATTCCTTGTATAGACCAAAAAGCTAATGCAATAAAGAATAGCTGACTAATTATTGTTATTAAAGATTCAACTCCAAATGGATTCATTACGCGATACTCCTAATATTCATTCTTACTATATACTATCATAAAATCATTCAATTGTCGTAAATCGGAGGTCCATGTAAAAAATTGTAACAAAAAAGAGGAACTAAAAAGTTCCTCTTTTTTAATTAATGTTGTGCAACATTAATTCTATTAACAGCTCTTTGTAAAGCAACTTGTGCACGTTTCAATGCATCCGTATCGTTCTTAGATTGAGCATCTTTAATCTTCTGTTCTGCACGCTCTCGGGCATGAGTAGCTCTCGATACATCAATGTCACCTTTACGTTCAGCACTATCAGCAACGATGGTTAAAGTATTATTGGAAAATTCGGCAAATCCACCATTGACCGCAACGGTATCCATGTCATTTCCGTTAAACTTAAACCTCGTTTCACCAATTTTTAAAGAAGCAATCACTGGAACATGGTTAGCTAAAATTCCAAGGTCACCCATCATGGTTTCAATGATAGCCATGGTGACTTGATCATTGGAATAAACCTCGCCATCAGGAGTAACGATACTAACGGTTAATACTGACGATTTATTATCAGCCAATTAGATCAGCCTCCTATTTGCTTTGACTTGCTTTTTGTTCTTTCAGTTTGTTGTAGTTTGCAACGACATCATCAATTCCACCACAGTTTCTGAAACAGTCTTCAGGAATATCATCGTACTTACCTTCAAGGATTCCCTTGAATCCGGCGATAGTATCCTTAACGGGTACATACTTACCCGGAAGACCCGTAAACTGTTCGGCAACGGTAAAACTTTGTGATAAGAAGAATTGAATACGACGAGCACGACCAACAATCGTCTTTTCTTCGTCGGATAATTCATCCATTCCTAAAATTGAAATGATATCTTGTAATTCACGATATCGCTGAAGAACGTGTTGAACTTGACTTGCAACGTCAAAGTGTTCTTGTCCAACGATTTCTGGAGAAAGGGCAGATGATGTTGATGCCAATGGATCAACGGCAGGATAAATACCTTGTTGCGTTAATGAACGCTCAAGGTTAGTGGTAGCATCCAAATGGGCAAACGTTGTTGCAGGAGCAGGATCGGTATAATCATCGGCTGGAACGTAAACAGCTTGAATTGAAGTGATCGCACCCTTTTTAGTTGATGTGATTCGTTCTTGAAGTTGTCCCATTTCAGTAGCCAGAGTAGGCTGATAACCTACGGCTGATGGAATACGTCCTAACAGAGCTGAAACTTCCGTACCAGCTTGGGTAAATCTAAAGATGTTATCAATGAATAAAAGAACATCATCACCTTCAGCATCTCTAAAGTACTCAGCAAGTGTAAGACCCGTCAATGCCACACGCATACGAGCACCAGGTGGCTCATTCATCTGACCATACACCATGGCAGTATGCTTTAACACACCCGATCCTTTCATTTCAAAGTACATATCATTACCTTCACGGGTTCTTTCACCAACACCAGTGAAAACGGAAATACCGTTATGACCCTGAGCAATGTTATGAATTAATTCTTGAATCAAAACGGTTTTACCAACACCGGCACCACCGAATAATCCAACTTTACCTCCACGAATATATGGAGCTAATAAATCAATAACTTTAATTCCAGTTTCAAGAACTTCAGTCGATGGGTTTAACTCATCGTACTTAGGTGGTTGTCTGTGAATGGCCCATCTCGTTTGATCAGGACCAAATTCTGGTCCACCATCAATTGGCTGACCTAAAACATTAAATACTCGACCTAGAGTATCATTACCTACTGGTACTTCAATTGGAGCACCAGTATTTTCAACATCCATCCCACGACGTAAACCATCGGTTCCGTCCATAGCGATGGTACGTACCACTCCGTCACCTAACTCAAGAGCAACTTCAACAACTAATTGCTTGTTGTCACCCTTTTTAACGTTCAAAGCAGTATTAATTTCTGGTAAATCACCGTCTAGGGGAAATTTAACATCAACAACTGGCCCGATAACTTGTTGTACTTTACCAGTAGTATTCATTATGCTTTAATTCCTCCCATCTATTAATGGTTCAATGCTTCTTGACCACCAGTAATTTCTGTAATTTCAGTAGTGATAGCTGCCTGTCGTGCCCGGTTATACTTGAGTTCAAGTGATGAAATCAAATCATCGGCATTATCAGTGGCTGATTTCATTGCGGTTGAACTGGAAGCATGTTCAGCTGTCTTGGCATCCAAGATCGCTCCATACATTAAACTTTCAGCATATTGAGGAATTACAACACCAAGCACAGCCTTAGCGGATGGCTCAATATCATAATCTTCAATCAAGTTTTTAACTTTGACATCAGATCCAGCTTGACCACTATTTTTATCATCCATAGATGATTGAATTGACTCTTTATCCATGGGAAGAAGCTTTTCAGCCCTAAAATCAGAGGAAATTCGGTTAACGAAGTGATTATAACAAATGTACAAATCAGTATAAATTCCATCATTATACATGGAGGTAATGGTCTTAACGATCCCTTGAACTTCGGTATAAGTAGGAACATCTGAAACGGTGCGATTTTCGTATGCAACGTTTGCTCCACGCTTCTTATAGAAGTCTGCACCATTACCACCAATTGCTAAAATCATATAATCATCAGTATTTGGAGTGTGCTTTTCAATAAACTCATTGGCACCTCTGATTACATTACTATTGTAGCTTCCAACCATTCCACGATCAGATGAAATTACAATATAGGCGGTCTTTTTCTTAGCATTTTTTGAATCTTGACTTGAAGGTTTATTATCCTCTAACAAATCGGACTGAGCCAGATGAGCGATTACAGACTTAACCTTAGATACATACTGATTATAGTTCTCTGTATGTGCCTGAATTCTGTTCAACTTAACCGTTGAAACCATCTGCATCGCCTCGGTAATCTGACGTGTACTCTTGGTCGATGCGATTCTGTGCTTTACATCATTCATCGATTCAGCCATTAGTTGTTATCCTCCCTTCAAGTTAATTACTATTAACTATACTGTCACCTTTAGCTGAAGGCTTAAAGGTGCTTGCAAACTCTTGGATTGCACTGTTTAGCTTCTTTTCATCTGGAAGATCACCAGTTTTCTTAATGCTTTCAAGTAGATCAGGATAATTTGTATCAAAAAATTTGAAGATCTCATCCTGGAATCTTAAAACATCATCAACGGCAATTTTATCTAGGTAGCCATGAGTTAAGCAATACAAGATCAAAACTTGTTTTTCAACTGGTAGTGGCGAATGAAGTGGTTGCTTTAAGACTTCCACCGTTCTAGATCCACGATCCAGCTTAGCTTTAGTAGCTTCATCAAGATCAGAACCGAATTGAGCAAACGATTCAAGTTCATGATATGAAGCAAGATCCAAACGTAATGTACCAGCAACCTTTTTCATTGCCTTAATTTGGGCATCTCCACCAACACGAGAAACTGAAGTACCAGCATCCACGGCTGGACGGTCTCCAGAATAGAACATGTCAGAGTTTAAGAAGATCTGACCATCAGTAATTGAAATTACGTTGGTTGGAATATAAGCGGAGACATCCCCTGCTTGCGTCTCAACAATTGGAAGAGCGGTCATCGAACCGCCACCCATCTTGTCACTCAACTTAGCAGCACGTTCAAGTAAACGTGAGTGGGTGTAGAAAATATCACCAGGATAAGCTTCACGGCCAGGTGGACGTCTCAAAATTAAGGAAAGTTCACGATAAGCATTAGCTTGTTTCGTTAAGTCATCGAAAACAATCAAAACATCTTTACCCTTATCCATGAAATACTCACCCATGGTTGCACCAGCATATGGTGCAATGTAAAGCAAGGGAGCAGGTTCAGATGGACCAGCTGACATGACGATTGTGTAATCCATCGCACCGTACTTTTGGAGGGTGTTTACTTGTTGTCTAACAGTTGAATCTTTTTGTCCAATTGAAACGTAGATACAAATCATATCTTGATCTTTTTGGTTCAAGATTGTATCAATCGCAATTGAAGTCTTACCAGTCTTTCGATCACCAATGATCAACTCACGTTGACCTCTACCAATCGGAACCAAAGCATCAATTGATTTGATACCAGTTTGTAGTGGTTGTTTAACACTTTGACGTTGCATGATTCCAGGTGCTTTTTTCTCAATTGGAGCAGTTTGATCGGTCTTGATCTCACCTTTACCATCAATTGGTTGGCCTAATGAATTCACAACTCGTCCAACCATATTGTCTCCAACAGGAACTTCCATGATTCTTCCGGTTCTTTTAACACTGTCACCTTCACGAATACCTGTAAAGTCACCTAAAACAACGATACCAACTTCGTTGCTTTCGAGGTTTTGTACCATTCCATAAACACCATTTTGGAACTCCAGTAATTCACCGGATAAAGCATTATCTAGACCATATGCACGAGCAACACCGTCACCAACATAGGTAACGACACCAGTCTCGTCGACGTTAAGTTCGTCTTTGTAGCCATCTAATTGTTTTTTAATTAGGGCACTAATTTCTTCAGCCTTAATGCTCATAAAAGTTTCACCTCTTCAATATAGATATCTTATCGACTAAGAGAGCAAATTCCGTACTTCTTTAATTTTAGTACGAACACTTCCGTCGTAAACAACGTTATCTGACGACAAAATCGCACCGCCAATAATACTACTGTCTACTTTCGCAGATAAGTCAACTGTTTTAGCACCAACCCTTTTGGCAAATGTCTTGGTTAACTTGTCTTTCTCTTCGTCATTCATTGGAACTGCTGTAACTACGCTAGCACGCACGATTCCTTGCTTCTTATCATATAATTTGCCAAATTCATCAATAATCGCGACCATATCATTAATACGCCCATAGTCATAGACCATCTTTACAAAATTCTTGACGTACTGAGAAGTTGCGCCATCAATCAAAGAATTAATGATCGAATCTTTTTGCTTAAGATCAAGTACTGGCCCTGCTAATGCGATAGATAAACCAGGGTCACTTTGAAAAATGTCTTTAATCGCCATTAAATCAGCGTTCCCAGTTTCTAACTCATCATGTTCTTCTAGTACTTGAAAGAGCGCATTAGAATATCTTTTGGCAAGCGTAACCTTATCTAGACTCATTTGGATTACCTAGCCCTTCAATATAAGAATCGATTAATGCTTTTTGATCATCAGCATTTAAGTTCTTTTTAATGATTTTGGAAGCAATCTCAATAGATAAATCTGCCACATCATCTTTAGTACTTGCTAAAGCGTCTTCACGTTCTTGTTCGATATCTTTATGAGCTTTATCCTTTAAGGTTTTAGCATCATCTTGAGCATCGGAAATAATTGTGTCGCGACGTTTTTGACCAGCTTGTTCAGCATCACTAACGATTTTAGTTGCTTCGTCATGCGAGTTTTGTAATGCATCGGCACGTTCTTTGGCTAACTTAGCAGCATCGTTACGTGATTGTTCAGCAGAATCAATATCGTTGGCAATTTTAGTTGCACGATCTTGCATCATCTTTGTGACGGGTTTCCATGCGAAAATCTTAACAATCCACATCAAGAGTAAGAACAAGATGGCATAAAACAGCATATCACCAACATTGAATCCAGCCGCAATAACTAAATGTGTATACATCTATTGACACCTCCTTTTTCTAAACTAAGAAAATGTTTTCTCTATTTGTTCATAACCAAGAAGGCAACAACAAAGGCCAAGATGGGCATAACTTCAACTAAGGCAACACCAATGAACATATTAGTTCTAAGTGTTCCTGATAATTCTGGTTGGCGTGCCATACCTTCAAGCATCTTGGAAATAATTAAACCGTCACCAATTCCGGCACCAATAGCGGCACCACACATTGCGATTCCAGCAGCAATAGCTCCCATAATATAATCCTCCTATTTTCTTATTCCTCAATTGATAATTTTTGAGAAACATATACAGATGATAATGTTACAAATACATAGGCTTGAATACAGCCAATAAACACTGAGAATCCTTGCCATGCTAACTCAAGTGGGGCAGCGACTGGAATCAGCCACAATCCATTTGAAAATGCTAAATTAGCAATTATCCCGGCCAACAATTCACCAGCAAAGATATTCCCATAAACACGAATTCCAAGTGTTAAGAAGTTCGTAAGCTCCTCAAGCAGGTTGATCGGTAGGAACAAGAAGACAGGTTGTAAGAATCCCTTAAAGTGTCCCTTATAACCTAGTTTCTCAACACCACAATACATAGCAAATGTCAGAGACATTAATGAGAACGTCAAAGCGACGATTGGATCGGCCGTAGGACTCTTGACGTAGACAATATTACCTACCTGAATATGCAAGAACAAACCAAGTAAGTTAGCTATTAAGATGAAATAGAATAGCGTAAATGCCCATAGTCCATAATTCTTAGGCGCATCATTACCAATCGTTGACTTTATAATTCCATTTGTAAAATCAATCATGTACTCCAATAAATTCTGTTTCCCCTTTGGTTTCAACTGCAGGTTTCTCGAGCAGACGAATATAAAAGCGAACAAAACAACAGCCACAATCACACCAGAAATCATATTGCTGACGTTGAAAGTAAGACCTAAAAATTGAAAAGTACGAGTTGGCTCCACAGATATCACCTCTTTTCGCAACTATTATCACTCGCAATAAAAAACGTGCCATAAAAAGTAGTTGAATAATTGCGATTCTATATTCAAACAAGTCAAAAGCTCACTTATTCAAATCTGATGAAATAATACCACCATTTCAGGCAAATTTCAAAGCTATAAAGCACCAAAAATTCTAATTTTATAGTCTTTATAACAATTACTTCACAATCGAAATTGGCAAAACTTAAACCCGGCCTTTACGTAAAGCAATCTAACAAAAAAGTGGGAGTTTACTAACTCTCACTTAAAATTATTATTTTTATTTTGTTCCAAACAAACGGTCACCAGCATCTCCCAACCCAGGAACGATGTAACCATGATCAAGATGATCGTCAAGTGCAGCGGCATAAATGTCAACTTCTGGTTCAGCCTTTTGAACCGCTTTAACTCCCTCAGGAGCGGCAACTAGACAAACAAACTTAATGTTTTTGTGATTAGCGCCGTGATTCTTTAATGCATCGAGCGCCATGATTGCAGATCCACCCGTAGCAAGCATTGGATCAACAACGAAGATCTGCCTCTCACCAATATCACTTGGCAACTTTAAAAAGTATTCGTGAGGCTGAAAGGTTTTTTCATCACGATACATCCCGATATGACCAACTTTGGCTGTAGGAATTAGATCAAGTACCCCATCTACCATTCCAATTCCAGCCCTCAGAATTGGAACAACAGCAACTTTTTTACCAGCTAATTTCTTAGCGTGCGCAGTTCCTTCAGGTGTCTCAACTTCAACGTCTTTAAGTGGCATATCACGAGCAACTTCAAAAACCATCAAACTAGCAATTTCATTAACGACTTCTCTAAACTCACGTGTCCCACAATTCTTATCTCTAATAATGCTTAATTTATGTTGGATCAACGGATGATCCATTACGTGAAACTCGCCCATAATGCACTCTCCTCTTCGTATTATATTTATACCTATTATAACACAAGGAATACCAAAAAATTTCTAGCTCCTTATCGTGTAATTGGGTTTTCTTTACACAATTTGGATACGTCACTCTTGATTTGAGCCAAAACATCGGGTTGATCGTAATTGTCAATGGCTTTAATAATTAAATCAGCAACTTTCTTTGAATCATTCTCATCAAACCCTCTTGAAGTGATCGCGGGAGTCCCAATTCGTAGTCCACTAGTTAAAGTTGGTTTCAACTTTTCATTTGGAATTGCTTCCTTGTTAGTGGTAATCATTAATGAATCCAGCATGTCTTGAACTTGTTTACCATTTAAACCGGTATCAGTCAGATCAACGGTCATTAAATGATTATCAGTTCCACCAGAAACTACTCGTAAATGTTCGGAATTATTGAACTCGTCAGCCATGGCATTCGCATTTTTAAGAATTTGCTTGGAATAAGTAACAAAATCGGGTTGTAAATCTTCATGAAAGGCAACCGCCTTAGCAGCAATTACTTGTTCTAAAGGACCACCTTGGGTCCCAGGAAAAACAGCCGATTTAATCTTTTTGGCGTACTTATCTTGGCTTAAAATCATTCCACCACGAGGGCCACGCAAGGTTTTATGCGTTGTAGTTGTCACTACATCGGCAATTCCTACCGGACTAGGATGTAACCCGGTTGCGACCAACCCGGCAATGTGAGCCATATCTACCATTAAGTAGGCACCCACACTATCAGCAATCTCTCTAAATTTCTGCCAATCAATAATTCGACTATAGGCAGATGCACCAGCTACGATAATTTGCGGTTTTACTTCCTCTGCAATTGTTTGAATATGATCGTAATCAAGTTGCTCAGTCTCTGGATTAACTCCATAAGTAAACGACTGATAAATCTTACCAGAAAAGTTGACCTTAGCACCATGTGATAAGTGTCCACCGGCATTTAGATCCATCCCAAGGATCTTATCTCCTGGCTTTAAGAAAGCAGCATATGCTGCTTGATTAGCTTGAGAACCAGAATGAGGTTGCACGTTTACATACTCAGCACCAAACAACTTTTTTGCTCGTTCAATGGCTAGCGTCTCCACTTTATCAACATACTCACAGCCACCATAATAACGATGACCGGGATATCCTTCCGCATATTTATTGGTTAAAACGGAGCCCTGGGCGGCTCGAACACCCTTTGAAGCAATGTTCTCGGATGCAATCAACTCAATTGTGTCCTCTTGACGCTTTTTTTCACCGTGAATGGCGTCCCAAAGTTCGGGATCCATCTTTTCATACTCTTTGTCTGACATGATATCTACCTCATTTCACTATTTGAATTAAGTATACTATTCAAAGTGCTTTTGTCCTGCGGATTTGTTTAAGCGGTTCATGTAAGCCTCCCCTAATTCAGTTGGGGTAAATCCCTGTGTCAAGATATTATCAACACCATCTTCTAAATCAAATTGACGAAGTCCGGCAAACAGTAAATGACTGGCCGTATTAATATCACTTCCAAGACTGTAAGTTTCTGCGTTGTTTGGCCAGTCAACTGCATCAATTACATCGTCAGTTGCCATAACTCCCACAGTCCCATCTTGTTTTTTAATCCAATCAGCCGCTCGCTTCCAGTCATCTTTATCGTCAACAATTTGAACCTGAGCATCTGGTGCATAATGACGGTACTTCATTCCAGGAGCCTTTGGAACCTGATCCGCACTAACATGATGAACGGCATCGTCAACTGGGCCTACGACCTTTTCAATCTGGTCAACGGTAACTGCACCTGGACGCAAGATTGCTGGCTTCCCCGTTGACATATCAATAACCGTCGATTCAACCCCAAAGTCAGTGGCACCGTCGTCTAAAATACCCGCAATTTTACCATTTAAATCATGATAAACATGCTTTGCAAGGGTCGGACTGGGTTTGCCAGACGTATTTGCTGATGGACCTACTAACGGAACACCAGCGGCCTTAATCAAATTTAGAGTTGACTGTTTATCAGGATTTCGAAAAGCAGCGGTATCAAGTCCACCAGTAACTTCTTTAGCAAGTGCACCCCTTTTTAACTTTAAGATGATTGTCAATGGACCTGGCCAAAACGTTTTCATTAATCTTTTTACTTCTTCGTCTAACGGTTGAGCATACTTCTCAACCGTCTCAACATCAGCAACGTGAACGATTAATGGGTTATCACTTGGACGTCCCTTAGCTTTATAAACCTTTTTAACCGCTGAGACATTAGTAGCATCGGCCCCTAGTCCGTAAACTGTTTCGGTGGGAAAAGAAACGAGGTTCCCCTTCTTAAGTTCTTCTGCGGCCGCATCAATCTGATCCGGCGTAAATATCTTTGTATCCATTTTAAAAATTCTCCTTTATTTCATTTTAATCATTCGATCACGCATTGCCATGTCCTTTCGGAGACGAACCGACCGCCTTTTATTATCATTCATCAAAATCTTTTGAACCGGATCTCCCTGTCTAAAGCCAATTTCTAAATAAAGAGAGCCATCCCTCTCTAAATGAGCATCAACATCACGCGAAATTCTCTGATAGATTGAAAGTCCATCATTATCAGCAAATAAAGCCTGACGTGGTTCATATTTTAAGACACTTTCATCCATATACTTAATCTCATTTTGACCCACATATGGTGGATTAGAGACAATCAGGTCAAATTTTTGTTCACTAAAAGCGCCAAATAGGTCACTCTGAACAAAATTAATTTCGGTGTGATTTGACGTTGCATTTTTTTGAGCAATTTTTAATGCATTAAGTGAAATATCAGAACCAGTTATTTTCCAACTTGGGCGTTGCTTTTTTAATGAAACCGCAATGGCACCACTACCAGTTCCAACATCCAATACGTTAATAGGATGATCATCGTAATCATTTAAGATCCACTCCACTAATTCTTCCGTTTCAGGTCTTGGAATCAAAACACTGGGATTAACTTGAAACGTGTATCCATAAAAATTGGCAGTTCCAATTACATATTGCAGTGGCTCATGATTTAGAACCCGTTCTATCATTTCAATAAACTTAGCTTCCTGATCATCAGACAAATTAAACCGATAATTCATCAGCAAATCCGTCAAATTCCATCCCATCAAAGACCTCATCACCTGGCGTCCTTGATCAGGATCCAAATTTTCTTGCTCCAGACGCAAAGAAGCCCATTTAAGGGCTTCAAAAACAGTTGCATTATTTCTAAGCTTCTGAGTCATTCAATTTCTCCAGCTTTTTAGCTTGATCAGAAACAATTAATGCATCAATGATGTCATCTAAGTCACCATCCATGATTTTGTCTAACTTGTTCAAGGTCAATCCAATTCGATGGTCAGTAACTCGATTTTGAGGATAGTTATAAGTCCGGATTCGTTCAGAACGGTCACCCGTTCCAATGGCATCTTTCCGTTTCTCATCGTACTCATTCTGTTCTTTTTGTTTGTAGTAGTCATAGACACGCGCTTTCAAAACTCGCATTGCCTTAGCACGGTTTTGTTGTTGAGAACGCTCATCTTGCATTGCAACCACAATCCCAGTTGGGAGGTGGGTCATTCGGACGGCTGATGAAGTTTTGTTAATATGTTGACCACCAGCACCAGAGGAGCGATAGACATCCGTTCGAATATCGCCTGGATCAATGTCAATGTCCACATCTTCTTCCTCAGGCATTACACCAACGGTAGCTGTTGAAGTGTGAACTCGTCCAGCCGATTCTGTCGAAGGAATTCGTTGTACTCGGTGAGCACCATTTTCGTACTTTAACTTGGAATAGACTTTATCACCAGTGATCATTAAAACAATCTCTTTAAAACCACCAACTTCGGTATCAGTTTCGTCGATCACTTCAATCTTCCATCCCTGACGTTCGGCATACTTGGTGTACATGTTATATAAGTCAGCCGCAAACAAACTGGCTTCATCTCCACCAGCTGCTCCACGAATTTCCATGATAATATTTTTCTCGTCATTAGGATCCTTAGGAATCAACAACAATTTCATTTGATCTTCAAGTTGCGTTTTCTGATCCTTTAAGTCACTAATCTCGGATTTAACCATGTCTTCCATTTCGCTATCAAGTTTTTCTCTTAACATGGTCTCATCATCATCTAATTGTTTACTAATCTTTTTATACTTATTGTAAGTTTCAACCGTTTCTCTGAGACTACCCTCTTCTTTTGAGAGTTTCATGAACTTCTGCGTGTCAGCAATCACTTCTGGATCACTGATCAGTTCGTTTAATTCATCGTATCTGTCAGAAACGGATTGTAATTTATCAAAAATTTTATCCATATCGGCTTCAGCCATTCTTATTACTCCTTATTCTTTTGTGCTTCAATCGGAGGATTGAAATAATGATAACGACAAACAGGATAATATGACTCGTTACCACCCATAAAGATCTGCTCGCCCTCGTAAACGGGCTTCCCATCATGAACTCTTAGGTTCATAATGGCTTTCTTTTCACAAAACCAACAAATCGTTTTCATTTCTTCAATCTTATCCGCATACAATAGTAAATACTTCGATCCCTCAAACAATTTATTTTGAAAATCATTTTTAAGTCCAAATGCCATGACCGGAATATGTAATTGATCAACCACTTCGGTTAATTCAAAGATGTGATGTTTATTTAAAAACTGGGCTTCATCAACTAGCACACAACTAATGGGTTCATCGCGTTTTTCAATTTCATCTTTTACCATTTTAAATGCGTTTGAATCGGAATTAATTGAAAGGGCTTTACGAGTCAACCCAATCCGAGAAGCGATGGTTCCCTTCTTTTCCCTGGTATCAAGGCCACTTGTCATCAAAATAACTGATTTACCCTGTTCCTCATAGTTATGAGCGACTTTGATAATTTCGATTGATTTTCCGCTATTCATGGCTCCGTAACGAAAGAATAATTGTGCCAAGTTATCACCTTTTCTCTATTTTCACTAACTTTTTCATTATATCGAATTTACCACTTTTTCGCATCCAAATTCAAAATTTGTTCTACCATTTGAATAATTGCTTTTTCTTAAATTAGTTACTATTCTTACTTATAAGCGTAGTTTTATGATAGAATTATTTTAATTGTGCAAAACTAATCATTTCTAAGGGAGAACTCATTATGTCATTTCAGAGTAGAATTGCCACCATGGCTGGTAAGTCATCTTACTGGTTCCTGCATAATTTTTTGCACCGTGGTAGCTCATTACCAGGAAAAATAACCACTGCAATTGATCCCAATATTTTAAAGACGCTGGGTAAAAATTACGATGTGATTATTGTGTCAGGAACGAACGGTAAAACTTTGACTACCGCACTGATCGTTCAAGTCCTAAAGGAAGAATATGATCAAATTCTGACTAATCCAACTGGATCTAACATGACTCAGGGAATTGTCTCAACCTTTTTACAAGCAAAGCATCCCAAATATGGTGAAAATCCAATTGCAGTCTTAGAAGTTGACGAAGCCAACGTAAAACCGGTTGTTAAGGCCATCAAACCAAAGATGTTTGTTTTGACCAATATCTTCCGTGACCAACTGGATCGTTATGGTGAGATTTACACTACCTACCAAAAAATCTTAAATGGGATCTTACTAGCTCCAAATGCCCTAGTGGTTGCAAACGGTGATTCCGCCATTTTTAACTCTAAAAAAATGCCAAATCAACAAGTGTTCTATGGCTTTCAAGATCAACCAGCTGATAAAGACATCAAGGCAGCCCCTAACACGGATGGGGTCCTTTGTCCCGTTTGTTCACACATTATGCACTACCATTACATCACTTACGGAAATTTAGGTGATTACTTCTGTCCTAACTGTGGTTTCCATCGTCCAGAACTAGATTACAAAGTCACTAAAGTGGTGGACGAAACCCCAACTAGTTCAACCTTTGACATTGATGGAAACCAGTATTCAATTGATGTTGGTGGGACGTACAATATTTACAACGCCCTCGCTGCTTACGCTGCCGGTCGGCAAATGGGAGTTTGTCCTGATCAAATTAAACACGCTTTTGAAACCAACAAGCGACTCTTTGGAAGACAAGAAGAAATCAAAGTTGGTGACAAGGAAGTAACCATTGTGTTAGTTAAAAATCCAGTTGGACTTAACCAAGTCATTGATATGATTTCTCATGAAAAAGAACCATTTTCATTTGTCTTTCTTGAAAATGCTAACTATGCTGACGGAATTGACACGAGTTGGATCTGGGATGGCGACTTTGAACGTCTGCCAAAGATGAACATTAAAAAATTCATTTCCGGTGGTGAACGATACAAAGACATTACCTTCCGCCTTAAGGTTGCTGGGGTTCACGATGACAATCACATCATTGAACCAAACATTGAAAAAGTCTTGGAACAAATTAAGCAGCTTCCCACTAAAAAGGTTTACGTTCTGGCCACTTACACGGCTATGCTTCAATTCAGACATTTACTAGCACAAAAAGGATTCATTAAAGGAGGAATGGACTAATGACAAAAACCATTCGAGTGGCTCACTTATATGGTGACTTAATGAATACTTACGGTGATATCGGTAACATTTTGTCGTTACGATATTACGCTAAACAGATTGGCGTTGAGGTCACCTCAAACGTTGTTAGTTTAGAAGAAGGGTTCAACGCTGACGATTATGATTTCATGGTTTTCGGTGGTGGACAAGACTTTGAACAAACCATTGTTTCAAAAGACATTCAAACCAAAAAGGACGAAATTAAACGTTTCATTGAACAAGGCAAGCCTGTTATTGCAATTTGTGGTGGCTTCCAGTTACTTGGAAACTACTACGTTGCAGCTAATGGCAAAAAGCTTCCTGGCATTGGTGCCCTTGATCACTACACGGATGCAATGAAGGACAATCGTTTCATTGGAAACATTGAAATTCAAAACGAACAAACCAAGGAAAAATACCATGGCTTTGAAAACCACGCTGGAGTGACCTACTTAGGACCAAGTGAACGAGCACTGGGAAAAGTCATTAAGGGACATGGCAACAACGGCAAGGATGGTACAGAAGGTGCCATTTACAAAAACACCGTCTGTACCTACTTTCATGGCCCTATTTTAGCCCGAAACGGTAACTTGGCTAAGCGTATGATGTTTAATGCCCTTGAAAAGAAGTATCCCGATACTGATTTTTCGGGTGATACGAAAAAAGTAAAAGTTGAATCATTCTAAAATTAAAGCACTACCGATTAAATTGGTAGTGCTTCTTTTTTTACATAAAATGAATAAACGGTCGACCACCTGCTAGAAGCAATCCAAGAATTGCCACCACTATAATTGCAATCACGGTCATCCACAAAAACCATCCTGAAAGTTTCTGTTGTGATTTAAAGGCAAACGCCATCTCAATCAGACCAATCAATAGTAACGCGCAAACAACCTTGATAATCGTCAAGACTGGATCACGTCCCCATGCAAATGGGATCAGAAAAATTCCCGAAATAATTAAAATCACATAACAGAGTCTGGCAATCATCGTCATAACTTTAAAATGCCAGTTCGAAAAAAGAGCGATACAGACCACAATAAAAAGAACCAACCACGTTAATAAATGAATCCAAATTAGCATAATAACACTTCCCCATTTAGATTAACTCCATTATACACAATCCATAAGGACTTTTAGTCATAATTCGTTAACACCCTTCTCTGGTTATGGCATAATTACTGAAAAGAAGGAGTGGTGGATGACATGAAAAATAATCAGTTCGCACAAGTACTAGTTGACCTTAACACCGCTAAACGGGAGTTAGCCCAAGTTGGCTTTAATCCAACCGAAATCGAAAATTCTAAAAACGTTTCAGAAGCATTTTTGAAATTACTTAGTAAAACGCTTATTAACGTAAACAATAAAAGTGGTCAAATGGAGCAATTGAATAACCGACTAGCGGCTCCAGATAAACGACTTGGCGATTATTTGCAAAATAATGGTGAAGTCAACCAACGGGTTTTCTATCTAGTGGTCCTCCAATTGCTTGAATTTCAAGCAGACGTCGACTTTCAGGTTGATGAACCACTGAAAGCAATGAAGAAAATTAACTTGAAGTACCTCAATAAACCTGGTAAATGGGACATAGACGACTTACTTAAAGCTTGGTACCTTCTACTAACTACTCATAACAAGACTGGTCAAACCTACCTTGATCACTTAGCAAACCAGGGATTCTTTAAGGGATTTCCAAAAGATAAGCCCCTCTTCTTTAATGGCAAAGCGCAGGCTATTTTTGAACCAGAAGACCTCATTTATGAAACAGTCTACGTTGAAACCGACACTGATTCTGATAAAGACGGGAGGGCTGATCTAGTTAAAGCTGAGATCACCCGTCCCCAAACTAGCTTTAAGCTAGGAACTCTTTATACGGCTAGTCCGTACGACCAAGGGACAAACGATGCGTTTGGAGACCAAATCACTCATGATGTAAACAAACCAATTATTCGAAAAGAACCAGATGATACCATTTATTCTGACATTATGTATGAAGAACAACCCCAAAAGTTTAGTACTAGAACGCCAAAAGGTTTTTCCGATGAAGCCATTGAGAGACACGTTGCAAAGCCCGGTTATACTTTAAATGACTACTTCTTAATGAGGGGATATGCAGTGGTTTATTCAGCTGGTATTGGAACCAAAGATTCTGACGGAATTCAGACGTGCGGTTCCCCCGAACAAACCGATTCAACAGTTGCGGTAATTGAATGGCTTAATCATAAACGGCGAGCATTCACCAACCGAACGGACAATATCGAGATCAAAGCTGACTGGTCCAATGGTAACGTAGCAATGACCGGACGTTCCTACCTAGGAACCCTTGCCAATGCTGCAGCAACTACTGGAGTGAACGGCCTTAAAACCATTATTTCAGAAGCCGCCATCTCTTCTTGGTACGACTATTATCGTGAAAATGGCCTTGTAATGGCTCCGGGTGGATTTCAGGGAGAAGACGCTGACGTTTTAGCGGCCGAGACATTCAGTAGAAGTCTCAATCCTGGTGATAATTTCCAGATCCGTCCTTTCTTTGATCGCTACTTATCAATTATGCAAAAACAGATGGACCGTACTACCGGGAATTACAACGAATTTTGGGACAAAAGAAACTACCGAAACAACGTTAAAAACATTAAAGCCGATGTCTTAATCGTGCAAGGCCTGAACGATTGGAACGTTAAACCAGTCAACGCAGCCAAACTATGGCAGGGAATCAAGTCTCTTCCAATTAATCAAAAAATTATCCTTCACCAAGGTCAACACATTTACATCAACGCCTTTCGTTCGTTTGATTTCAACGACATCGTCAACATGTGGATTTCACATGAGTTATATGGGATTGAGAATAACTTAATGAACCAAATCCCCAATGTGATTGTGCAAGACAACGTCAAGCCGGAAACGTGGAACAAAAAGAATAACTGGCTTGATAATCATAGTAAAAAATACTATTTAAATGATGAGAAACTAAGCAAAACTTCAAACAAAGGCCAGCTTAAATACCAAGATCAGTTGGATTCGTCGCAATTTAAGGCATACTGTTCTCATCCAACACGGTGGGAAAAAGATTTACTTGATCCAAACAGTTCGTTAAAAGGACACCGTTTGATCTTTAAGACAATATCTTTTAGTGAAGATCAAATCATTTCGGGATTTAGTACCCTTCACCTGCGCATTGCTACGTCTAAGAACGTCGGAATCCTGTCAGCTCAATTGGTCGATTACGGGGACGCTAAAAGATTGAATGTTACCCCTACCATTCTTGAGCCCAAGGGAATTCTACTAGGACACAGATGGTACACGGATGATCTACGGGAATTCACCTTAAATAAGCATTCAACACCAAATAAAATGATCTCATTTGGACATATGAACCTTCAGAACCGCCATTCCGCTTATCAAAACGATCAATTGGTCCCAAACCAATTTTATGATGTTGACTTAACTTTACAACCAACCTTCTATCACCTTCCAGCGGAAAGAAAGCTTGGACTAGTACTGTACGGAACCGACTTTCAGATGACTCAGCGAGGGAATCAAGAGATTGAGTACACGATTGATCTAGAAAACAGTTATCTTAAAGTTCCTTATAAATAAGAAAAACACGTTTGCCTTAAAAATAAGGTAAACGTGTTTTTTATCTAATTAAATAATTCGTAAAGATAGGTGTTAATTAAGTCATTTCGGTCTTCCATGAAATGATCACTTAAGTGGGGGTGAACCCGATTAGACAAAAAGACAAAGCCACTCTTCTGGTCCCGATTGAGTACAATTACCACCCCTGTATAACCAGACTGCCAAATGTACGGATGGCCTTCGTAATCAGCTAATGCCCAGCCAAATGACCGGGTACCATCTTCCATCGGTGTCTGATCAGTATACAATTCATCAAACGTCTCATTATTAAAGATACTACTACGACTATTAACCTGAAGCATCCACTGGGCAAAACGAGACAAGTCATTTAAAGTACTAAACATCCCAGCTGAACCACAATCATCACCCAAGATTTGCGCCTTCGGGTCATGAACTTTACCCTGCAAATTAGTATGGGTTTCTTCATTGTATGTGGTTGGGACAGAACGTTGCGCTTCAGGATGAAAAGTCGTGTCATTTAAACCAAGTGGTTTTAGAACCATTTGTGTGATCAGTGGTTGAATGGGAATTCCCATTACCAACCCAGCAATCCATCCTAAGAAAATATAGTTCACGTCTTCGTATTTCATTTGCTTGTTAAAATTATCGCCCACATGAAGACCTAAGAGTGCCTTACGAAGCTGATTGATGTTCATCTGATTTCGATTGGGAATGTACCCTTCAATCCCAGACGTATGAGTCAACAAGTGACGAATTGTAACCTCCGGATACTTCCATTCTGGTAAATAGTCAGAAACAGAATCATCTAGGTGAATCCGTCCATCTTGAAGTAAACGCATGATAACTGGCAGGGTCCCGACCACTTTGGTCAAAGAAGCAATGTCGTAAACGTCGTTTGGTCCAACGGCTTCTTTCGTTGGCTCCACTTGCTTTAATCCCATTTCATCACTTTCAACGTTCATCCCAGTGATAAACGAAAATGCCGCGCCTGGGATACTCTGATTTTCAATCATTTGTTTAATCTTAGCTTTTGTTTTTGAAAAATTCATTTTGTAATCTCCTAGTAAAATCAATTATACTAGTCTTTTAAGAGATCGAAAAGTTAGATAATTCAAATAAATTTATAATGGTTCATTAACCCTAAACAATACTTAATACATACTTAAATATAAAAAGTAACAAGTATAATTATTTGTTAATACTTAATTACTAATTTCTGCAATCTGCTATCTTGTGAGAAACATTACTTACATATATAATATTATTAATACAAAATTGTTAATTAAGAACATTATATATTAAAAGAAATTGCAAAAATATGAAGGGACTTAATGAAAATGTCAATTAAATTACATGATGTTTTAAAAAATAATCATTATCCAATAATTTTTATTGGATCTGGTATCTCAAAAAGATATATAGAAAACTCTCCATCTTGGACAGATTTATTAGAAGAATTTTGGAATAATATTTATCCAAAAAAAGACTTCTGGTCCCAATTTCACTCCTACATTATGGAAGCAAAAAAAGAAACTAATGACAATAGCAAAATAAATTTTTCTGCAAACACAAAAATGGCTGACAAAATAGGAAGTGAATTCAATAATCAATTCTTTGACCATAAAATAGAGGTAAATGGAATATCTACAAAAGATGCAGTTATAAAGGGAATATCTCCATTTAAATTTGAAATAGCAAATCACTTTAAAAAATACAAATTACAAAATGGAATAGAAAATACAGATGAATTTAAAGAATTCATAAAATTATTATCAAAAGCAAAAATAATTGTTACAACAAATTATGATACATTTATTGAGGACATGTTAAATAAGTATTATCATAACAATCCGACAGTTTATTTGGGTCAGAGAGGTTTTTTGATGATACTTTAGGTTGGTCTGAAATATATAAGATACATGGATCGGTGGAAGAACCAAATTCAATAGTAATTAATTCCGAAGATTATAGGGAATATGATAAGAATTCTATTCTAATCTCCGCAAAAATTTTAACTTCTATGATAACATCACCCATATTATTTTTAGGATATTCATTAACTGATAGAAATATAAGAAAATTATTGAGTGATTTTTCTAAACAATTACCAAAAGAAGATGTCAGAAAATCAGCAAGTAGAATAATAGTTGTAAATTATAAAAAAAATGTAAAAAAACCAAATGAAAAAATTGTCACATTGAACGAATTACATTTAAATTATACTCTTATTGAATCTTCAGATTATTTAAGTATTTTCCAAAAAATATCACAAATAAATGAGGGTTTACCTCCCAGTGAGGTCAAAAAATTTGAAAAATATTTGAAAAATTTAATTGTAGCTGCTGGGGCAAAAGGTGCACTGCAATCTAAATTAGTATCACCTAAAAATTTATCTAAAGAGAACAAAGATAATATGGTTGTGGCTATAGGAGACCAAAAAAATATATACGTATCTCCAACGGCAGTATCATACTTAGAAGATTATATAAATGAAAAGCATGAAATTATGCCACAAGTAGCTTGGAATTTTTTTGTACGTGATGCGACCGCTAGATATCCATTCATGTATTATTATCCTAATTTAAGGAATAATAATCTCCCAAAATTTGTCTTAAATAAAGTATTAAATAAAATTAAATCAAAACATTTTTTAAATTTAAACTACCAAATTAATCAGGTCAACAAATCTTATCATATTAAATTTAATAGCTTACAAGAAATTACAGATCAAAAGAGTACCTCAAATTCAAAAATAATAGACGAAATTTCATTTAACATAAATAAACTAGATTTTAATGATGTGGATGGATATGTAAAAAATAAAGCCCTTCCTAAATTTATTGATTTATTTAATAAGCACGAAAAAAGTGGAAATAATGAGTTAACATCATTGAGAAGATTATTTTTAATTTGGGATTTAAAAAAGTTTAAAAAGAAATAAAGTCTATAAGTATAAAAAAGCTACATTGATATGAACCCAAACTCACTTCTTGTCTTTCAAATCATCTAAAGTAGCTTTCTTCTTAATAAGAATAAATGAGTAAAAACAAAAAAACACACTTCAATTAAGAAGTGTGATTTACTTATATGTATCCTCTCTAAGACAACCTAGAAAGGAGAAAATATAAATGAATACCAATACACGTAATCAGCATGCAACTAGGTAATTCCTTTGAACCATCTACGCAATATCATAAAGGCTATTATAGTAAAAGTTATCGTATCGGTAATTAGTACTTTAATAGTTACTGCTATCTTAAACTTAATTTATATTCAATTATTTAAATGTTTCCCATGCAGTTTGACCCACTGGACGAACTAGGCAGTAGAGAGTTCTACAATTAAAGCCAGTGTAAACCGTAGTAATGAACGATTGCGTAAGCGGGCAGTGTGCCAAATTTAGTTGCATTTTCAGAATGAAATCCACCATTAATAACTTTTGGTTTTTGAACTGGATTGCTTTGATGTTATGGTGCTGGTGTGTTTGCATTTCCAATACCATCTTTAGCAAGCTGAGTAAGTGTCACTCCCATTTGAGATAAATAGCCGTACGAATTAGCACAAGATTCGCTCGATAAAATCAACTAAAGAGACCAAATATAGACCAAGATAAAATAAAAAGCCTCTAAACCAATGTTTAGAGGCTTATATCAATTACCCGTATGAGACTTGAACTCATAGCTCCGCCTTGAGAGGGCGACGTCTTAAACCAGTTTGACCAACGGGCAATAAACTGAACAATTACATAGTTTACCCAATTTAAACCAGTCTGTCAACAAAGTAATGCAAAATTTTCTGTTGACAACTGTCCATAAAGAATTGTAGTATATTAGTTGTTCAAATATTGAGTATTCGCCAAATTGGTAAGGCAGCGGACTCTGAATCCGCAATTTACTGGTTCGAGCCCAGTATACTCAACTATAAATACTAAAAGAACCATTTCAATAACTATTGAAATGGTTCTTTTTTATTGAATTGATTCTAATTCCTGATTTCTTGAACTTTACCCAAAACCATTCTAGCAATTGGTCCAACGATCAGAAGTTGTAATGGCAGAGCCAAAATCAAGTTTCTAATCCATGTCATCCCAAACGTTGCTAGATTAAGACTTGAAAATCCGCCTTCAACTACAATTCCGAAAATTGACATGCAAGTTACCATTCCTAACACCATCAAAATTGAAATTCCTAAAGAAATCAAAAGTGGTTTCTCTTCCATTTTTTCATTAAAGATAAATTTGAAAAAGATCCCCTTTGCAAGTGGTCCCACAAAAAGCAAATCACAAACAGCCGCAATAACTAATGCAAATGGATAACCCACTAACACACTTTTAACAAAAGTAGAATCAACCCCACTTCCGAGTGCAATATTATAGGCCTCCATCACGATCACCATCATTCCGGCCATTAATCCAGTAAACAATAATTCTTCCTTAAAATCCCTTGGCATACCTAACCTCCTAATTTTTCAGCAATGATTAATCTACCATAAAGAATTTTTTCATGTAAGTTTTTATTACAATAAAAACTTAATTAATAAAAATAAGGACCAAGCATTTTAATGCTCGATCTTTATAATTAATCATTTTTTCTGATAGAAGTAATACAAAATTCCACACACAATCAAAACTGCATAAATAATACTAAGAGGTAATACTTTGATGACAATCACTACCGTCGCAATCGAAATTGCGATTGCAATCCAGAAAATTATCTTGCCAATGTCAGCTTCAGTAAAATGATGAGGTTCATGATTTTGATTTTGTTGCTGGTAATTAGAATAATTATAATTAGTGTTTTGCTGATAAGAATCATTGTTAGCGTTAGACTCATTAGAATGTGATTCATAACTAGACTGACTTGATCCTGCATATGATCCAGAACTATAATTATTTTCTTTAATAATTTCATACGCACTGGTAATTTCTTTGAACTTGGAGGCAGCATCAGGAGAATGATTAACATCAGGATGATACTTCTTAGCCAATTTGCGATAAGCTCGGTCAACTTCTTGTTTGTCTGCTGTTGTGGGTAATCCTAATATTGCATAATAATAGTCTAAGTTTCCATATGCCATCATAATCCCCCCTTAAATGTATTTACACTAATTCTACCAAACATTGAACAATTCGGTTAATCAGTGTTTAATAAAACGTCTTTGGGGTTAGGGTCATTACTTTGCATATTTTTGAATTGATTGAGCCAAAATTTCTGTGGCACCAGTTCCCGCTTTATTATCGTAATATTTTTGAAACCGGCCATCATTTAAATAAATTTTAGACAGTCCTTGATGAGCTTCTATAGAATAATTTGGCCATGTATATTGCAAACACTTTTTGTGTAATTTGTAAATTTTTCTTCCATTATAATCAGTATTTTTTATAATCAGTATTTTTATTCCTTAATGATTGTTTTAATAAACCAATCATTCGATTTTCCATTTCTTGTATATTTTGAAAATCAACGGCAAATAAGTTTAAATGCTTTTGATTAATCGGGTAAGGTGCCGGCCCAGTTCAGATAAAATCTTTCTTGAATCAGTACTGCATTGTGAAAACTAAAGGCTGGATCACTCATAATTTTTTTAATTTCTTTTAAGTCAAAACCAAAACTTTTGTAAAATAAAATCACCTGTAATTTCAAAATATCGTTAGAATTATAATTTCGATAACCAGAATCAATATCTCTTCTGAGAACCAATAAATATATTCAATCATAGTATTGAGGGGAACGAGCTATAACGCCCGCCATATCGGCTCATTCTTTTATTTTAAGCATGCATGATACCTCTCAATAAATCATTGTTAACCGTTACGTAACGTCGTGGTCAAGCCGTTTAGTCACATTTTATAAGTAGCACAGTTATATTACACCAATGTTACTGAAACATTACTAGTTTAACAAACCATTTCCTGAATGTTTCGCACTATATCATTATAGTTACGCTTGAGTTTAACTCTTTTTTTCACATAGTTTTGATGTTATTGTTTATATATTCCAAAGGAGGAAATTAAATATATGAATAATGATAAATTACACTATAAAATGTACAAAGCTGGTAAGAGATGGATGTTTGCTGCCCTTGCAACTACGATGGTTGCCGGTGGCCTTCTAACTACCAGTAGCGTTGTTAACGCTGACGCCTTAGGAAATAACGCACAAGCTACTCAAAGTGCCAAGAAAGATAACGGCACTATTAAAAATGACTCATCTAAGAGCGCAGCCAAAGTTAACACTAACGTTGATAATCAAACAAACGATGCTAATGCTACTAAAGATGCCACTACTCAAACTAATGTTGCTTCAAACAATGATGTAAACAACACCACTAATGATGCAACAAAAGCTACAACTACTAACGATCAATCAGCAACTACTGATAATAATCAAGTAGCTGAAAACAACCAAAACAATCAAAATGATGCTAACAATGATGCCGTTAAAAACAATAGCCAAACATCAACTGTTACACCAAACAAGATTGAAAACAAGGTTGCAGAAGCTGTTACTCCTGCACAATCAGCTAAAACTGATGTTAACGTTAATAATTTAGACAACGATGTTTCTGCTAAAGCAGATAACAACCAAAACAACAACGCTGACCAAAAGACTACTAACAACGATTCAGTTAAAGCCGAAGCTACTACACAAGCACAACCAGTAAATACTGAAAAAGCTGAAAATAATGTAACCCCAGCTACTAAATCTGAAACTACTCAACAAACACCTGCTAAGCAAGCACCAGTTTCAAACAATGATGCAAAACAAGCTGATGCTAAAACTACTACCCCTGCACAATCAGCTAAGACTGAAACTGTTAAGACTAACACTCAAAACAACAATGTTACCCCAGCAGCTCATTCTTACTCAAACGTTCAATTAAGTGCCGCTCGTGCAGCCGCAACTAACTTTAGAGTTCAAAATGTCAGCTTTAGAGCTCAAAACACTAATGCCGATCAAGTAGTTAACATTGGTAGACAATATGTTGGAACTCCGTACGTTTGGGGTGGCAGTACACCAGCTGGATTTGATTGCTCTGGATTCGTTCAATACGTATTTGGCAAGGCTGGATACAGTCTTCCAAGAACTACTTACAGTCAATACCCTGCTACACAACACATTTCACGTAGTCAAGCTCAAAAGGGTGACTTAGTATTCTTCTCTCAAGGTGGCGATCTTTACCACGTTGGAATCTACTTAGGTAACGGTTTAATGCTTGATGCTCAAAACCGTGGTGTTATTTACAACGATTCACTTAGTTATTTCCCTGGTGCCGTATTATTCGGACGTGTTAACGGATTTAACGGTGGAAGCGCAAGTACTTACACACCAAGCCAAAACACTAACAACAATTCATATACTCCAAGAGCTAACAACCAAGCTAGTTCAAACTACGTTCAACAAAACGTAAGCACTCCAGCTGCAAGACGTGCTAATAACAGAGCATACACTTACAACTTGAGAGCTAGTGTCCCTACTACTCAATTGAACACTGTTAATAAATCAGCTAGTGTTACACCAACTCCAACTGCTTCAAATGGCAAACAACAAACTACTAGTGTTGTATCACAAAATAACACTAAGACGGTTAACTTGAATGTTCAACCAACAAAGTCATCATCAAATACTAGTGCCAACACTAACGAGACTGTTAAAACTTCAAAGACGACTCCTAACGTTCAACAAAATGTTCAACAAACTCCAGCAGCACCTAAAGAACAAGTAAGTAACTTGTCAAATGACACTACTGCTAAGAAGAACACAGTTGATTTGAACGCTTCAAAGAAGTCAACTGACCAAAAGGCAGCTCTTAACAAGAAGACTTCCGCTAAGGTTGTTTCAAACAAAGAAGTTTCTGACAAGAATGCTTCAAACAAAGAAACTGCTGCTAAGGTAAACAATGATGATAAGACAACTTCACACATTGCTACTAAGGATAACGGTCAAGCTTCTGCAGTTAAAAACAATGACCAAAAGAATGGTCACATCTTGCCACAAACTGGTCAAGCAAGTACACTACTTATGAGTGCCATTGGTTCTATCATGGTTGCTCTTGCCGCAGTACTTGGTTTCAGACGTAAAGATACTGACAAATAATATCTAAACTAATAAATGGTCTTCCGATTAATCGGAAGACCATTTTTATTTATAAAATTAGATTGCTATTGAAACAGCATTAGTGCTATTCTTTTTATATTGGAGGTATGACAATATGGACGCACACTCAAAAGAAAAAGAACTTAAAAAATTAATCAAGGATCAAGAAAAGTTCCAAAAAGAAAACTCTGATAAATTCAATGCTGATTTATTAGCTAACTACAACGAACGAATGGACGTTGTGAAAGAGTTGATTGAAAATGAAAATCAGACCAATAACTTACGTGATACTAAGGTTGCTAAGCCGACTCGAGATGATAAACGTGGAATGGACAAAAACCGTCACGTTGATGATCAAATGAATGATCTTGAAAGAGCACAACAACGCTTAATTAAGAAGCTACGTACTCTTGAAGGAAAATGGGAATAACCCTCTTATTACAATCAAATCATTGACCATATAAAAAGAACGGATTCAACTGAATCCGTTCTTTTTGTCTATTTAGTTATTGTTTTCCTTTTTTAATTCTGCATCCAGTTTCTTGGTTAATTCTTCGTAACCAGGTTTACCTAATAATGCGTACATATTATTCTTGTATGCTTCAACGCCTGGTTGATTGAATGGATTAATGCCATTTAGGTAACCAGAAATAGCAACCGCAACTTCAAAGAAGTAAATCAAGTAACCTAGTGAATATTCTGATTGATCAGGAATATGAACGGTCATAACTGGAACCCCACCATCGGTATGAGCTAAAACAACCCCTTCATAGGCTTTGGTATTAACTTCGTTAACCGTGTCATCTTGAAGGTATTTAAGACCATCAAGGTTTGACTCTTCCTTTGGAATCGCAATATCGTCATCAGGCTTATCTAATTTAACAACCGTTTCAATCAGATCACGTAACCCCTCTTGAATGTATTGACCTAATGAATGAAGATCAGTTGTAAAGTTAGCTGATGATGGATAAATTCCCTTTTGGTCTTTTCCTTCTGACTCACCCATTAACTGCTTCCACCATTCTGAGAACATTCTCATGTTTGGTTCGTAGTTTTCGAGTAATTCAGTGGTATAACCCTTTCTGTAAAGGATATTTCTCAACGCAGCGTAACGATAGGCATCGTTTTTATTAACATCTGGATTGGTGTATTCTTTGGAAGAATCAAGTGCACCCTTCATTAATTGACTAATGTCAGCACCGGTAGCAGCAATTGGTAATAAACCAACTGGGGTAAGAACTGAGTAACGTCCACCAACACCATCTGGAATTACGAAGGTTTCGTAGCCGTTAGCGTCAGCTTCTTGTTTCAAAGCACCTCGATGAGCATCAGTAGTAGCATAGATTCGTTTGTTAGCTTCATCTTCACCATACTTTTTAACTAACTTTTCCTTGAAAATTCGGAAAGCAATTGCTGGTTCAGTGGTTGTTCCAGACTTAGAAATGATGTTAATTGAAAAGTCATCGTCACCGATGTAGTTCAATAAATCATGAATATATGGAGCACTAAGTGAATTACCCGCAAAGACAACCTTGACACCACGACGCTTGTCATCAGGTTCAGAGTTGTAAAAAGTACCATTCAGAAAATCAACGGCCATCTTAGCACCTAAGTATGAACCACCAATTCCAATCACAACTAAAACTTTTGAATCAGACTTGATTTTGTCAGCTGCTTTTTGAATCCTTGCGAACTCATCTTTGTCATAATTTTCTGGAAGATCTAACCAATCCCGGAAATCATTTCCAGCACCAGTGCCATCCCTTAACTCTTTATCCGCTGCAGTCACCATCGCTTGAATCTCAGGCAACTCATCCGGATGTACAAACTTGCTTAACTTAGAATCATCAAATTTCAAATAAGCCATTACACTATCCCCACTTTCTATAATATCGCTTACATTATACAACAAAAATTAATTACATAATGATGTTTTTGCTCTGTTAATTTTATTATATTAGTTCTTATTTAATCCGCACATTGATCCCCTTAAATGATCCCTCACGTTCATAATCAGGGTCAATCGGAAAATCATTTGGGTTAGAGTAGGTTTTTCCAAAATTAACGTTAACACCGTTTGCGGCAAATGCATCCGAGATTTCAGACCGAAACTTTTTCGAATTCATTTTATTGGTATCTGTGGTAAAGAAGACAGACGCATCCTTACTAGCAACTTGACTTACCGCACTAACGAGATCTTGTAAGTCACGCTTAATCTCAAACCGATTCTTTTTATCTCTAACAAAGACAGGCACGTTAACGGTGATTAAGTCAAACTTCAAATCATGCTTTTGCGCATAGTCTAAATACCCAAAGACACTCATTTTTCTGACCTCTTGGGCACCGATCACGTATCCATTAGCATCAATTTCATTAATCAATTGAGATTTAGCACGATTACTATCGTCAACGTTAACGGTCTTAACGCTACCACCACCAATCATGGCACTAGCAACTCCAGTTCCCTCATAAAATAAATTTAGACCAACTTTATCTTGTGATTGATCAAAAACATCCTGCCTTACATCGCGATAAATAATGTCTAATCCTGTCGTTTTTGCGTTCTGTAAACTAATTGGATACGTTACTTCACCCTCCAAGACATTGGCCGAGCCTACTGGATCGGGACTAGCGTTTTCAACTGACTTGATTTCAGAACCATGTTCAAACTGCTGATACTCGTATAAATTCTGGTAACTCCCCAATTGATTAACAATGATTGGAATCAACTGATTTCGTAATTGATAAATTCCAGCATTTTCCCAGGTAATCACGTCTTGACCATCGTAGCTGTCAATCGTAATTCCGGCCAAACCGTCTCCCTGTCCGTTAAACCGGCGATGAATATCAATGCCTTCATCTTGAAGTAAGATCCTTTTACTGAAGGCCTGACTAAATAAATGACCAAAGAAACGATCGTCGATAAATTGATTTTCCTTGCGATCCAAAATCCAACCAATTCCGCCGGCTTGTTTGCCAAAGTAAGCACTGGCAACGAAATGATCTCCCTTAATTAAAGCCACGACTTCGCCGTTGCTAAAATCCGCTTCGTTAACTAAATCTTTTTCACTAATTTGTGGATAACCGCCCTCAAACTTTTTGACGGCTTTACCGGTTATTTCAACTTTTTTCATATTATTTTATTCTCCTCTAAAAATCGCTTCCTATCTCATTGTACATGTAATCACGATTAATTAGTAGGATTGCAAAGTAGGTCATATGTTAAAATAATAAGCAAAGGAGATTCGATTATGTATAAATATTTAGTATTTTTTGACTTAGATAGGACCTTGTTTGATGAAAATTCAAAGGTGAACGATGAAGTTGCAAACGCAATGGATGAAATCAGAAAACACGGTGGCCTTCCGGTAATCTCAACCGGAAGGAATCTTTTTGAAATCAGAGATACGTTAGAGAAAACCAAGATTGATTCCGTGGTAGCCGCAAACGGTGATTTTGGGATGTTAAGAAACCAAGAAGTCTTTTCTAATACAATCAACCCCAAAATCATTGATCGTTTGTATAGCTTTGTTAAAAAACACGATAATACATTAGTTTTACTGAACCAAAAACGTGGTGCCATTACCAATCACGATGAATTGGCAGTTAAAGCCTTTGAACACGTCCATGCTCCACTTCCAACCATTGTCACAAAAAAGTATTGGCACGAAAATCCTATTAACATGATGGTGGTTACCAACACTGATCTGGATACTGACTACGTAGAAAACTTTGGAGATGTCCTAACCTTTTACCGTAACTCGCCCTATTCAATTGATGTGGTCATTCATGACGTTTCTAAGGCTACTGGAATCAAGCAATTAATAAACACTGCTGGACTAACTGGAATCCCAACATACGCGTTTGGAGACGGTAATAACGACATCCCAATGTTAGACTACGTTGATCATCCGGTCGTAATGGGGAATGGACTTCCAAATGTCAAACCACATGGTGAATTCATTACCACCAAAAATACTAATCACGGAATTGTTAACGGACTGAAACATTTTAGCCTGATCTAAATTACTGTAAATTAGGCAGATATCATGGTATAGTAGTACTGTGTCTGTCGGGGGCGTTATGGATTCGACGGGTATAGTTTGAGCCTGAATTGCATTCCGTACGACGATGCGTCAAATCGCTCAGTTTAATTATAACTGCAAAAAATAATAACAATTCTTACGCTGTAGCTGCCTAATAAGCGCTTGACGTAGATCTAGCTGATTTTTCCTATGGATCAGTCCTAGGTCCTACCTTTAATAGGATACGCTTACTGCTCCCATCTGAAGTAGTATGAAGAGATTAATCAGATTAGCTGTGCATGCTAGCATTGACTAATTGCGGATTGTACAGTGAACTTCAAATGATTAGCCTACGAATGTAGACGTTCAGGAGGCAATATGCTCGGACGCGGGTTCAAATCCCGCCGCCTCCATAATTAAAAGCGAACCAGTCATTAAATTGATTGGTTCGCTTTTTTGTGTTTTATAAGCTTAACGTGGAATTGTCACATCTTTTTCTAAATTTGAAGAATGTGGACCGGTTGCTTTTGAAACAACGTTTTCTGATATGTGAGCAGTTCCGTCCCCATTATCTTTAACGGTCCCCTCTAATCCAATATCACTAGTAGCGTTTTGAGTTATAAACCAATATCCTGTCTGATCTCCAGATAGTTTACCACCATAATTCCAATAACTAATTTTATTAGTAGTCGTATTTTGGAAATAAGGTGTTTCTTTCTCTAATATTTGTTTAGCAATTGGTTCTGTCAAAGTGCTTGTTTGCTTAACATCATTTTCAGCCTGATTATTGTTACTATTTGCTGGAGTTGCTTCTGTTTTTACTTGAGAAGAATTAGGAGTTATTTGTGCTGAATTATGTTGATTGAAAGTTCGATTTGAAATTATCGATGAAGGATTCCGTCTAAACTCATTTTGTATTCTACTTATTAAAGCACCAGCATAATGGTTAAATAGAAAGAACCCAATCAATACAATCGCAACCCTTGAAACTAATTTCATCAGAAAATTACGTCTTCGTTTTGATTTAACCTCTAAGTAATCTTCCCGCCAACTTGGATCATTTCTGCGTTCCCTATAAAACTGATACGTATGACTGGTACGTGTCCCACTGGTTAAATATTTTTTAGTCATTTGAATTAATTCCTCATTGATTATCCAAAATATTTAATAAAACAAGTATATCAGAATTAATTAATACTTAATACAAAAATTTAACTAGTCATTATTCTTATGAAGCAATAATTAAGTTTAAATTCAGATACAAATGCCAGATGTAAACATTGAATCTAATAAAACTTAATAATGCAACAATCTTCCATCATCACACCAACCACCATACATCTCATTGGCTCTCGTCTTCTTTACTAGCTTATGCAACCGATGTTTATATGACTGTGGTTTACTAAATTTCAACCGGGACTGAACTCCATCAACACGAACTCGTTGGTACAAATCGGGAAAATGGTTAAAGTTATCCCATACTTTCGGATCACGTTTTAAAGCACGTTTAACCGGCTGAATAATCTTAAACGATTTAGGAGACAAATCTGGTAACACTCGTTTGCCTTCTTCAGTCATTAAACCTAGTTTAATTAGTCTTCGAGCCCGCTCCTTGTTGAGCTCGGTCCAGTTACTGTTTTCCTTTCGAGGAGTCAATCGTTGTGCTAGTCCCGTTTCATCCGAACTTTTATGCAAACCATCGACCCAGCCAAAACACAGTGCCTCTTCGACGATATCCAAATAAAACATCTTTTCTTCACTGGTTTTACTCATGCTGACTGGAACCCACAGACAATCTTCTCTCTTGCAATTTTCAGCAAACCAGTCACGAAGTTCCTTTCTTGATGTAATTGGTAAAAATGGCTCGTCTTTTCTTAGCACTTGAAATGCACTCCCTTCAACATTTGCCTACATAGTAATCAGCAAAGTTGGAGAAGTCAAAAAAGCCGTCAGGCTCATTAAAACCTAACGGGACTTTGAACTGTTTTCTTAGCAAATGAAACGGGACGCGAAACACCCACTAAATGCCACCACGGGGCGTGAATTGGCTCAATCACCACTCCACGATTTTGTGCATCGATCATTTGATGTTTGTTTAAGGCAATTCCAACGTGGTAAATGTCACTTTTACTTGAGCCAAAAAATACCAAGTCACCTTTTTTAATTTTACTCTTTCTGACATGCTTATAGGTATCGTATTGAGCCTGTGCGGTTCTTACAAGATTGCGGTTAGCACCATTTTTCATGACATACTGAGTAAAGCCAGAGCAATCAAAACTGTTAGGTCCGACTGCACCGTACGAATATGATTTACCAAGCTCACTAGTCGCAACCCGCTTAACGTTTGAAAAATGGGCTTTACTTGCGGATACTTGATTTTGGTTAGTGGCGATGTTTACGACACCAAATAAACCTAACGACGCAATCGCTACTGTTACACCTCTGATTAATCCTTTGAACATCTTGCCAGCTCCTTTATTAATTTATTGTGCATTATTTTACAATCATCCTACACTTTCTATGATAGGTTAGGATTAATACCAAATGATTACATCACGATTGCAAATCCATTAATTTCAGTAATTTAAGCGCTACTTTGTGAAATTAGTTTACTTTTAAGCAAAAAAAGATGGAAATCATTTGATTTCCACCTAAAATACGTTTTTAATTTATTTTTGATCTTTTTTTGGCGTTCTAATCATAACCGCAAACAGTAGTCCGATAACCGCAATTACCAAGAAGACCCAGTAAACCATGTGGAATCCATTAACCTGAGCTGGCATTGCCGGCATGCTGAGTTTGAAGAATCCAGTTGCTCTCACTAATACAATCGTAGCAACCGCAACTCCGGTTGACCCAAGTACCTGTCTGACCGTCGTAATTAAAGCCGTTCCATAAGAAATCAAATCTTCCGGCAGTGAATCGGCCCCAAGCGTAACCGCAGGCATCATGACAAAGGCATTTCCACCCTCAATTAACATTGCCAGAACCATCATGCCCCAAATATTATAAATTGGGAAAAAGGCTAAAATGGCCCAGCCCAGCACAATCATCAACATTCCTGTTAACATAACTGGCTTAAATCCAATTTTATCAACAATCGTACCCGTGATCGGGTTCAAGATACTTAAGAAAACAGCTCCAGGAACTAGTGCCATCCCGGAAATGAATGGTGATACTCCCAGTACCTGTTGATAGTACAGTGGGAAAATGATCGTAACTACAATCAATGAAATGTATGAGAATCCGGTTAAGAGTACCGCCAAATCATAGTTAAACGTCTTTAACACGTTTAAGTTCAATAGTGGATTGCTGATTCTAAACTGACGGAAAACAAACAACGCAATCAAAACGATACTAATAATCAGGATGAGTAAAAGCATTCCATAGTTATTGTTTGGTTTAGCAATTTCACTAATTACGTATAAGATTCCAATCAAACCAAATGAATAGATGATTGAAAGCCAATCTAACTTTGATTTAATTCGTGGCATAACGTCTTTCATCACAAAGAATGAAATCAGGAATACAGCAGTGATAATCACAATGAAAACATCAAACAAACCACGCCAAGTGGTAAACTTCAAAACGATTCCGGAAATGATTGGTCCACAAGCCAGAGCTGAACCCATGACCAATCCAGCAACTCCCATGATCGTTCCTCGATCATCTTCCGGCGTGATATTTAGTAAAACAGTTTGATACGATGGAAACAAAATCCCAACGGCAATTGCCTCTAAGGCTCTCCCAATCAGAACCCACGTAAAACTATTACTAATTAAAATGATTAACGTCCCTAGATCAAACATCAGTAAAACTCCCATAAAGAGTTTCTTAAAACTCATGTTGTTCAAAAGCCAAGGACTAATCGGCATCATGATACACATGATGATCATAAAGCCAGTTGTTAACCATTGAACGGTTGATGCTGAAATATCAAAGTACTTCATCAATGTGGGATAAGCCGTCGATAGTGATGACTGACTAATCGACATGGTGAAAGTACCGATTAACATGATGGTAATAAACCAAAATCTTTCTAATCTACTAAGTCCATTACTTTTTGCCATATAAAGCGCTCCTTTTCGATTTGTACTAATTTAATAGCTATTTATAGACTATCATTTTTTCATTTGAATTGTTACAAAAGATAACAAAAAGCTCATGATTTCTCATGGGCTCATTTTAGTCTAAAATTTAATACTACCTTGGGTTCTTGGATAAGGGATAACATCACGAATATTATCCATCCCAGTGACATACATCAGTAATCGTTCGAAGCCAATTCCAAAGCCAGAGTGCTTAGTGCCACCGTATTTACGTAATTCGAGGTACCACTCGTACTCATCCTTTGATAAATGAAATTCATCCATTTTGTCAGCCAATTCTTGCTCACGCTCTTCTCGTTGGCTTCCTCCAACTAGTTCACCAATTCTTGGAACCAGAAGGTCTGAAGCAGCAACAGTCTTACCATCGTCGTTATCACGCATATAGAAGGCTTTGATATTACGTGGATAATCAGTTACAAACACGGGTTTGCCAAACACTTTTTCGGATAGATAACGTTCGTGTTCAGCCTTTAAATCAATCCCCCACTTAACCGGATATTTAAACTCAACGTCGGTTTTTTCAAGCAAGTCAATGGCTTCAGTATACGTGATCCGCGCAAACTTCTCGTTCACAGTAGTTTGAAGCAACTTAATTAAGTTGCCGTCGACGTTATCATTTAAGAACTGGAGGTCCTCTGCAGCATTTTCAAGTAAATAATTAATAACATACTTTAACATGTCCTCAGACGTCTTAATAATGTCATCAAGATCAGCAAAGGCCATCTCTGGTTCAATCATCCAAAATTCGGCAGCGTGGCGTTTAGTATGCGAATTTTCAGCTCTAAAAGTTGGGCCAAAGGTATATACGTTTCTAAATGCCAGAGCAAAGGCCTCGACTGGTAATTGTCCACTAACGGTTAAGTTCGTCTCTTGACCAAAGAAATCCTTTGAGTAATCGACTTTACCATTTTCATCCTTTGGCAGGTCATTTTGATCTAAGCTAGTGATCTGAAACATCTCACCAGCCCCCTCCGTGTCACTACTAGTAACAATCGGAGTGTTTACATAGACAAAGCCGTGTTTTTGCATGTATTCATGAATCGCAAAGGCTGCCATCGAACGAATCTTGAAAACAGCGTAAAAAGTATTGGTTCGAGGACGTAAATGTGCAATAGAACGAAGGTACTCAAGTGATTGCTTCTTCTTTTGCAGTGGGTAATCTAGATCAGAAACACCCTCAATCTTAACTTGCTCCGCATGAATTTCAAATGGCTGTGGGGCGTCTGGGGTGTCCACAAGTTTTCCAATTACTTTCAGAGTTGAACTAATCGGCAGTTTGATGATGTCATCAAAGTTATCTAGATCACTCTTGACAATTACCTGAACATTCTTAATGTATGAACCGTCGTTGATTTCGATAAAGGCAATTTTTTTAGAATTACGAATGGTTCGAATCCATCCTTCTAGAACTACTGATTCATTACCAAAATCGTGTTTCTTAGTGTACAAATCTTTTGCTAAAACGTTTTGTTCTTTCATACTTAACAACTCCTTTTTAGACAATAAAAAAAGACCTCATCTCAAAAAGGGACGAGGTCATCGCGGTACCACCCATATTGTTTATGTAACATAAACCAACTCACACAATGATAACGGATTGCGACCGTTAGCCCTACTTCGTTCAAGCTTTAAAACTCAAGGTGTTTTTCCTATTAACTCTTTATCGAACTCTCACCAACTTCGACTCGCTATAAAAGAAATTAATGGTACTCGTCCTCTTTATTGTCATATCTTATTTGATTTAAAAATACCATAATCATAGGCTGGTTGCAACAGGATTAGTAAGTTTTAATTCCTAAATAAATGGCCAATAAAATTGCCAAGATTCCGACCCCGTACTTCATGATATTGGATGGGATGAGACGTACAATGGCTGGTCCAATGTATCCGCCAATAACCAATCCAATCGTTAGCGTAATCAGAACTGGCCAGTTAATCTGAATTGTAAAAATAAAGATCAAAGCCGAGATCCAATTCATCACTAGTGACATCACATTTCGAATGGCATTATCCACGGCATATGACTCATTTAAGGCTCGCATTAAAATCGCCATGATCAAAATTCCACCACCAGCACCAAAATAACCTAAGTACATTCCAACCAACGTCAGTGCAATGGCGGTAATGGTCTTACCCCATAATCCCAAATGGGTTTTCATTAACTGCTTTTGACTCTTCGGTAGCATGATCAAAATCCCAGACAACATGATGACAACTGGTGCAATATCTGCAAAACTTTTGTTGGAACTACGAAGAAGAATCAGGGAACCGAGTGCAGACCCAATTCCAGCAAAAATAACCACTTTTAAAATGGTCTTACCTTGACCCTTTAATTCTCTTTGAGATGAAGCCACTGCGCTCATGTTACTAAACGCAAAACCAACGATGTTAGTCACACTGGAAACGATTGGTGATAGTCCGGAAGCCAACATTGCTGGATATGAAATAACGCTAGCAAGTCCCACAGCGGTTCCCATAATTCCGCTTAAAATCCCAGCAAAAATCAATAAGAAATACTTTAAAATCAAACTTCCACTTTCTCCTTGTTTTATTAATAAGTCTTAATTCCCAAACAAATCGCTAATACAATGGCACCGATCCCAACTCCATACTTCATAACATTGGATGGAATATGACGTACGACTGACGGCCCAATGTATCCACCTACTAGTAACCCAACTGTGATGGCAATCAAAGCCACCCAATTGATTGGCATTGTAAACATAAATATGATGGCCGAAATCCAGTTCAAAATTAAAGAAACAAAATTTCGGATTGCATTACAAACAGCATAGGGTTGGTTCACAGCTCGAAGTAAAATGGCAATTAACATGACTCCGCCGCCTGCACCAAAGTAACCTAAATACATCCCAACAAAAAGAAGTGCAATGGCGGTAATTATCTTTCCCCACAAAGTCATATGCGTTTCAGATAATTGTTTTTGACTCTTTGGTAGCAACATCAAAACTCCCGAAATCATAATGATGATTGGGGCAACATTTTCAAAACTTTTATTCGAACTGTTAAGTAAAATTAAAGAACCAATAATGGTCCCAATTCCAGCACAGATGGTGACTTTAAAGATGACTTTACTTTGTCCCTTAAGTTCTTTTTGGGACGCTAAAATGGCACTTGAATCACTAAAGGCAAAGCCAACCGTGTTGGTAACGTTTGCAACGATCGGTGCAAATCCTGCCAGAAGCATCGCTGGATAAGCAACTAAACTGGCCAGTCCAACCGTACTTTCAAGCACCCCGCTAACAACTCCTGCCACTACTAAAAAAATTAAATTCCACATAATATTTCCCTACATTCATCTTTTTTAAAAATATGCCTGATATGCTAAAAAAGCAGCCAGGATAATCGCACCAATCGCAACCGTGTACTTCATTACAGCTGATGGAATTACCCGAACAATAATCGGGCCAATGTACCCACCAATAAACAGACCAATGGCAAGCACCACCAAAGCACTCCAACTAATTGGGGTAGTAAAAATAAAGATGGCAGCTGATACTGCGTTCATGGTTAAAGTCGTCACATTTCGGACCGCATTGCAAATGGCGTATGGTGCATCGATAATTCGAATCAAAATGGCAGCCATTAACACTCCGCCGCCGGCACCGAAGTAGCCAACGTAAATCCCGACAATCACAATGGCAATCGCGGCAATTGCACTCGCTGTTTTTGAAATACTTTCAGAAGCAAACGTTGACTGTCGTTTTGGAATTAACATTAAAACTCCGGACAGTAAGATGACAAAGGGAGCAACATCTTGAAAGCTCTTATTGGAACTATGTAACAGGATAATTGATCCAATAACCGCACCAATGACCGCAAATAGCATAACGTGAAGAGTGACCGAACCCTGTCCTTTGAGCTCTCGTCTTGATGACAAGACGGCACTTGTTCCGCTAAAAATAATTCCCACCGTGATCGTGACGTTTGCCATAATTGGTGGTAATCCAACAAACAAAAGCGCCGGATAAAGAATCACACTTGCCATGCCAACGACACTACTCAACGTTCCGGCGATGATGCTAGCAATTAAAAGAAAAATACCATTAAATAACAACGAAAGAACCAACTTTCCCAATTAAGATTATTAACTACTTACTTAATGTTACCACTAATTGGCTTTTCCATTATCAAATCACGCTGAGCACTCTTGCCCAATTGAAAAACATGATCCCCAACTTGCTTAAATCCCATTTTTTGATAGAACTTCAGTCCAGCATTATTATGTTCCCATACGCCCAGCCAAACCTTTTCTTTCCCTTTTTTCTGCGCCTCATTAACAGCCAAATTAATCAATTCGGTTCCTAGACCATGACGTTTAAATTCTTTTTTCAAATAAATTCGTTCCACTTCTAAGAGATGCGAACCCATTTCTTCAGATTGAGCATCATCAACGTTTAACTTTAAATAACCAGCTAACTTTCCATCAATGTAAGCAAAATAAAATTGAGAATTAGGATCAGAAATTTCATTCTTTAATTTTTCCGGATCATAAGCATTATCCAAGTATTGATTTAAATTTTCAGGTTTATTTTCGGTTCCAAACGTCTCGGAAAACGTTTCCCGACTAATGGATCGTAAAGCACTAATATCATCAATCGTTACCCTTCTAATCTCACTCATCATTTTGAACCTCCATTAACAATTTAGTTAATATTTTAACTAATTTACTCTGGCTTGCAACCATTGTCATTTATAACAGATAAAGAAGGTTGCTTAAGCGCTTTCACTAGCATAGAATAGAAGTGGATAATAAGTAAATATATAGGAGGAAATCACCATGACATTCAATAACGTTGTCATTGTCGGTGGAGGCACCTTAGGCTCACAAATTGCTTTCATGTCGGCTTTCCACGGAAAAAACACTACTATTTGGGGCCGTTCAGACGGCTCACTCGATCGTGCTAAGGCGCGAGTAGCTCGTTGGGAAAAAGCAGTAAAAAAAGACATTGGAGCTACCGATGAACAGGTCAAGAACGCAGAGGAACATCTCCATTACACCACTGATTTAAAGGCCGCCCTTAAGGGTGCTGACTTAGTTATCGAGGCTCTTTCTGAGGATCCAGATGTTAAAAATGACTTTTACAAAAAGTTCAACGATTTAGCTGATCCAGATACTGTTATCGTTACTAACACTTCGACTTTACTACCATCACAGTTTGCTGATGCTACTGGTCGTCCTGACAAGTATTTGGGTTACCACTTCGCTAACTCAATTTGGAAAAACAATACCGCTGAAATCATGTCACAATCTAAAACTAATAAGGATCTTCCAAAAGAGATGGAACAGTTTTCACGTGAAATTGGAATGGTTCCAATCTTAGTTAACAAGGAACAACCGGGTTACCTATTAAACTCACTGTTAGTACCATTTCTATCAGATGCTTTAGTCCTCTGGAACAATGGCGTTTCTGATCCTGAAACGATCGATAAGGCATGGATGATTGGAACTGGTGCACCACTTGGTCCTTTCGCTATTATGGACATTATTGGGATGAAAACCATGTATGATATCACTAAGATGTCAACTAACCCAGAAGTTAAAAAAGCTTCCGAAAAATTCAAGGATATGATTGACCAAGGTAACATTGGTCTTGAATCTGGTAAGGGCTTTTACACTTATCCAGATCCTGATTTCAGAAAACCGGAATTTCTTAAATAGAATTAGATACAAAAAAAGTTCGCCAAATGGCGAACTTTTTATTTTATAGATTTTTAATTTTATAGATGATTCAAAGTCTCAGAACCAAGTGTTGGGAACAATGGGATCAATTCGCTCATCTTTTCTGGTGAGATGTGATACTCAACAAATGGTGCCAAAGTACTAATAACGTTATCAGCTTCAGAACTGATTTCAGTAGCACCTACTAGGTAACCTTGTTTGTCGGTGATTGAAATGGTCTTACCTTTGTTCTCTTGCATTGCAAATCTGAACCAATCAGTGGCAAGGTCTGATTCTTTAACATCATACTTATCAGGGTTGGCCTTAGCTTCGTCAACACTAACACCGATCTCAGCAATTCGTGGTGATGAGAAAACTGCACTTGGAACAGCTGGATACTTAATTGGATCAGTAGTAGCACCAGTAAATAACTTGGTAAGGTACATTGACTCAAAAATAGCAGTTGGAGTTAACTTACCAACTTGTTTATCAAGAACATCGCCAGCAGCGTAAATGCTGTCAACTGAAGTTTGAAGATGATCATCAACTTTGATTCCGTTCTTATCGTAATCAACGCCAACTTCTTTAAGACCGAATCCTTCAACGTTCGGATCACGGCCAGTTGCGTCAAGAACCCAATCAGAGTCAATGTCGTCTTTGTTAGTCTTGACTACAAAGCCATCACCTGATTTTTCGATTGATTGAGGATCAACGTTTCGAATGATTTGAACTCCTTGAGATTCAAGATCTTTAAGTAATGATTCAACAAATGGTTGATAGAACTTCCTTAAGGCCTTGTCATGGTGCAATAGGATGGTAACCTTAGTTCCAGCATTTGCTGCGATTGTAGCAAATTCGATGGCAATGTATCCACCACCGATAACGGTCATGTGTTCTGGTTGTTTTTCTAAGTTCAAGAAATCAGTTCCATCGTATGCCAAGTCAGCACCGGGAATATCAATCTTGTGATAATGAGCTCCAGTTGCTACAACAAGTTTATCAGCAGTGTACTTGGTACCGTCAACGTCGATGGTGTGCGCATCAACGATCTTTCCATACCCATGGATCACATCGATGCCAACACTCTTTAGACCCTGTTCGATTCCACCAGGTAATTGACTGATGACTTCTTTTTCATGCTTAACGTTATCGGCCCAATTGATCTTAGTAGTTCCATCTAAGCCGTGTCCTTGGAAGTTATCAACGTCTTTTTTCATCTTAACTGGGAAGTCTAAAGCAATCTTAGCGTTACATCCACGGTTAGGACAAGTTCCACCAATCTTGCCAACTTCAATAATGCCAGCTTTTTTACCCTTTAGGGCCAATGGAATAGCACCGTTAAAAGCACCATGTCCACTTCCTAAATACAATACATCAAATTGATAATTGTTTTCACTCATACTTAACACCTCACCTTTTAGTTTTGTACAACTAAACTTTATACAATTATTATTATAGTTCTATAATTGCACTTGTCAAGATTAGCTCTCCACAAGACATTCTAATGCCTCTTTACCAATAAGGAAAACAATTAGAATTGCTGCTGCTGAATCGATCCACCAAATATGGAAAAAATAATTAAGCAAAACTCCGATAAGCACCGTCCCAGCAAGATAAGCACACGTAACACTACACATGGCATCCTGAATTAAAGCGTTAGAACCAATTACTTTCCCAATCCAATACTTAGCATAGGCAATCATTGGCATGATAATAAGAGACAAAATAGAAATGATGATCCCCATCAGACTGCCATCAGCACCTTCATGCTGAAACAAATTATATCCAGAAGTAACTAGAATATAGACACACAGAAGGAGCAAAATGATGCTAACGATCTTCGTGGCAACCTTATCAACTCGATTAATGTCAATTTTTGAACTCCCTTTAAACTCAATTTCCAAACGAAATAGTAAAACAAATCCAGCAATAATCTCCATCAAACTATCAAGAGCAAACGCAATTAATACAATTGAGTGGGCATCGATCCCGGCCTTTAAGCCAACCGAAAATTCTACTATCATCCAAGCAATCGCAACCAACTCAACTATGATTCCATATCCAACCACGTTTTTAGTTTCCATGTTTGACACCCCTTACCACATGATCCGAATGAGCTAGTCCTTCATTTACAATGTCCATAATATGAGGATCATCCAGGCGATAATAATTTGACTTGCCCTTCCGTTCGCTACTTACAAATTGATGCTTTTTAAGCATTGCCAATTGATGAGAAGTAGCTGATTGTTCAAGCCCAAGTTCCTCACTAATCTCACCAACGTTGAGTAAGTGATTTTCTAACAACACTAACATTTGAATCCGAACCGGATTACTCAAAATTTTAAATAACTCATGAGCTTCTTCTAATTTTTTGGGATTAATCTTAGAATCCATGATTTTCTCCTTATATATGTAATTTATTTCATATGAATACATTATCATATGTATCCTAATAAAAAAAGCCACAACGGCTAATTCATTTTAATCCTTGATTCCATGACTTTTAAAAACAATCTGATTAATAGCGTGATCAATGTCACCAAAGTCAGAAAAAGCCTGGTTAATTGCATCGTTAATCGTAACTTCATCTGAAATCTTAGCTAATGCATCTTTTACGATTGAACGTTTCAACTCAATCTTGTACATCTCAACATCAGGAGTACTTGGATATTTTTCAAAGTACTTATCCAAACGTCCTTCAACAATGTTATTTAATTCTTCGTTATTCATTTTTAATCGCCTCACGTATATTTGTACTGTCATTACCTTACTAAATGAAACTACTGACTATCTAAAATGGTATCAATTGTCCTTAGAACCCCATCATCGTTATTATCAAACTCGGTAACGTGACCAGCGGCGTCCTTTGCCTCCCGAATGCCATTCTTCATAGCATAACTATTCGGGGTTAAATCCAACATTCCTAAATCATTCTCATTATCCCCAAATGTGACAACCTCTTCAGGATTGGCATCATATTTTTTCATCAAATAGCGCACGCCAGTTGCTTTGTCAACCCCCTTTACACCAATTAGGTCGGTATTAAAGCCAGAGTTCAAACTCTCAAGATTATCTGGAAGCATCTGTCGCATTTCATGAACTTTTCGCATCACGTTTGCACCTTGCTTAAACGTCACACCAACTTTTACTAATTGATCATCAGTGTTCTCACTTGTGATGTTAGCCAAATCATTCAAACGGACCGTATTACTATAGTATTGTTTCATTAACTGATACATTTTTTCGGGTAGCCTTTTATCTACATAAGTATGCTTAAGCCCAGATACGTTAACCCCGACAATGTCAGGGCCAAAATCATCATAAAGCATCTTTAAGGTCTGTTTAATCTGATCATCATTCAGCGATTCGGCATGAACTAAATCACTCCCACGATAAATTACTGAACCATTTTGAGAAATAAAATCCATTTGGTCCCGATAATCAATAAACAGGCTTTGTAATTTATCATTCGGTCCGCCACTAGCGACGGCAAAATTAACGTTTTGGTGTTTCATTTTTTGAAACGTTTTTAAAAACTTAATCTCATCATATCGATTAGCTTCATTTAAAAAGGTTTTGTTCATATCTGTCACAATTAATTTAATCAAAATCTCCACCCCACCTGTTTAAATTAATTATATCAATTTGTTAAGGGAATGAAAAAAGTTAACACTATAAAAGCATTAACTTTTAATTAAATTAACTATTTTCGAGGAGCAACACAGGTTCCCTCTGGTACCGCAAAATCCTTTTGAATGACAGACAACTTACCATTCTCATGATTTCGCTCGTACAAGGTTGCGTTATTAGTGTTTTGATTTACAGCAATTAGGAAGGATTGATCTGAATTAAAGTTAAAATCACGTGGGAATTCCCCTTCAGTTGAAATTACTTGAATTCGCTCTAAGTCACCATCACCTAGGACCTTAAAAACAGCAATCGAATCATTGCCACGATTAGAAACATACACAAACTTCTCATCGTTAGTTATTCGAATTGCAGCCCCACCATTGGCATCTTTGTAGTCATTGGGAATAGTTTTAACAACCTGTTGGACGGTAAAGATGCCAGCTTCTTCATTATAATCAAGAACTGCAATCTTACTACTTAGTTCACCAATTAAGTAAGCCTTTCCCGTCGATTCAGCAAAAGCAATGTGTCTTGGACCAAATCCAGGTGACAACTGAATCTCACTAACAGGAGTAATCTCACCCGCGTCAGAAACATCATACAAATAAACTCGATCCAATCCCAGGTCACAAATCACTAAGCGATCATCAGGAGTTAGATCGGCATAGTGTGGATGAGGACCACTTTGTTGTTCTGGTAGTGGACCGGTCATTCCATCGTCATGGATTCGCTGCGATTCTTTGACAGTCCCGTCACTTTCAATGTGATACGCAATGACATTGCCAGTATGATAATTTGCTGTATAGACCATCTGGCGTCCTTCGTCTACAGTAATGTAGGCTGGTGAAGGACCCACTTCAATGTCTTCTTGCATTAATTTAGCTGGCATGGTACTGCCATCAAAAACAGCAATTCCACCACGTGTTTCCGCTTCATCTTGATTACGATCAATCGCATAGATTTTATTATCACTAGATTCCACAACGTAAGTTGGACAACTAATTTGCGCAATTAACTGAGCATTTTCCAGCTGTTTTTTATCTTTGTCTAATTCAATTTGATAAACGCCCTTACTAGTTTTTTGGGTATAAGTTCCAATTAAAAATTTTTCAGTCATCATCAACACCTCCAAATATTATTCATACTCATTATGCCATATTTGGTGGTTGGTGATAACAAATATTAATGATTTAATTCACAAAAAGATTAGCCAATTGATTTAACCAATATGATTCTCTTTTAAAATCATCTGGACTTCATGATCCATTGCTGGGGTTCGTTTCCACTCCTCAAAGTGGTCAAAGTTTTCCTTTGGCATCACATAATTCTGGTTAACATAGTTCTCGTAATTAATGACATGAACGGAGTGAGGAATGTTTAGTTGAAGGATTCGAACCTGTTTAATCATTTTTCGTTCTGCAGCAAGCTCAGCTCGTCCGTTCTGCACCATGTTGCTGATTTCAAGGTACTTAGAACCATCTAATCGCGTAATTTCCTCAATCAATGTAAATGTTTCATGACTCTTCATTGCCATCTAAATCTTCCTCCTAAACAAAAATGCTATTATTCACTTTGAATAATAGCAAAATTTTTATCGTTGTCCCCAGGCATGTTTCTCAAGTTGTTTGTATTCATGCTTAGTGACCATTACTGATTTACCATTCTTCTTCTGGTACCTCATCTTCTTACTTGGGTGAATGATATAACTTGGATGTCTAACAACTGCCATCGTTGGATGACCAGATACATTTACCAAGCAAAAGAAAATCATGGCAAAGAAAACCGCCCACGTCATAATTTTAGTGGTCAACGGCATCTTTTCTTGAATAACTTCACTATAGAACCGCTTATGGATGGTTCGTGCTGGATTAGGGTCATTCGGGTGATCCTCAGCATACTCATTAGTAATTTCTTTTTGATACTTATCAATATCAAAATTCTTCTGAATGGTCTTTTCTTTTTTCTGGAACTGTTTTTTCTCTTTTTTGCTTAACGACTTAAACCACTTGATGAACTTCTGGTATTCGGAGACGACTTCTTCCATCGGACCAATTTTCCGTAGCTTCCCGTAGTTAATCCAAGCAACTCGGTCACACAACAAACGCACCTGCTTTAGTGAATGAGATACAAAGATGATGGTCTTACCTTCTTCTTTAAATTCATCAATCTTATCAACACATTTTTGGTAGAAGGTATCGTCACCAACGGACAAGGCTTCATCAATAATCAAAATGTCTGGCTTAATGTGAACGGCAATGGCAAAGCCAAGTCGGGACCTCATACCACTAGAATAGTCTTTTACTGGTTGATCAACAAAATCACCAATATCAGCAAAGGCAATGATATCATCCATCATGTCATCAATTTGGTGGTTTGTAAGTCCCTGCATCAATGACTTCATTCGGATGTTTTCACGGCCAGTTAAATTCTTTCTCAATCCAGCGTTAATCGCAACAATCGAAGTATCTCCGCGCACGTCAACTTGGCCGGTCGTTTGCGGAATAATGCCAGAAATAATGTTAGAAATGGTTGACTTTCCTGAACCATTTACACCAATGATTCCCAATGCTTCACCAGGCTGAACGGTAAATGAAATTCCCATCAAAGACCAAAAATGTGGGGTTTTATTTTTCCTTGATAATGAGAAAAACGACTTTAACTTGTCAGATTGAGTCTTGAACATGTCATACTCTTTGGTGACATCTTGTACTTTAATTTTATAATTTTTTTCAGTCATGGTTTACTTCCTAAATTCAAAATTACAACTGACACGATAATAAAATAATACGAGAAAATTACTAAAATGTAAAGAAAGTTCAGTACTCAACGATGCTTCAACAACATAATAAAAGAGCTACCAAGAATGGTAGCTCTTAAAAACATTATTCAACTGTAACACTTTTAGCAAGGTTTCTTGGACGATCAACGTTCAATCCCTTGTTCAAACTAGTGTAATAAGCAATTAGTTGAGCTGGAATGACACTAAGCAGCGGTGTTAACAACTCATCAACGTCCGGGATCACAAACGTATCACCATCTTGAGCTAGACTTTGTCGCACGATCGTCAAAGCACTGGCACCACGAGCTGCAGTTTCTTCCAGATTACTACGAGTTAATCCAGCGGTCTTCTTCTGGGTGATAATACCAATCACTGGAGTGCCCTTTTCAATCAATGCAATCGTTCCGTGCTTAAGTTCACCAGAAGCAAAGCCTTCCGCATGGACATAAGAAATTTCTTTTAACTTCAACGCTGCTTCAAGGGAAACAGTGTAATCAACCCCACGGCCGATGTAAAAGGCCTGTTTAGCATCAACGAAATATTTCTTAGCAATTTCATCAATCTTATCTTTTTCTTCAACAATTGACTGCATCCCAGTCGCAACCAAACCCAATTGTCGTGCTAAATCAAAATCTTTTGCGACCTGACGATTACCCCGCATACCAACGGCCTTTGCCAAAATGGCTTGGATTGCAATTTGAGCAGTATATGCTTTAGTTGAAGCAACTGAAATTTCTGGACCAGCATTAAGCAACATCGTGTAAGTTGCTTCGCGCGACAATGTCGAATTAGCAACATTAGTAATGGTTAAACTAGGAAAATGATGCTTGTTAACGTTCACTAAAACTTCCCGACTGTCAGCGGTCTCCCCACTTTGAGTCAAAAAGATAAAAAATGGTTTCTTAGAAAGCAATGGATCTTCGTAAGCAAACTCGGATGAGACATGCACTTCAGTTGGAATTCCAGTGTACTTCTCCATCAAATCTTTACCGACTAATCCAGCATGATAACTGGTACCAGCACCCACGATATAGATTCGATCTGAATCAAGGATGGTATCCATTACGCCACAACCAACGTTCATGTTTCCGTCTGCATCAAAGTACTCTTTAACTAATTTTCTCATGACATTGGGTTGTTCATCAATCTCTTTAAGCATGTAGTAAGGATAAGTCCCCTTATCAGACGCACTTGGATCAATGGTTACCTTGAACTGATGACGCTCTACTGGCTTACGGTTTTCATCAAGGATGATTACCTTATCAGGCTTTACAATCGCAACGTCACCATCAACCACCTCAAGAAAAGTATCAGTAACGTCTAACATAGCAATTGAATCAGAGCATACTACGTTGAAACCGTCACATAATCCAATCAACATGGGGCTTTTGTTTTTGGCTGCATATAAAGTATCTGGATCTTCTTTATCCATTAAAATGAAAGCATATGAAGAATTCTTAAGGAGTGAAAGCATCTTAATGAAGGCATCTTTCGTGCTCATTTTGTCTTCAGTCACAAACTTATCAACCAATTGGACCGCCACTTCGGTGTCAGTTTGACTATGAAACTTAACGTCTGATAAGTATTCTTTCTTCAGTTGTTCATAGTTTTCGATCACACCATTGTGAACCAGATAGAAACGGTTGTCATCTGAGAATTGTGGATGAGCATTCTCAATGTTTACCCCACCGTGAGTAGCCCAACGAGTGTGTCCAATTCCGGCAGTTCCCTGTACTTCTGGCCCAATCTTTTTCTTTAAATCGTCGATACTTCCGGTCGTTTTCACTAAATAATCTTTGTGGTCTTTTCCTTCCACAAAGATTCCGGCTGAATCATATCCTCGATATTGTAATTTTTCTAATCCATTAACTAAAATGGATGTCGCATTCTTATTGCCTGTAACTCCAACGATTCCACACATGGGAATGACCTCTCTTTAAAATTGGTATAGATGTATTTAAATTTTATTTATATACTTAACATCTTTGATAATAATGGTTTCACAAGTGTTTGTCAAATATAAGTTAGAATTGGTATAGCACCGATGAACGAAATTTAATAAAAATTTAAGCATAATAAAAGAGTTAACAAACGTTAACTCTTTTATTAATTCGTGATTGCTTTATTCAATTCCCATGTCGTCTCTAACAACGTCGGCAATTTTGTTCGCATACTTATCACTTTCTTTTTGAGTCGGAGCTTCCACCATAACTCTTAGCAGCGGCTCAGTCCCACTTGGTCGAACCAAGACACGACCATTCCCATTCATTTCATCTTCAACATCATCAATGGCCTTTTTAACATTGTCATGATCCATCGCGTGCTTTTTGTCAGAAACCTTCACGTTAACAAGACTTTGAGGATATTTTTTCACTTCGTCTGCTAATTCGGAAAGCGGTTTACCGGTTTCTTTCATAATATGCATTAATTGCAGACTGGTTAGCATCCCATCTCCAGTGGTATTAAAATCCAAAAACACAATGTGGCCGGACTGTTCGCCACCTAGATTGTAACCATTGGCTTTCATTGATTCAACCACGTATCGGTCCCCAACTTTAGTTTTCACACTATTTAAGCCGTTGGCTTCCATGGCTTTGTACATTCCGAGGTTACTCATCACTGTCGTAACAATGGTGTCATGCTTTAATCGACCATTAGCATCCATATACTTACCACAGATGTACATAATCTTATCACCATCAACGATGTTTCCCTTTTCATCGACAGCAATGCACCGATCACCATCACCATCAAAGGCAATTCCTAACTGGGAACCATTTTCAACAACCATTTTTTGCAATTGCTCTGGGTGAGTGGAACCGACGTTATCATTAATGTTTAGTCCATTAGGTGAGGTTGCCATTGTTTTAAAATCAAGACCAAGGTCAGCATAGAGGCGGGGAACCAAGTTGCTGGTAGCACCATTTGCGGCATCAACTGATACCTTAATCCCACTTAATTCATCTGGAATCGTTTGGGACAGAAAGTGAAGATACTTTTGAGATGCTTCGGTGTACTCTGCTGAAGTGCCTAATCCCTTTGCTGAGGGACGTGGTAAGTCATCAGTATCACTTTCAAGAATCTTCTCGATGTCAGCCTCGATGTCATCGGACAATTTATATCCGTCACCGCCAAAGAATTTAATTCCATTGAACTCAGCGGGATTATGTGAAGCCGTAATCATAACTCCGGCATCAGCACTTTGATCTCTAACCAAGTATGCTACTCCGGGGGTAGTGACAACTCCGAGTTGAACCACCTCAATTCCAACGGACAACATTCCAGCTACCAAAGCATCTTCCAACATCTGTCCAGAAATTCGTGTATCTCTTGATACCAAGACACGTGGCTGATGATCTTGAACACTGTGCTTAGTCAGAGCATAACCACCTGCACGACCAGCCCGAAAAGCCAATTCTGGGGTTAAGTCTTTATTCGCAACTCCTCTAATTCCATCTGTTCCAAAATATTTCATATATAGTCCTCACTTTATTACTTATTCTTTGCGTTAATCTGTACTTTAACCGTTTCCGGATCCAAGCCACTTACTTTGGAGTTACCCGCATCAAGTGAAACCGTCTTAGTATTATCACCAGACATGTTTTCGACATCAACGTCGGCATTAACCGAATTAATCCCATCAATCGTGTCTTTATCACCTAACAATAACACATCAGATGGATCACACTTAACGTCATAGGTCTTACTTGCCTGCTTATTAACTAAATTAACCTTGACTGGTACCCTCTTATTATCACCTGCTGAAACCGGTAAATCAACCGAACTTGTTGATGGGGTAATAATAACGTTGATGGTCTTTCCTTTTTTGTCTAAAGCCTCAATCACCGCATCCTGTTTTATATCACGCTTGGTGTTAGGCTTCAAGTTAGTTTTAGCAACTACTGAATCAATTCGATTAATTTGATCACTCGGTCCAGTCACTTTTGCAGAACTGACGTCTAACGACGGCTTTCCGGCCTTATAACCAGAAGCAATGTTTTTCTTGTCGTAGACAGCTTTTACGGGGAACTTAACGGTCCGACGTGGTTGAATGTTAACTTTAATGCGAGCAGGTTTAATCTTACTCTTAATGTCAGAATTTAGACCCTGCTGTTGTAATTTGACGATGTGTTCTCCGGGCCCCAAATTACTAAGGTTAGCGTACACCTTAAAGTTCTGGGTATTAGCGGTTGTAGTGACTAACGCCGACGGCCCTGACAACTGGACGTTAACTTTTTCTGGATAACCAATTACAAAATACTTGTCTGAGTTTACGTTGAGCTGTAATGGAACTGACAGTGTCTTGGTTTTATTAGCTGCCATCTGGGTGCTTTTAGTCGAATTACTGGTACTGTTAGTGAGACCCATATCATTTTTGCCATCATGAACATAGAAAAACAGTGCAATTGTAAAGACTAGTGCCAAGATAGCATAGAATAATTTACTCCGAAAAGATTTTTTCATGGCTACTTGTCACCTCCGAAATGCTTCTGAAAGAAACTAATCGCACGAGTCACAATCGTTGGATGTTGCTCCTGTCGATCACGAGGAATCAACTGACTTCTCAGGTATTTCAGGTAATCCTCCTGAGTCATCCCACGAAGAAGCTCATTGTTTCTAGTGATTGAAACTTCTCCCGTTTCTTCTGAGATAACAATCGTTAAAGCATCGGAAACTTCCGAGATTCCAACGGCAGCACGATGACGAGTTCCCAATTCCTTAGGGATCAAATTACTCTGCGATAACGGTAAGTAGGCAGCCGCTGCAGCAATCTTATCATCCTTAATGATGACCGCTCCGTCATGAAGAGGCGTATTGGGAATAAAAATGTTAATTAATAACTGACTTGAAATGTCAGCATCAAGCTTAATCCCGGTCTCAATGTATTCTTCTAGCCCGGTATGCATTTGAATGGTGATTAACGCTCCAATTCGACGCTTAGACATGTATTGAATTGCTCCATCTAAAGCATTAATCATTTTTTTGGCTTTTTCATCCTGATTCTGGGTTGCTCTAAAGAGTGAGCCGCGTCCTAATTTTTCAAGTCCGCGTCTAATTTCAGGTTGGAAGATGATAATGCATCCAATAACTCCCCAATTGATAATTTGATCCAGAATCCAAGATACCATCGTCAGTCCTAAATACCAACTGGCAATTTTAGCGATAATAATTACAATAATGCCGCGAAAAAGTTGCACTGCCCGAGTGCCACGAAGAAGCATGATTAACTCGTATATCACGAGCCAGACAACCAATATATCAATTAAGTTGCTTAGGTTATGTAATGTAAATAAGCTACTCCAATCAATCCCCATAGAACGACCTCCAATTTGTATATTATTATATCACTGAATTATTGCTGAAATAAAGGCAGTTAACTAATTCCAAATGTTAAAAAAATTAAATTCTATGGTTAAATTTCTAGTTTTTTTTGCTAATTTGGGGTTTAATTTATATATAGAAGAAAAGGGGTCAAATTATAATGTCACAAAATAAAAGATGGCAAGTTAGAATATTTTTCATCGGGTGGATCGTGCTTTTATTCATGTTTCTACGTGATACACGCTTCGGTTTTTTAGCGCTCAACACCCTTTTAGGATACATCCCAATTGAACTTAGTTTCCACATCGGTAACAAACCACACCAAAATAGTTTCGTGTTCTGGATCCTATCACTTCTGTGGTTATTGTTCTATCCCAATTCACCCTACATTCTGACCGACCTACTTCATCTCGCTTGGCTACATCCTGATGAAGCCAATGGGTTACTTCGACTTGATCCGCACGTCTGGTTTTTATACACATGCCTGATGATCAGTGCATTAAGCTGTGCCTTTATCGGTTTCTGGAGTTTAGTCCACGTTGCTAAGGCCATTGACGTTAAAATTCATTTATCCGGTAATTTTTCTAACTTCGTTACAATTGTGATTCTAACGGTTGCAAGTTCCATCGGACTATTCATTGGACGGTTTATGCGAGTCCACACAATTTACCTCATCCTTTCACCTAGGATGTACATTCGACCATTTTTAAACATGTGGAATATGCACATGGTCGTATTCGTATTTTTGATGACCGTTCTACAGTTAATGATCTACTGGATTTATTCCATTATCAGTAATAATAAGGAATAATATAAAATCCCCCACTTATCAATAAGTGGAGGATTCTTTAGTTATCACTCAGCATTAGCGTTTCCTTATAATTAATGTTCTGACGCAAGTGAAGCCCCATCGCGTGACTAACTTTTTTATTATTAATCAATTGTTCCACAGCGCGACGTTCTGCTTCCAGTGCAACCGACCGCAATCTTAATAACTGATACTCAAAGACTTCATCATCTTCGTCGGGATCATCGTATGAATTGGCCCGTTCAATCTGACTCTGATAGAAAGTGACAATAAAGTGAACAATTTGTGAGTCAAAGTCCTGACCATTAATATCGCTTCGACTTAAAAAGTCTGAAATAGCATCAATGGCGGCCTGATCACCAACAATCGTAACAAGGCGTAATTCACTCTTGGTCTTTTTACTTTCTGATTCACTTACCTGCCAGGTTTTAATGGAATGAAGAATCGATGAAAACCATCCCGGATAGTACCAGTGATTTTTGCGATAGCCGTCGTAACCATTTGCAAACATTCGACGTTCCTCACGATTAATCCTTCGATTTGCAATCCAGTAAGTATCTTTTGAGATTTGTTGTTCACGATACAAATCTTTAACCGCGTCACGTTTTCCTTTTAAAGCAACTCGTCTCAAACTAAGTTCTTCATTGAGAGACGTACTTTCTGCACTATCGTCTCTCGTCTTTCTTAAAAGTTTTCGCAACTCAACCTGATAATCCAAAACAATATCATATACCGCTCGTTCATTATCATTGGTCTTATTATTTTCAAGACTGACAATGGCACTCTTTACGATGTAAATCCGAGCGGCATCTTCCGAAATATAGCCCTCCTGCTCATCTTCTTCATCTTCCGTCTCATCATCATCTTCATCCTTATCAATCAATGAGGCTCGGGTCTGAAGTGAACTAGCATCTGGGGAAATGATTGGCAAGATAATGGTAGCCGCAACTAAACTGATCACGATAACCATTGCGGCAATAAAAAGCATCAAAGAACGGTCGGGAAACTCCTTTCCATTCGATAAGAATGCGGGAACCGAAAGAATTCCTGCCATGGTAATGGCACCACGAACCCCGGAAATTCCAGCCAATAGCGCAACCGACAAACTGGGCTTCTTATTTGACCGTTTAGTAATGTAGTACGAAAAGAATTCGTATCCTAAAATCCAGACCACTCGAATTACCAAAAGAGCCACCCAAACGGCAAAAGCAATCCCAAACGAAGCTAAAGTTCGATATTCCGATCCATTGATGACCACCCTAGTAGCAACCGGTAATTCAATACCTAAGATTAAAAACACAATCCCGTTTAAACAGTAAACAATGACATCCCAAGTACGATTGGTCAACAAGTTGACTTCTGGTGACTTGGTATTGGTAACGTTAGTCTGTAAGTGATCAATAATCCCAGCGGCAACCACCGCAATAACTCCCGAAGCATGAAGAAGATCTTCAGCAATTACATAAATAATAAACGGTGTCAAGATGTGCAGGACGACGTTAAAAATCACGTCATTGAAGTGTACCTTTAATAACAAATTACGAAGAACAATAATTAAAGACATTCCAACAATTCCAATGATCAAACCCACTAGTGCGGTATAAACAAAATCAACCGCAGCGTGTTCCAAAGAAAAGTAACCGGTGACAACTGCAGCAATCGCATATTTAAACGCAATTAGTCCACTAGCATCGTTAATCAAGCTCTCACCTGATACTAGATGCAAAATATTACTTGGAAGATGAACACGCTTTGAGATGGACTGAACGGCAATTGGATCGGTTGGAGACAAAATCGCAATTAGAGCAAAACAGGCTGCCAGTGGCATTGATGGTACCAGCAAATTAACGAAATAACCGCCAATAATGGTTGTAATGAACACCAACCAGATGGCATTTTCAAAAATGGGGCCACGTAATTCCCAAAGTTCTCGTTTTGGAAAGTCACGACCATCATTAAATAGCAATGGTGCGATGAACAGCAATAAAAACCAGTCCGTGTTTAAATCAATTTTGAATTTAAAGAATAATGCTAATCCTAAACCAAGCAAAATTTGAATCAAACTAACTGGAATCTTAGTGACATAGTGAGAGATAATGCTAGAAAGCAGGACTAAAACTATTAATGTGATGACTGCCTCAACTATTACCATAAGCTATGTTTCCTCCTATTTCGGCTCACCAATAATTCGAACCTCAGTCTCAAGGTGAACCCCATTATCTTTATACACAGTTTCCTGAACGTGCTTAATCACATTCAAATAATCAGTAGCGGTGGCACCACCAACGTTAATGATAAATCCGGCGTGTTTTTTGGACACTTCAGCTCCGCCAGAGCGATATCCCTGTAGTCCAGCATCGTGGATCAACTTTCCAGCAAAGTATCCTTTAGGACGCTTGAAAACACTCCCACATGAAGGCCATTCTAAAGGTTGCTTTGACCTTCTCAGGTAGTTCAAATGATCCATCTCGTTTTGAATCTCACGTTTATTCCCGGGTTCAAGTTTAAAGGTCGCTTCCAAAACAACGTCCCCATAGTCTTGAATACTACTATGACGATAACCAAAGTCTAACTGGTCGTTGTTTAAAACAATAATCTCACCCTTACGCGTCAAAACCGTGGCTGATTCAAGTGCATACTGGGTCTCTCCCCCATAAGCACCGGCATTCATAAACACTCCGCCACCGATACTGCCGGGAATCCCAGCAGCAAATTCTAATCCAGTCAAACCGGCTTTTTGAGCAGCCTTAGTTGCATCAATGTAAGCAGCCCCAGCCTCGGCAATTACCCGATGGTCTTCATTTCTAATGTTATTCATTTGGGTCAAAATCATGGTTAACCCACGAATTCCACCATCTCGTACGATTAGATTACTGGCATTTCCCAGCACAGTGAGCGGCATTTTAATTTCATTTGTATAATTTAATAATTCTTCGGTTTCTTTAAATGATGAAGGAAATGCAAGAAAATCAGCTTTCCCACCAGTTTTAGTCCAAGAATACTTGGAAAGTGGTTCATCTTTTAAAATTTTAATATCCTTGAATTTTTTTGTTAAATCTTCAGTCATTCGTCATTTTCCTTTCTAATTATCCATATTACATTCTAGCACGTTATCATTATTTAAACACTTCTGATCGTGCTATACTGGCATTAAAGGAGGGGATACAATGAATTTTATCTCATGGAACGTAAATGGTTTACGTTCAGCAGTTAAAAAGAATTTTTACGAATTTTTTAATGAAACTGATGCTGACTTTTTTAATGTTCAAGAAACTCGAGTTCACGAAAATGATATTGCTTTAGAAGTACCAGGTGACTATTACCAGTACTGGGACTCAGCGGAACGCCCCGGCTACTCAGGCGTAACTACTTTCACAAAGCATAAAGCTGATAACGTGTTTTATGGTGTTGATGGAAGCGACACTGACACCGAGGGCCGTTGTTTGACACTCGAATATCCTGACTTTTATTTAATTAATACCTACGTACCCAATTCAGGCGAAGAGCTGCAAAGACTCGACTACCGTCTTGATTGGGACCAAAAATTTATTACCTTTGTAAGTAAACTTGCTGAAAGAAAGCCGGTCGTGATTGGCGGCGATATGAGCGTTGCTTATCAACCAATTGACATTGATGACCCAGAAGAAGATCACCACAAGGCTGGATACACCCAACAGGAACGTGACGATTTTGGTCGATTATTAGCTTCTGGATTTGTAGATACCTTTAGAGCACTTCACCCTTACCAAAGTGGTGCCTATACTTGGTGGAGTTACCGTTACGACGAGCGATCCCAAAATCGTGGTTGGAGAATGGATTATTTCTTGGTTTCTAACTCAATTCAAGATGACGTTGCCGAGTCAAACATTCTTGGTGAGGTAACCGGCTCAGATCATGCTCCGATCCAACTAATTACTGATGGACTTAAGATTGATTAGAGGAGAATCGTTAAATGAATTTTGCGGCAATTGACTTTGAAACTGCTGCGGGCCAACGGGCTAGCGCTTGTTCGGTCGCATTAACGGTAGTAAGAAATAACGAAGTCGTTGATGAGTTTTACTCATTAATTAACCCCGAATGTGAGTTTAACTGGCGCAATATCAATGTTCATGGTATTCATGAAAAAGATGTAATTGACTCACCAACCTTTCCAGAGGTGTGGGATCAAATTAGCCCCCTCTTTGATAGAAATAAGCTGGTGATTGCCCACAACAATAATTTTGATAATAGTGTATTAAAAAAGAGTCTGGAAAGGTATGGTTTATCAAAACCACACTATCAGACTCTTGATACCGTTAAGACTTCCAAAAAGTTTTACCCTGGATTTGTTAACCATAAGTTAAACACGGTTAGCGAGAACTTAGGGATCGAATTAAAACACCATCATAATGCGCTAGATGACAGCTTAGCGTGTGCTAACATCTTAATTTATGAATACCAGCAGTTTGGTAAAAACGCCGTTAAACCGTTCGTCAAGTTAATATAAAAAGGCTGAGAATTTTTTCTCAGTCTTTTTTTACGTTCATTTTCATTTCAATTACATGATCGTCATGTTCACTAGTTATAAATCCTAATTTTTTGTACAATCGAAACGCCCCTACATTGGACTTTAAGACCGTCAATCGCAATTCATTAAGGTGACTAAAATTGCCCACCCAGTCAATGGCTTCCTGAATCAGATTGGTCCCAAGTCCAATGTCCTGATAATCAGCTAAAACGGCGACACCGAGCTCACCGGCAGTCTCGTCAACCTGACTAACGCTCAAGACTCCAATTAATTTCGTCCCAGCAACTGCCACTAAAATGATGTTAGTCCCAGTGGCATTCACCGCGTCAATGGCATCTGCTTCGGTTTCAGCGGTCAATTGATCAATCTGAACATCCGTCGTAAAGTTACTAGATTCTTGACTTAATCGTTTCATTAACTCGATTAGTGCTTCGGAATCGTCCGATTTAGCAGCACGAATCGTAATTTCTTCATTATCACTTGCCAAGCGTTAAGTCTCCTGACTTTAAAATCGAATCAAAATGCTGTCCTTTAGCAGTCATTTCAATTGTTCGATCGTTATCACCCAGATCATCATTTCTAGTAAATCTGATTCTCAAGTATTGGTCGGGAAGTTCGTCCTCCGCAAATTTGGACCATTCAACGACGCTGACTCCATCACCGTTAAAATATTCATTCAAGCCTAATTCATCGGCGCCACCCTCTTCAAGACGATAAACGTCCATGTGATAAAGAGGCAACCGTCCATTTTTGTATTCCCGAATAATGGTAAAAGTTGGACTTTTGATGTTTCGCTTAATTCCGAGACCTTTCCCAAGTCCCTTTGTGAAGGTGGTTTTTCCCGCGCCAAGGTCGCCATCAAGTAAAATAACGTCTCCAGCTTTTAAATCCGGGGCGAGTTCTTCGCCTAATTTTTCGGTTTGATCGGGATTATCAACCTTAAATTTAATCAATTCAATCGCCTCAAATTAAAGTGCTTGAGTAGCCGTGATAATGGCTACCTTGTAAACATCCTCAGCATTGCATCCTCTCGATAAATCAGAAACTGGTTGATTCAATCCCTGAAGAATTGGCCCAATGGCTTCAAATCCACCTAAACGCTGGGCAATCTTGTAACCAATGTTTCCTGACTGAAGCTCTGGAAAGACAAAAACGGTTGCCTGACCAGCAACGTTTGAACCAGGTGCCTTACTCTTTGCAACCGCGGGAACAACCGCAGCATCAAATTGGAGTTCCCCATCAATTGGAGTATCTGGATCTAACTTTTGAGCAATCTTGGTTGCACTTTGAACTTTATCGACTTCTGGTCCCTTAGCTGAACCCTTGGTTGAAAAACTAAGTAAGGCAACTTTGGGATCGATATCAAACAACCGGGCTGTATGTGCACTTTCAACGGCAACTTCACCAAGTTGTTGATCATCAAGTTCAATGTTAATGGCACAATCTGCAAACAAGTAACGTGTGTCACCCTTTTGCATGACAAAAGCACCACTAATCAACTTCACACCTGGTTTAGTTTTAATAATCTGAAGTGCAGGACGAACCGTATCACCAGTTGGGTGAGCCGCACCGGACACCATTCCGTCAACGGTTCCCATGTATACCATCATCGTGCCAAAATAATTCGGATCTTTCAACCATTGCTGAGCTGTTTTTTCATCCGTTTTGCCACTACGCCGTGCAACAAGTGATCTAACCATCTCGTTGAACGTGTCAGAGTCAACGTTTTGGATATCAATAATGGTAATTCCGTCTAAATCATTTCCGTTTTCTTTAGCAACTTGTTTGATTTTGTGGGGATCACCCAATAACGTTGGTTCAACCAAATTATCTTTTTTAAGCCGACTAGTTGCTTCAATGATTCTTGGATCTTCCCCTTCAGGGAATACTAACTTAATGTTTTTATCGTTAATCTTTGCTTTCAAACTATCAAAAAGGTCCATAATTAACTCTCCTTATTAGTGGCAGCGACGTGTTCCGGTAATTTCCAGTTAATCGGCGTCTCACCCATGGCTTTTAGTGCTTCATTCGTCTTTGAAAACGGTTTTGAACCAAAAAAACCTCGATTCGCAGAAAGGGGACTGGGATGAGCCGACTGAATCACAATATTAGCGTCAGTATTAATCAACTTAATCTTATCCCTAGCAGCCCTTCCCCATAAGATAAAGACAACTGGTTCAGGACGCTTTGACAATTGTTCAATTGCATAATCAGTGAGTCTTTCCCATCCTTTGCCACGATGAGAAAAAGCCACTCCATCTTGAACGGTCAAAACGGAGTTTAACAACAATACCCCTTGCTCAGCCCAACTCTTTAGATAACCGTGATTAACTGGTTTAATTCCCAAATCACTTTGTAATTCCTTATAAATATTCTTTAAAGATGGTGGAACAGCTACGCCTGGCATTACCGAAAAACTAAGACCATTGGCTTGGTTAGGACCATGATATGGATCTTGTCCCAGAATAACGACTTTCACCTTACTAAAGGGAGTCCACTCAAATGCCTGAAAAATATGGTGCATTTCTGGATAAATCGTCTTGTTATTATACTCTTCAACCAAAAAACGCCTCAATTTTTGATAATATGGTTTCTCAAATTCTGGTTCCAGAATCGGCCACCAGTCGTTATGAATAAACGGTTTCACTATTAACACCTCCAATTTATTCTACCATAAAATGTGAATTTTTAGGCAAGCAAAAAGAGAGTGCAATAGCACTCTCTTTTAATTAATAATGTTTCATAACGCGATCAATTTGCCGTTGGGTATCACGTTGCTTTATGGTTTCACGTTTATCATATTCACGCTTCCCCTTAGCAACCCCAATCAGCACCTTAGCGTAGCCATGTTTTAAATAAACTTTTAAGGGAACAATGGTAATTCCCTTAGTCAAAGTCGCTTCACCAAGTTTTTTGATCTCTTTTTTATGCAACAACAACTTTCGATTACGCAATGGATCATGATTAAACTGGTTTCCTTGCGCATACTCACTGATGTGGACATTCATCAAATAAGCTTGTCCGTTTCTCACCTGCACGAATCCGTCCTTTAGATTCATACGGCGTTCTCTAACTGATTTAATCTCAGTTCCCGTTAGTGAGATGCCAGCTTCATAAGTATCAGAAATAAAGTAATCATGTCGAGCCTTTCGGTTAGTTGCCATTACGTTCTTTTCAGTTGGTTGATGCTTTTTTCTAGCCATGTTCCCATCCCCTATTTTTTGCGACTGTTAGATGGTTTGGTTCTGATTTTAAACGAATGACCTTTTTTACCGTTCTTTCTACGATCTTGATTCTTATAACTCTGACGACGATTTTTCCCATCAGAATGTTTGCCACTGTGATGGTGCTTATCATTTTTATGTTCCTGTTTTGGGAGAAGTTCACTCAATGGAGCATCTTCTGGTTTAACGATCTCAAAGTCAACGGTCATCTGATCAACGTCGGCCGCAACACATTTAACCCGTAACGTTTGTCCAATCTTATAAGTTCTTCTGGTATTTCTACCAACAAGCGCCAAGTACTTTTCAACGTACTCATAGTAATCATCATTCATCTTGCTGATATGAATAAGACCTTCAACGGTGTTTGGAAGTTCAACGAACATTCCGAACTTCATCACTGAAGATACAACGGCATCGTATTCCTCACCAATATGTTGAGTCATGTACTCAGCCTTCATCATCGAATCAACGTCTCTTTCGGTGTCAACACCGCGACGCTCAGTTTCTGAACAGTGAACTGCAACTTCTCCAACTTGATCAGCATAGGTTTGCTTGGTAACATCATTAATCCCATTATCTTCATAATAATGAACTAAACGATGAACAAATAAATCAGGATAACGTCGAATTGGTGAAGTGAAATGGGTGTAGTATTTGGCACCTAATCCAAAGTGTCCAACACATTTATCACTATATTTGGCCTGTTGTAAACTTCTAAGCATCATTACTGATACCATTGTTTCTTCAGGAAGTCCGTGTACTTTACTTAAAATGTTCTGTAAAGTCTTGGGAGTTAAGTGATCTGGATCAGCCTTTACTTCAATTCCAAAGGCAGTTAGGAATTCAAAGAAGTCCTTAACTCGCGTTGGATCTGGCGTCTCATGGACACGATAAATGAACGGAACTTTAAGCCGATAGTAAGTTTCAGCAACAGTTTCGTTTGCAGCCAACATGAATGATTCAATCATTCGTTCAGCTAAACCTCTCGTTCTAAGTTTAATATCAACGGGTTTACCTTCTTTGTTCATGATAATTTCTGCTTCGTCATCATCAAAGTCGATCGCCCCACGACGCTTTCTTTGCTTGTATAAAATTCGGTGTAACTCAGCCATGGTTTCAAACATTGGTACTAAATCATGGTATTCTTCTCTCGTTTTCTTATCATGTGATTCAAGAATATTATTGACAGCTGTATATGTCATTCGAGCCTTCGACTTCATAACACTCGGATGAATCCGCTTTTTGACAACTTTTCCTTGCGGATTAATCTCCATATCACAACTTAAACACAACCGTAACTGTCCCTCGTTTAACGAACAAATCCCGTTTGATAGACGGCGAGGCAACATTGGAATAACTCGGTCGGTCAAATAAACTGAGGTTCCACGTTTATACGCCTCACGATCAAGTAGTGTTCCTTGTTTAACGTAGTGACTAACGTCAGCTATGTGAACCCCTAAATGATAATTGCCATTTGGTGATTTCCATGCCGTGACGGCATCATCCAAATCTTTGGATGATTCTCCATCAATGGTAACTAACGTCTGATCGGTAATATCTTCTCGTCCTTTGGTTTCTTCAGGCAAAACATGGTCTGGAATAGCATCTGCTTCTTCTAGAACATCTTCTGGAAATTGGGAAGGAACATCATGAGCATAGACAACCTGTAAAATATCAATTCCAGGGTCATCAACACTTCCAATTACTTGTTTCACAATTCCAACCATGTAATCCGGATGCTCGTTACTTGGATATTCCGTAATATCAGCAGTAACCACTTCTCCTGGAGTAGGATGAAGACCAGCATCTACCACGTAGAACTTGAATCCTGCTAATTTTTTGTCTTTTAAAACAACCTGACCAAGATAACCATGATCATCATCAGTCTTACGAAATTCACCAACCACATGAGTGTAATGATGTTCTAAAATACTAACCACTTTAGCTTGTGGTCCCCGATCAGAATTTTTCTCACCTGGCTTAGTAATCTGAATCTCAACCTTATCCAGGTTCATCGCATGCATCGTTTCATCAGGTGCGATAAAGGCATCAGGTAATTCATCATCATATCTAACAAAGCCAAATCCCTTTGGATTAGAGTGGAAAATCCCCTCTAGCTTCAACTCACTGGGATTAACCTTAAAATCACCGTTTTCAGTAACCACAACGGCACGGTCTCGTTCCAGTGAAGCGAGCTCTGAAACGATTAATTTGAAAGCTGATGATCCATGATAATTCAAATCATCAGCTAATTTTTCGACACTATAACTTTGATCAGGATGTGATTGTAACTCCTGCTCAATTTCATTTTTTAATTTATTATCTTGCAATATATTTTCCTCTACAATCCAATTGACTTATACGTCAATTATAAATCTCATTCTTTAATAAACGCTAGTAATCCGCTTTAAATGCAAAAACCCCCTGTTTAACAGGAGGTTTTTTATTAATGTGATGAAATCCACATTAGAATTAATGCGATACCAAAGAAAAAGATTCCTAGTACCACAGTCACTTTTTGCATAAATGCCTCAAAGCCCCTCGGCTTGGACTCAGAGGAAGAATCGTTTGCACCACCAGAGAGTGATGACATTGCATCATTATTTTTAGAAGGTTGCATTAAAACTGCACCAATAATGAGAATACTAACGATCCATAATAATATCATCAAAAGATTATTCAAAAAAATGCCTCCTACCCATCAGCTAAACAGGCTTATCAATACTTTAATTAGTTTAGCATAAACTAGGAGTTATTTCCAGTCCATCATTATTTCTCAGTTCGATTGGTTCTAATAAACAAAATCGAACTGAATAGCAAAATTACCATTCCAATCAGTGAAAGAAGTTTGCTGTTGCGTTCCCCGGTTTGAGGTAACCTTTTAGCATGTTGGCGATTCGTATGGGTTCTGTTTACCCCATGTTTACTTCTTCTCACGTGAACCGTTGCCATTGGATCGTGGTTCACATCTAGGTACGGAGCGTGATGAGTGAAATTACGTCGATTATACTTGCTCATTCCGTTTTCATTTGGCATTTGAACAGGATGACGCCCAGATCTTTTTTTCCCACGTAATAACACTGGATTCATCCCATTTTCAAGTACCTTCTTCGTGGGTTCATACTGATCTTTCTGCTTCTTACTACTCTGACTGATACGTTTTGCCATTGGCTCACTGTGATTCCCAGCTATCTTTTTATCTGGGGCGATTCTACCTGATTCATGAGGTCGTTTATCTGGCAGATCTTGAGAATGAGCGGTTTTTTTGGTCGGTTCAGCTGGTACGATTGGTTTACGATTATCAGCCGGTTCAACTGGACGATCGTGCTTATGATCATTGGATGGAACTGTTCCACCAGAATCTGGATGATCGTTACTTGGAATTGGTTTAATCGGAATGTGAGGTGACGGAATCGGCAAATCTTCGTCTTTATTGTAGTTAAAAACGACCACGTCACTTCCCACATAGATTGGTGAAATACTTTTATCTAAATGAAACCCAGGAATTAGTGGCGCCTTGATATCAGCTCGATTTTTGACGTTCACTCTGGCAATGTCAAAGGCATACGATGAATCCTTTTCTCCGTCCTTATTTACCCAATGTTTATGAGCAGTAATGGTGTATTCGCTTGCCCTCACATTTGAAGTGAAAATCTTCAGTGATAATCCAACTGTAATTGCAATTAATGCTAAAAATAATGAAAATTGTTTTGTAATATTCATGTTTCTCCTCCTCTTTCTGTGATTAAATACGAGGAAGGTTTACGAACTCACGAAATTTATGTAAAAAAAAACACCTTCATAACGAAGGTGTTTTTAAATCAATTATTTTTTGATGATTGCTTCTTTTGCTTCTGGACTCAAGTTGTAGAATGAGTTAATTCCCTTGTACACAGCAACTGATCCTAATTGATCTTCAATTCTCATCAATTGATTGTACTTAGCAATTCTTTCACCACGACTCATTGAACCAGTCTTAATTTGGCCAGTGTTTAAAGCAACAACTAAGTCTGAAATAGTGGTATCTTCAGTTTCACCAGAACGGTGAGAAATAATTGCAGTGTAACTAGCTTCCTTAGCCATGTTAACGGCATTAACAGTTTCAGTTAAAGTACCGATTTGGTTAAGTTTAATCAAGATTGAGTTAGCAACGTTCATCTTGATACCCTTTGACAAGTACTCAGTGTTAGTAACGAACAAATCATCACCAACGATTTGAACTTTCTTACCTAAACGCTTAGTAGCCATTTGCCAATCTTCCCATTCGTTTTCATCTAATGGGTCTTCGATTGAAATGATTGGGTATTTTTCAACGATGCTGTCAAGCAAAGTGATGAATTCATCAGCATTGTATGATTTACCGTCACCAACCAAGTTGTACTTCTTAGTGTCGGCATTGTAGAATTCTGAAGCGGCACAGTCAAAGGCAATTGAAATGTCCTTACCTGGCTTGTATCCAGCACGCTTGATTGCTTCAACTAAGATTTCAAATGGCTCTTCATTATTCTTCAAATCAGGTGCAAATCCACCTTCATCACCAACAGCAGTTGAGTATCCACGTTCTGCTAAGATTGCTTTCAAGTTATGGAATGTTTCTGATCCCATTCGAACAGCTTCTCTAAATGATTTTGCACCAATTGGCATAATCATGAATTCTTGGAAATCAACCTTGTTGTTAGCATGCTTACCACCATTGATAACGTTCATCATTGGAGTTGGAAGAACATGTGCATCGAAACCACCTAAGTAGTTATATAATGGAACGCCAAGTTCGTCAGCTGCAGCTCTAGCAGCAGCAATTGAAACGGCTAAGATTGCGTTAGCACCTAACTTAGCCTTATTTGGAGTGCCATCAAGTTTGATCATAGCTTGGTCAATACCTAATTGATCAGTTACATCGAAACCAACGATTTGTTTGGCAATAATGTTATTAACGTTGCTAACAGCTTTAGTAACACCCTTACCCATATATCTATTTTTGTCTCCGTCACGAAGTTCTACGGCTTCGTGTTCACCAGTTGAGGCACCAGATGGGACGATTCCACGGCCCATTGCACCGTCTTCTGTGTAAACTTCAGCTTCAACAGTTGGATTTCCACGTGAATCCAATACTTCGCGAGCATAAATATCAGAAATAATTGACATGTTATCTCTCCTTAGTGAATTTGTTACCTATATTTAAAGGTCAACTTAATTCTATTAGTTTAGGCTTTAACTTGCAATCATAATAACTAATTATTTTGCAAATCTTGGTAATTCGCAAGCTCCAAAAATTCCTTTGGTTCAAGACTACTTTTACCGGCTAAAATCCCGTCAATATCAATTTGTTTCATAAGCGAGATGATGTTATTTGGGTCCACACTTCCACCATATAAGATTCGAATCTGGTTAGCAATATCATCCGAGTAAATGTCAGCTAAAGTTTGTCTAATTAGGTAACATCCCTCTTCCGCTTCGGTAGTTGAAGCACTATGACCGGTCCCGATTGCCCAACTTGGTTCATAGGCAATAACGACCTTTAAAGCGTCCTTTTCAGAAACACTCTTTAAACCAGCGGTAACCTGGTTAACTACCCAGTGGATTCGATCACCAGTCTCAAGTCGTCCCATCGTTTCATCACAACATAATATCGGTTTCATATTGTTATTTAAAACCGCATGAACCTTCTTATTAATGATGTCATTAGTCTCGTTAAAGTAACGACGTCTTTCAGAATGACCAACGATCACGTACGGGATTCCCATCTGACTGAGAGCTTTAGGACTAACTTCTCCAGTATAAGCACCCTCATTTTTGTAAAAGCAATTTTCAGCTGTTACGTGCAATGGACTCGATCCGTTGGCTTTAAGCATTGATTCAAGAAATAACGGTGAAGCTGCAAGAGCTGTTTCAACGTTTTTAGGATCTGGTATTTTATCTTTGATATCAATCACAAATTGAACTGCTTCATCTAAAGACAAGTTCATTTTCCAGTTCCCACCAATAAAGGGAATACGCATGATACTTCTCCTCTCATAATTCATCTTTACCTACATTTTAGCCGAAAGAGAAGCAATAAGCTAGAAAATTGATACAAACAAAAAAGTCACCGATTAAATCGGTGACTTTTAAATTACTTTTTATCAGAAATTGATGCAATCCCTGGAAGAGTCTTACCTTCAAGATATTCAAGCGAAGCTCCCCCACCAGTTGAGATATGGGTAAGCTTATCAGCTACACCCAATTCCTTAACAGCAGCAGTTGAGTCTCCACCACCAACGATGGTAGTAGCATCAGTTAATGTACCCAAGAATTTACCAATTGCCAAGGTTCCCTTAGCAAACTTAGGAAATTCAAAGACACCCATTGGTCCGTTCCAAACAACGGTCTTGGCGTCCCTTAAAACGTCTTCGAATAATTTAATACTCTTAGGACCAATGTCAAGACCCATCATGCCGTCTGGAATTCCACCATCAACGACTTCAGCCTTTGCATCATTTGAAAACTTGTCGGCTACCACTGAGTCAACAGGTAAGACGATCTTGTCGCCACCTTTTTTAAGGATATCTTTAGCAACATCAATCTTATCTTTTTCAACAAGTGAATTACCAACTGGGATTCCCTTAGCGGCATAGAATGTATAGGTCATTCCACCACCGATAATAATCTTATCAGCCTTGTCCAACAAGTGATCGATCACACCAATTTTGTCGGAAACTTTAGCACCACCAAGAATTGCGATAAATGGATGCTTTGGATTATCAACAGCGTTACCTAAAAACTTAATTTCTTTTTCCATCAAGTATCCGGCAGCAACTGGCTTACCAGCCTTTTCCATTGCTTTAGCGATCCCAACGTTTGAAGCATGTTCTCTATGAGCAGTTCCAAACGCATCATTAATGAATTCATCACCAAGTGAAGCCCAGTATTCCCCTAACTTAGGGTCATTACCAGATTCACGTTTAACATTCTTACCATTAACAACATCTTCATAACGAGTATTTTGTACCAAAAGGACTTGGCCATCAGACATGTTGTCAATTGCCTCTTCAAGCTGCGGACCTTCAGTAACAGGAACAAATGTAACTGGTTTGCCAAGCAATTCAGCTAATTTTTCTGCAACTGGGCGAAGTGATAAACCGGGTTTATCATCTTCTGTTTTAATTCTGCCTAAATGAGAGAATAAGATTGCTTTACCACCATGATCAATTACGTACTTGATTGTTGGAAGAGCAGCAACGATTCTGTTGTCATCACCAATTTTACCGTCCTTAATTGGAACGTTAAAATCAACACGCATCAGAACTTTTTTACCTTGAACATCTAAATCATCAACGATTACTTTTGCCATCGTGATTGCCTCCAGTGTTAGTTATATTTTATAAAGGAAAAGACGGAAGAGATTTCCCTCCTCCGCCTTTTCAAAGTTGCAATCTAAAATTATAGAGTAGCAAATTTCAACAAGGTACGAACCATGTTGCAAGTGAAGCCCCATTCGTTATCGTACCAAGCAACAGTCTTAACTAATTGAGTGTCACCACTTTGGGTGATTTCAGTTTGACCTGGATCAAATACTGATCCGTGTGAGTCATCGATAACGTCGGTTGAAACCATGTAGTCATCAGCGTAACCAAAGGCATCGTTTGCATGACTCTTCATAGCATCGTTAACTTCTTCAGCAGTAACGTTCTTGTCTAAGACAGCTACTAATTCAGTTAATGAACCATCAGCTACGGCAACACGTTGTGCGTGACCTTTAAGGACACCATCAAGTTCTGGAATAACCAAACCGATAGCTTTAGCAGCACCACTTGAGTGAGGTACAGTGTTAATAGCTGCGGCACGGTTGTTTTGTAACTTAGCGCTACGTGGACCATCTTGAAGTGCTTGTGAAGCAGTGTAAGCATGGACAGTAGTCATAGTACCTAACTTAACGCCGAAGTCTTTGTTCAACCAGTAAGCCATAGGTGCTAAACAACTAGTGGTACATGAACCAGCAGAAACGATCTTGTCTTCTGAAGTCAAATCATCCATGTTAACACCAGGAACAACAGTAGTCATTTGACCAGCAGGTGCTGAAATCAAGACACGCTTTGCACCAGCGTCAAGGTGAGCTTGTGCTTTTTCTTTTGATGTGTAGAAACCGGTACATTCAAGTACGAAGTCAACACCATCATTTTTAACCCAAGGAATGTTCTTTGCGTCACGTTCTGCATAAACTGGGATACGAGTACCATTAACGATAATTGCATCTTCAGTAGCTGAAACGTCACCGTCAAAGCGACCATGAACTGAGTCATATTTTAATAGGTAAGCTAACATTGAAGGGGTAGTTAAATCATTAATTGCTACAACTTCGATATCACTTGAATTCAATTCAAGGATACGTCTGAATGCTAGACGACCAATTCTTCCGAAACCATTAAGACCAATTTTTGTAGTCATAATATGCTTCCTCCTTTTGGAATAATCAAATTTTAATACATTCACATCTTAACACTTTTGCCAAATCATGTCAGTGATTAAAAACACCAAATGACAAGCCACAAGCGATAAAATTGTGACAATGAATTCGAAATTCATTACCAGAAATAGTATAGCAAAAACAAACCCCATTTGTAATTAAAAACCATTATTATCTTGAGTTTTTTCCTCTAATCTACTATATTTAATATTGTGTTGCGCGTGTAGTGTAATGGATAGCACGTAAGATTCCGGTTCTTGAGATGACGGTTCGATTCCGTCCATGCGCATAAAGCAGTGAGAGAGTCTCGCTCACTGCTTTTAATTTCTTTCAATTGACCATTACCGTTATAATAGAGGTTAAGTCGAACTGTAGGAACTTATATATGAAATTAAACGCAAACCTTAAAAAATATCGAAAACAAAATCAATTAACTCAAGCAGAAGTTGCCAATAAAATTAACGTTTCAAGAAAAACCATTTCAGCGTGGGAAAATGGTAGAAGTAAACCTGATCAAAATGCGATAAGCAACCTTGCTACCCTTTATCAAGTTCCAGTCAGTAACCTGATCGGTAACAAACCTGAAAATAGCCACAAACCAAAATTAAGTTTTAGACAAAAGATGATCCGTATAAAACGGTATGGTTATATCTCAAAGTATGCTTACTTTTTTGAGCTGGTCTTACTCGTAATTGGGATAATATTATTTATTGTGCCCTTTAATTTACGTGACCTTTGGTTAATCCCCCTCTTCGTGATTGACATTTGCATCATTATTCTCTATGAGAAGAACTGGAAAACCATTACACAAGACAAACCTTTAATGAAAAAGGTCGAGATTTTATCTCCGATATTATGGGTAGTAATCTTTATAATTGGTTGTGTTATCAATCTTGATGCCATGCTTAGTCATGATTTAATGATGAAAGTCGGAACCATTATTGGTATAATTATGTTTTCATTTACATTAAGTATTGGCTTGATTCTTGGAATCTTGTTTCCGTTAAAGCGGATGACGGTTAAACGTTCGTCTAAAAATTAATTAGACAGTTCCGGCTAACCAGGGCTGTTCTGTAAGCAATGTAACCCATAATGTAACCGTTAAATAGACAAATTTATTAATATTTTATTGAGACTAGCCATACATAGCTAGCCTTTTGTGTGCGAACAACTTAAGATAGTTAATGGAGTTTGGTTAGCAGAAATAATCAATTTAATAAGCAATTGAAAAGGAGAGGATACTATGTGTGGATTTACTGGTTATATTAACCAAAATAATATCCCGAAGGATACTATCAAAAGCATGGCTAAAAGAATTAAACACCGTGGACCAGATGATGATGGTTTCTTCCAAAATGATGAAATCTCAATGGGTTTTCGTCGTTTATCAATCATTGACTTAGCCAATGGTCATCAACCAATGTTTGGTGATAATGATACCGACGTTTTAACCTTTAATGGTGAGATTTATAATTATAAAGATTTACAAAAAGAATTAATTGCAGTAGGTCAAAAATTTGATACTGACTGTGATTCAGAAGTTTTAATTCGCGGATACGAAGCATGGGGTCCGAAAAAATTACTTTCAAAGCTTCGCGGAATGTTTGCATTTACAATCTACGATTCAAAGAAACACCAGGTCTTCGGAGCTCGAGACCACTTTGGTATCAAACCACTCTACTACTATGATGATGGAACGAACTTCATGTGGGGATCCGAAATCAAGGCCTTTTTGGCAAACCCTAATTTTAAAAAGGAACTGAATACCAAATTATTACCAGTTCACTTAAGTTTTGAATTCATCCCATCAGCAGAAACAATGTTTAAAAACGTTTATAAGGTGATGCCAGGACAGTATTTCATCTATAAAGATGGTAAGACTACCACTGACACGTACTACAAGTACAACTACGATCACATTGATAATTCGCAAACCATTGATGGGGACGCTAAAAAGATCGAAGGATTAGTTGATGACAGTGTTAAGGCACACATGGCGTCTGACGTTCCTTTGGGTAGTTTTCTCTCAAGCGGTGTCGATTCCAGTTATGTGCTCAATGAAGCCGCTAAGATTAAACCCATGCAATCATTTTCACTTGGGTTTAACGGTTCTAAATACAGTGAATTAAAATGGTCAACTAAGTTTGCAAAAGAAATTGGACAAAAGAACACGGCCACCACAATTGATGGTGAGGATTACTTCGATTTCCTTCCTACTATGATGTACTACATGGACGAACCACTGTCTAATCCTTCTGCTCCACAACTTTACTACCTGTCACATAGTACTAGAAAAGACCTAATTGTTTCATTATCCGGTGAAGGTGCTGATGAATTCTTTGGCGGATACAATACGTACCTTGAAGCTTTTACCTTTGAGAAGTACCAAAAGATGGTACCAAAGTTTGTTAGAACCGCTCTCGGTAAAATCGCCTCATCACTCCCACGTTTTCACGGTCGTCGTTTCTTAATTCGTGGTGCTCAACCGTTGTATGAACGATACTATCGGGTTAACTACGTGTTTGACGAGCACGATCGTGAGCGCGTCTTAAAAGATAAATCACTTAACTTTGATACTGGTCAATACACCAAACACATTTTTGATGAAGTAGCCGGTAAGGATGAAGTAACGCAGGAACAGTACTTTGACATTAACACCTGGTTACCCTTTGATATCCTGCAAAAGGCTGACCGGATGAGCATGGCTAACAGTCTTGAAGTTCGAACTCCACTAGTTGACAAAGACGTAGCAGAATTCGCCAAAACGATGCCAACTAAGACCCGAATTTCATTTGATAAGGACGGCAATCCAATCACTAAAGTGGCCTTTCGAAAAGCGGCTTCCTCGCAAGTACCAAAGGTCGTTGCCGACAAAGAAAAACTAGGTTTCCCATCCCCAATCGCACAATGGATCAAAGAACCCAAATACCATGATAAAATCGAAATAGCATTTCATTCCGATATTGCCCAAAAGTTCTTTAATGTGGATGAATTAGACCGCATCCTGAAAGAACACATGGAAGGTAAATCCAGCATGCAAAAGATCTTTACCATCTACACTTTCATTCTTTGGTATGGTGTTTACTTCCCAGAAGACACCAAGATGAACTACAATAAAGAAGTTGATTTACACAAATACTCACGTGAATCAATTGCATAATTATCATCAAGCAAAGTTTTTGACCTTTATTGACCTTTAATGTAGAATGATTTCTATAACTTGATATAATTTGAAATTATCAAAGGAGGAGTATGGATATGAATTTAGTTCCAACTGTCATCGAAAACTCACCACAAGGTGAACGTGCATATGACATTTACTCACGTCTTCTAAAAGACCGAATCATTATGTTATCCGGTGAAATCCAGGATGATATGGCTAACGCAATTATTGCTCAACTATTGTTCTTGGATGCTCAAGACTCTGACAAAGATATCTACTTGTACATCAACTCACCAGGTGGTGTTATCACTTCTGGAATGGCAATCTACGATACGATGAACTTCATCCACGCCGATGTTCAAACCATCGTAATGGGGATGGCAGCATCAATGGCCAGTGTCTTGGCTTCATCTGGTGCCAAGGGGAAGCGCTTTGCATTGCCACATGCTCAAATCATGATTCACCAACCATCTGGTGGTGCTCAAGGTCAACAAACTGAAATCGAAATCGCCGCAAAAGAAATTTTGCGTGCTCGTAAGATGATTAATGAATTACTTGCCGAAAATTCCGGTCAACCCCTTGAAAGAGTTAACCGTGATACTGAACGAGACAATTATCTTACTGCTGACGAAGCAGTCGATTACGGTTTGATTGATGGTATCATGAAAAACAGTTCTGACAAAAAATAATTAGTTTCTGTTTATAACAAAAGCAGCAATTAGAATTATTCTAATTGCTGCTTTTTTGTTCGTTTCATTAGGCATTATCGGAACGTAATTGAGTTGCAAACTCATTAATCTTGCGTAACCGATGATTCACGCCGGACTTAGAAATCGGTCCTCCTGGAACCAAATCACCTAACTCCTTTAAACTCACTTCTTGATGCTTCATGCGAACCTCGGCAACGTCTCGAAGCTTTGGTGGCAACTTTTTAAGCCCCACGGTTTCCTTTATAAACTGAATGTTTTCAATTTGCTTAGTTGATGCGTTGGCTACCTTATTCATATTGGCATTTTCACAGTTTACAAGTCGGTTAACGGAATTCCTCATGTCTCTAACAATTCGAATGTCCTCAAATTTTAACATAGAATTAGTGGCCCCAATTAGTTGCAGAAAATCCGCAATCTTTTCAGCTTCTTTCAGGTACGCAATACACCCGCTTCGTCTCGTGGTAGTTTTAGCGCCCAAATGATAACGATTCATCATCTCCGCAATCATTTCGTTATGATTCTCATACGTTGAATAAATTTCAAGGTGATACCGAGATGTTTCTGGATTATTAACGGATCCCCCCGCTAGGAATGCACCACGTAAGTAAGAACGAACCTGCCCATCATCTTTAAGTAACTCTAATGGCACTCGTTCAATAATCTTGTTTCCATCCAAAATGCCCAAATCATCCAAGATTGCTCTTACATGATGATTCAAACGCACCACGTATAGATTGTTCTTTTTTAGTTTCATCTTTTTTCGAACCAGAACTTCTCCTTCAACGTGATAAAACTGAAGTAAAAGTTGATACAGTCGTCTAGCAATTGCTGGATTTTCGGACTGAACATCTAACACCAGGTGTTTTTCGGATATTTTAAGTGTTCCATTCATTCGAATCAATGCCATCAGTTCCGCTTTTGCGTTAGCTCGATGGACTTCTAGGTTAGTTAATTCTTTTTTGACGTCACTAGCATATGACATCTAATCATCCCCTAATGGCGAATTTTAGGTTGCCCTAATAAACGAATAAGTTCGTCGGACACTAATAGTCCATTATGAAAAGCTCCGTGGTCTCTTAATTCAAGAAAATCAGAAGAGATTACCCGACAACCTTGTTTCTTTAAACCCTTAAAATCAGATTTCACTGGTTGAGCTTCATCACCCCAGCGTTGATGATCAATGTAACTCGCTGGAACTTTTTTATTGTTAACCAAAACGGTATCGATAAAATTAGTTTTCAAATGATGATTTAAAACCCGGACATGATCAGCATCAGTGAAATTATCGGTTTCACCCTTCTGAGTCATGATATTACAAATATAAACAACTTCCGCGTCGGTCTCAGTAACCGCTTTGCCAACATTATCAACCATCAGGTTGGGTAAGATACTGGTAAACAAGCTTCCCGGTCCCAAAACAATTTGGTCAGCGTTCATGATCGCATTGATCACACTTGGAACTGCCTCTGGCTTCTTATTGCCATCAGTAGATTCAACCCACACTTTTTTAATCATTTTGTCAGAATTGGTAATTTCAGATTCTCCAGACATGGTCGTCCCGTCGGAAAACTCAGCATGTAGTTCTAAACTTTCATCACACACCGGATACACATGCCCGTCGACCTTCATAATGTCGGTCAACTTTTGGATGGCATCAAAAAAGCCGCCACTCATTTCAGAAAGCGCCGCAATTACTAAATTGCCAATGGCATGCCCAGCAAGAAACTTGTCGGAAGATTCAAAGCGATACTGAAAGATATCCAAATCAATCTGAGGCAACGTCGAAAGTGCCACTATAACATTGCGAATATCTCCCGGTGGCAAAACATTAATGTAGTTTCTAAGGATCCCTGATGACCCCCCATCATCAGCCACCGTGACAACGGCGGTAATATCAACATCACGCTTTTTCAAACTTTTTAAAATTACAGGTAAACCGGTTCCTCCTCCAATTACAACCATTTTAGGACGTCCGATTCTTTTACCTACTTTATCAATCATTTATTTAACCCCTTTGTGACGGTTAATGTCTCTATGGGTAACATTAACTGGATATCCAAGTTGATCCTTGATATCCTTAGCCAATCGTTCAACCATTGCAACCGAACGATGTTGACCGCCAGTACAACCGATTGCCATGGTGACAGTCGATTTTCCTTCTTTTTTAAATTTAGGTAACGTAAATTTAACGAGGTCAAAGACTTTTTCATAAAATTCATTAGCTTCATCTTGGTTCATAACGTAGTCATAAACATCTTGATCTTTTCCAGTCTTACTTCTTAACTTAACCACATAAAATGGATTCTTTAAAAAACGCACATCCAAAATAATGTCAGCATCGATTGGAAGCCCATATTTAAATCCAAATGACATTAATTCAACGTGAAATGGCTCTGAATGAGAGAGCTTAAACTTATGAATGATTTCCTCACGTAATTCCTGTGGGGTCAAATCACTTGTATTAATAACAAGATCAGCAGAGTCTTTGACCCTTTTCATTAATTTTCGTTCTTTTTCAATTCCGTCAACTACCCGCCCTTTTCGTGCTAAGGGATGGGTTCTCCGGCTTTCTTTATATCGAGACACTAATTTTTCGTCAGAGGCATCGAGAAAAATCACCTGATCCTCAGTGTCTTTGTCGTTAGACATATTAACCAAAGTATCAACAATTTCGTGGTATGAGGCTGGGGCCCTTAAATCAATTACTAAAGCAACCTTCTTAATTTCACTAGAAGTGTGAACCAATTCCATGAACTTCGGAATTAAAGAAGGTGGGATATTATCAACGCAAAAGTACCCTAAATCTTCACATGTTTGCATGGCCAGTGTCTTACCTGCTCCACTCATGCCCGTGATAATCACAAATTGTTCGTTATCTGCCATTTTGATGCCTCCAAACTCTTATAAGTATAACATACCGGGTGTGTCATTTATATAGTCTCAGGATGATTCAAAAAAGAGAGTTAATGAATACTCATTAAACTCCCTTTTGTTTCTCAATGTATTGATTAACTGTATCTGGTTGAACCCCAGGAAAAGCATCCTCAAGGCTCTGATTTTCATACTCTTTTTTTAGTTGCTCACCGCGCTGAATTCCAAAATTCATTAATGAGCGATTCTCAGCATATTTCATTAGTTTTGCGGATGGTGTCAAGTTTGGATTATCAACTTTATTTCTAGCGGCCTCATTAGCTTGAACTAGCTCTGGTTTTAAATCATTAGGAGCATGTTCAATTAATTCATCAAGCTGATCCAAGACCCGATAAGTCTTACTCTGTAAAGATGGTGGTAACGGAGCAGTTGGATGTTGTAAAGCGACCCGATTATTTTGATCTTTTGCTTCATTTAAACTTTCGTCAGTCCATTTCTGAGGATTAACAATCCCGTCAACTATTATAAGATGGATGAAATTTAAAGTTTTTAAATTAATCTCTAAAAAGTCAAATGGATCAAGATCAAGGGTCCGAAGTTCAAGATAGTCGAATCCCTCTTCCTTAACAGAATTAATCCCATCTTTAGCCTTCAAGCGCACCGGACCATAAAACTCACTCTCGGAAAATAATTTGTGGGAATTAACCTCATGCTGCAAGTTGTTTACGTATTGACTCAAACTAGCGTAAGAAACATGGATATTATCCAAGTTTTCGTATCCGTATTGACTGGAACGTAAAGAACGGACTGGGACAATCCTTTTTTCAGCACCGAATAAGTGATCTTCTGGATTTTCTGATAGCGGGCTGGCCCCAAAAAGGTACGTTAAAAGCCAACGATATCCTACCAATTGTTGAGCAATTTGAAACAATAGCTCTGACTGTGCCCCTTTCCGACTATCAATGGAATAATTTCGTTGAAAAATCTCAATAATTTGAGCACTGGGTGAATAGTTAAAATGAATACCACACATGATTTGACGAAAAATTCCGTAGCGTCTCACGAGCCATTTGCGATAATCATCCATCCAAAAACGCTTAAACGTCTTTCTTACAAAATTAACATCATCTTCATCAAGTTTGGGTGGCATCGACATCGGCCAAATAATCTCACTTGGTTCTAGTGTTCCATGAAGAATAGACTGAAGTGATCGCATTTGTAGGAGCACTCCTTTGGTGGTCGTGTGTTTATCCGTTACCAATTCTTCCATACACTCAGCAAAGTCAGTCTGAAAGTGGGTTTTCCCTCGTCGATCACCTAATTCACGTCTGTGAGCGTAGCGAGAGAGACTGTCATGATTCAGATCAACCCGTTCCTCCTCGATCTCGATGCCAAACGAACCAGCAAAAAGTTCGTTTGATGAGTTAACAAATTTTGCTTTGCTTCCCATTTTCATCCCTCCAAACCTGTTGATAATTTCACGAGTAGTTGATAGGTGAAATTTCCAATAGTTTACACCGCTCACGTGACACGTCAATAGGATTTACTAAACTAATTTCATTTCCGTCACGATTACTACTTTTGCCATCCATAAAATTTGAAACTTGAATAAATAAAAATACATTTCGACTGCAAAAGGATCACTTTTGTGGCAAAATGAAACTGTATATATTAGGAGGGAATTGAGATCATGATTGAAAAATATTTAATTGGAACTTACACCATTAATGCTAGCCAGGGTATCTACCAAATCGAGTTAGATACCGACCAAAAAAGATTACAAAACACTCAATTAGTAGCCGAGATTGGGAGTCCTACATATCTTGCCGAGTCAAAAGCCCACAAGATCTACGCCGTTGATCGTAATATGGACGAACCAGAACTCCGTGGTGGAGTAGCAACTTTCGATGGTAAAACCATCCCAGCTAAAGAAATGCAGGAATGCATCGAAAAGGGTACTTCAGCCGCCTTTGTTTCCATTGACGAAAGACGCCAATTTGTCTTTACCGCCAACTACCACATGGGACACGCCAGCGTTTACAAAATCCAAAAAGATGGCACTTTAAAGCTTACCGATCGTGCCCAAGATAATGGAATTCCTGGGCCACTTCCTGAACAAGCTGATGGACCACACCCTCATTATGCTAACCTAACTCCTGATAATCGACTGGTAGTGTGTGACCTTGGTCTTGACCGCGTCTACCTCTATGACGTTTCTGATCAAGGTAAATTAAACTTAGTCAGCGAAGTCAATGCTCACCCTGGCTTTGGACCACGAAACATTACTTTTGTTCCAGGAACTGGCAAGGGTTACCTTGTTGGTGAACTAAGCAGTAAAGTTGCTGTGATTGACTACAACGAAGAGGCTGGATTATTCACGGTTCAACAAATTGTTTCAACCATTCCTGACGATTGGGAAAGTCACAACGGTGCTGCTGGAATCAAAGTTTCAAAGGACAACCGCTTTGTCTATGTCTCAAACCGTGGTAACGATTCAATTGCGGTCTTTAAGATTAAACCAAATGGTGATTTAAAACGAATTCAATTGATTTCAAGTGAAGGTGAGTTCCCTCGCGACTTTAACTTTAGTGCCGATGAATCAATGTTTATCGTTGCTAACCAAAACAGTGACAATGCTACTCTTTACTCACGAGACGCCGATACCGGAAAATTAACTTTGATTCAAAAAGATTTCGAAGTTCCTGAAGGTACCTGTGTGGTTCGACGTGAAAACGTTGACTAATAATTTGTCATTAAAAAACAATTTATTAATTTATGAAGTGCTCTGTAATTGTTAGACATTAATAGGCTCCAAAATGGTTAGGCAAAAACTAACTGATTTGGAGCCTTTTATTATGACTAAATATTCTTTTAACATTAAAGCAAACATTTCAAGAATATGGTAAATGGTTTAATACCAAACACATTTCCGGTAAGAAAAAAAGACTCACACAGATTAAATATCGGTATGAATCCCTAAAAGTATGGATTTATAAAAAGGCTAACACCCAAAATGGATGTTAGCCTTTAAACTTATTAATCTCGCTTAATCTTTAAATCACAAACTTACTTGGTTTCTTTTTTGTCTTTAAACCATTTCCCTAAGCCAAAGAAGCTGAGAAGTGACAGAAGCATGGTTCCGATCAGGCTTAAGAAGCTATCAGAACTTTGACCAGTTTGTGGTAACGTCGTCTTCTTTTCAGACTTTTTAGCTGGCTTAGCTGCTGGAGCTTGCTTTGCTTTGGGCTTAGCTGGTTGAGCCGGTGCTTTAGCAGGAGTTTGTGGGGCCTGCTTAGCCTTCGGAGCCTCCGGTTGTGCGGCCGGAACTTCCTTTGGTGCACTTGGCTTAGTTGGTTCTGGTTGTTCCGGTTGTGCTGAAGGTTTCTCTGGTTTGTTTGGAGTTACCGGAGTTGATGGTTCAGCATTCTTCACATAATGAATTGGGGTATCTTTCCCTAAATCATTGTGATCGATCGGATATGGTGTGCCAGGGACCAACTTGTTCCCGTTCTTATCAACCGGAGTGTATCCAGGAATGTCAGGGATAAGTGGATTACCGGCATCACTTGGGTTGTTGGGATCATTTGGATAAACGATCGGGTTACTGCCCGGAACATCAGGAACTAAGTGACCTAAGGCGTAGTAGACAACGGTTACTTCAGAGTCGTTAGAATCAGCGTTAACCGTTGCTTGTCCAACTGAAGCAGTGTTGGTGTAGTAACCATTGATAACTGGCGAGTTAACCCCACTCAAGACGTCACTCTTAGTCGTCCATGCACTGTAAGTTACCTGACCAGTAACTTGATCAAACGTTGCCGTTCTAGTAAAGGTCGTTGATTGAACCACATCATCAGCTAACTTGTTCCCATTCTTATCAACGTAGTGAATGGTTCTAGTAACGTTCTTAGTTAGGTCGGACTTGCTGGTTCCGTCAGGATACTTCGGTCCCGTTGGATTGTTTGGATCCACTGGTTGTCCTGGAGTTCCTGGATTGTCTGGCGTAACTTCCTTACTCTTGTGTTTGAGCACAACCGTAAAGGTTGGACCATCAGTGTTGAAAGTAAAGCCATCCGCAGGGTATCCGTCGGATACTAATTCATATCCTTGCGCTTCTAACTTAACGATTTCATCTTTTGTACTGTAATCAGCCTTGCTACCAAACTTACCGTTAACGGTGTCATTGTGAATAACCGCATTGCCGTTATCCTGGTCAACGTAGTTAATGTGAACAACTTCATCGTTGGCGTTGTAGGTAACCGTGACACTTGAATCTGGCGTGTCAGCCGTGGCAGTTTCTGAACCAACCGTTGCCTTATCAGGGGTGTATCCGGTAATTGTTGGTGAAATAATTGAACCAAAGACAGCGTTCGTTGAAGTCCAGTTACTGTAAGTTACCTTGCCAGTAACCTCATCGAAGGTTGCGGTTCTGTTGAACGTAACCGTTTCAATGCGGTCTTCTGAAGCCTTGCTACCATCAGCGTAAACGTAGTGAACCGTTCTCGTAATGGTCTTGGTCAAGTCATTCTTGCTGGTTCCATCAGGATACTTTGGTCCAGTTGGGTTGTTTGGATCAACTGGTTGACCAGGGTTTCCTGGATTATCTGGAGTAACTTCCTTGGTCTTGTGTTTCAAAACAACCTTGAAAGTTGGGTTATCAGTATTGAAGGTGTAGCCATCACCTGGGAATCCGTCAGATACAAGTTCATATCCTTGGGCTTCTAGTTTAGCGATTTCATCTTTCGTACTGTAGTCCGACTTAGAACCGAATTTTCCGTTCAAGCCATCAGTCTTAATAACCTTGTTACCATCGTCTTGGTCGATGTACTCAACTTGAGCCTTTTCATCGTTGGCATTGTAGGTAACGGTAACACTAGAATTCGTTGCGTCAGGTCCAATTGTTTCTGAACCAACACTTGTCTTATCTGGTGTGTAACCAGTAATGGCTGGTGAATCAATTTGTCCAAAGACGGCATTCGTTGAAGTCCAGTTACTGTAAGTTACCTTACCAGTAACTTCATCAAAGGTGGCCGTTCTTGTAAACGTAACCGTTTCAACTTTATCATCAGAAGCCTTGCTACCGTCAGCATAAACATAGTGAACCGTTCTCGTAATGTTCTTAGTTAGATCATTTACACCAGTTCCGTCTGGATAATGAGGTCCGTCTGGATTGTTTGGATCCACTGGTTGACCTGGAGTTCCTGGATTGTCCGGTGTAACCGTCTTGGTCTTGTGTTTCAAGACAACGGTAAAGGTTGGATTGTCCGTGTTGAAAGTAAAACCATCAGCGGGGTATCCGTCGGATACTAATTCGTAGCCCTGAGCTTCTAACTTGGCAATCTCATCTTTAGTACTGTAGTTAGCCTTGGTACCGAACTTACCGTTTAGGTCATCAAAATGAATAACATTGTTATTATCATCTTGGTCAACGTAGTTAACTAACGCCTTTTGTTCGTTGGCATTGTACGTAACGGTAATAGTTCCGTCCGGTGTGTCAGCAGTGGCAGTTTCGGAACCAACACTTGCTTTATCTGGGGTGTATCCAGTAATTGCTGGTGAATCAATTGAGCTAAAGACGGCATTCTTAGTAGTCCAGTCACCGTAGCTGATGATCTTACCAGTAACTTGGTCGAAGGTTGCCGTTCTTGTGAACGTAACCGTTTCAACTTTATCATCGGAAGCTTTACTACCGTCAGCGTAGACGTAGTGCACCGTTCTCGTAATGTTCTTAGTCAGGTCAGTTTCACTAGTTCCATCAGGATATTTTGGTCCCGTTGGGTTATTTGGATCAACTGGTTGTCCTGGAGTTCCTGGGTTGTCCGGCGTAACCGTCTTGGTCTTATGCTTAAAGATAACTTTGAAAGTTGGGTTGTCGGTATTAAATTCATACCCATTTGGATAACCGTCAGTGACTAATTCGTAACCTTGAGCTTCTAGTTTAGCGATTTCATCTTTCGTACTGTAGTCTGACTTAGAACCAAATTTACCAGTTAAGTTATCAGTCTTAATAACCCTATTGCCATCATCTTGGTCAATGTATTGAACACGAGCCTGTTCATCGTTAGCAGTGTAGGTAACCGTATCAGTTGAATTCTCTGAATTAGGGGAAGTGGTGAGTGAACCAACCGTTGCTTTATCAGGAGTGTATCCTGTAATTTCAGGAGAATTAATTGAACCAAAGACCGCATTCTTAGTAGTCCAGTCACCATAACTAATGATCTTGCCAGTTACTTGATCGAAGGTTGCAGTCCGAGTGTAGGTAACGGTCTCAACTTGATCATCAGCGGCCTTACTACCGTCAGCGTAGACGTAGTGCACCGTTCTTGTAATGTTCTTAGTCAGATCATTTACGCCAGTTCCATCAGGATACTTTGGTCCCGTTGGGTTATTTGGATCAACTGGTTGACCTGGTTGTCCCGGATTATCTGGCGTAACCGTCTTAGTCTTATGCTTCAAAACAACGGTAAAGGTTGGATTGTCAGTGTTGAAAGTAAAGCCATCAGCCGGGTATCCGTCGGATACCAACTCGTAGCCCTTAGCTTCTAAAGTGGCAATTTCATTTTTGGTTGAGTAACCAGATTTACTACCAAACTTACCAGTTAAGTCATCAGTATGAAGAACGGCATCACCGTTATCTTCGTCAACATAGTTAACTACTGCTTTTTGTTCGTTTGCATTGTACGTAACGGTAACACTTCCGTCAGGTGTATCAGCAGTGGCAGTTTCAGAACTAACACTGGTCTTATCAGGGGTGTAACCAGTAATGGCTGGAGAATCAACTTGTCCAAAGACGGAGTTAGTTGAAGTCCAGTTACTGTAAGTTAACTTGCCAGTTACTTCGTCAAAGGTTGCCGTTCTGGTGAAAGTAACGGTTTCTACTTGATCATCAGCTGCTTTACTACCATCAGCGTAAACGTAGTGGATAGTTCTCGTAATTGACTTGGTTAAGTTATCTTTACTAGTTCCATCAGGATATTTTGGTCCCGTTGGGTTATTTGGATCAATTGGTTCACCTGGGTTTCCTGGGTTGTCAGGGGTAACCGTCTTCATCTTGTGTTTCAAGACAACCTTGAAGGTTGGGTTATCGGTATTAAATTCATACCCATTTGGATAACCATCAGTGACTAATTCGTAACCTTGGGCCTCTAAGCTAGCAATTTCGTTCTTTGTACTGTAATCAGACTTAGAACCAAACTTACCGGTTAAATTGTCAGTCTTGATAACCCTATTACCATCATCTTGGTCAATGTACTGAACGTGAGCTTGCTCATCGTTAGCAGTGTAGGTAACCGTATCAGTTGAATTCTCTGAATTAGGGGAAGTGGTGAGTGAACCAACAGTTGCTTTATCAGGAGTATATCCCGTAATTTCAGGAGAATCAATTGAGCTAAAGACCGCATTCTTAGTAGTCCAGTCGCCGTAACTGATAATCTTGCCAGTTACTTGATCGAAGGTGGCAGTTCGAGTGTAGGTAACGGTCTCAACTTGATCGTTAGCGGCCTTACTACCGTCAGCATAGACGTAGTGCACCGTTCTCGTAATGTTCTTAGTCAAGTCATTTACACCAGTTCCGTCTGGGTACTTTGGTCCCGTTGGGTTATCTGGATCAACTGGTTGTCCCGGTTGGCCAGGGTTATCCGGTGTAACCGTCTTGGTCTTGTGCTTAAAGATAACCTTGAAAGTTGGATTATCGGTATTAAATTCGTACCCATTTGGATAGCCGTCAGTGACTAATTCGTAGCCTTGAGCCTCTAGCTTAGCGATTTCACCCTTGGTTGAGTAATCTGACTTAGAACCAAACTTACCAGTTAGATTGTCAGTGGTAATAACTCGGTTATTGTCATCTTGGTCAATGTACTGAACGTGAGCTTGCTCATCGTTAGCAGTGTAGGTGACTTTAACGTCTGAATTTTTCGTATCAGCAGTGGCAGTTTCGGAACCAACGGTTGCTTGATCAGGGGTATAACCGGTAATGGCTGGTGAATCAACCGAACTAAAGACATCATCGTCAGATGTCCAAGCACCATAAGTTATCTCACCAGTTACTTCATCAAAGGTGGCAGTTCTGTTGAACGTAACCGTTTCTACTTGGTCATCTGCGGCTTTACTGCCGTCGGCGTAAACGTAGTGAATGGTTCTCGTAATGGACTTAGTCAAGTTGTCCTTGCTTGTTCCGTCAGGATACTTCGGTCCCGTTGGGTTGTTAGGATCCACTGGTTGACCTGGTTGTCCTGGGTTATCTGGCGTAACTTCCTTGGTCTTGTGCTTTAAGACAACTTGGAAGGTGGGATTATTGTCGCCAAACTTGTA